>JAXGBA010000052.1:0-25281 GCA_034186235.1 Clostridia bacterium | reverse complement strand
CGAAATCAAGCGCTTTTTGAGAGATGACGGGATTGTAAAGGTCAGCCGCAGCTTAAAGGAACTTTCACTTAAAGTTTACAGGCTGAGGCAAAACCCGAAGTTTGCGGAGGCTTCGGTTTCCGAACTTGCGGGCGCCCTTGGCTGCGGCGCAGAGGAGGTTGCCTATGCGATAAAGAGCACCTCTGCGGTTTCGTCTTTGGACGAGCTTTCAGAAAACGGTGCCGCAATTTCCGAAAAAACTGACAGTTTTGACGACGCAGACAACCGCATTATTATTAAACATTTGCTGGCAGAACTTTCCGAGGAGGACAGAAAAATCGTAATTCTTCGGTATTTCAGGCAGAAAACACAAAGCGAAACCGCAAAGCTTATCGGCGTGTCGCAAGTGCAGATTTCAAGGCGCGAAAAGAAAATTCTTCAAAATCTGCGAGATATATCATATAAATAGTTGCAATATTGCCTTTTGCGGCGAAAATATTTATGTTTTTTGACAAAAATTTATCAAAAGGCTTGATTTAATTCGGTTTTTGGGGTAAAATATACTTATATTTATTTTAGAGGTGTGTGTAATATGAGTAAATTGAGTTTTGATTATTCCAATGCTCTCTCTTTTGTGGGCGAGCATGAAATCGAATATTTGTCCGGCGCAGTTGCTTCGGCAAATAAAATGATTAAAGAAAAAAACGGTCCCGGAAATGACTTTTTGGGTTGGGTTAACCTTCCTTACGATTATGATAAAGGCGAGTTTGAGAGAATTAAGCTTGCCGCAAAACGCATATGCGAAACAAGCGAGGTGCTCATCGTAATCGGTATCGGCGGTTCATACCTCGGTGCAAGGGCGGCTATAGAATTTTTGGGTTCGCCGTTCTATAATTCCAAACAAAAAGATACTCCCGATATTTACTTTGCCGGCAACTCAATCAGCGGCGCTTATCTTAAGCAGCTTATCGATGTTGTGGGCGACAGGGATTTTTCCGTCAATGTTATTTCAAAATCCGGAACCACAACCGAGCCGGCGCTTGCTTTCCGTGTTTTCAGAAAAATGCTTATTGAAAAATACGGAAAAGAAGGTGCGGCAAAAAGAATTTACGCAACAACTGACAGGGCGAATGGAGTTCTCAAAAAACAGGCTAATGAGGAAGGCTACGAAAGCTTCGTTGTGCCCGATGATGTAGGCGGAAGATTTTCCGTTCTTACGGCTGTAGGTCTGCTCCCAATCGCTGTGAGCGGTGCGGATATTGACCAGCTTATGAAGGGTGCGCAGGACGCCTGCATGGACTACTCCGACGACGAAAACGACTGCCACACCTACGCCGCAATCAGAAACGCTCTTTATAGAAAAGGCAAAGGAACCGAAATTCTTGTTAATTACGAGCCTTCATTCCATTATGTCGGCGAATGGTGGAAACAGCTTTTCGGTGAAAGCGAAGGAAAAGACGGCAAAGGCATTTTCCCGGCTGCCGTTGATTTTTCGACAGACCTTCACTCTATGGGGCAGTATATTCAGGACGGCGTAAGAAATATTTTTGAAACCGTTGTTTCTTTCGGCGAACCTTCCGCCGATGTCGAAATCGAAAAAGAAGATAACGACGGCGACGGTCTTAATTTCCTTGCAGGCAAAACGGTTGACTATGTAAATAAAAAGGCTTTTCTCGGTACGCTTCTTGCACATACCGACGGAAACGTTCCGAATCTGGTAATAAATGTTCCGAAGGCTGACGCATATAACCTCGGTTACCTTTTCTATTTCTTTGAAAAGGCGTGCGCGGTAAGCGGATATATTCTCGGCGTAAATCCGTTCAATCAGCCGGGCGTTGAAGCTTACAAAAAGAATATGTTTGCCCTCCTCGGTAAGCCCGGTTATGAGGACCAAAAAGAAAAACTTGAAAAAAGATTGAACAAATAAACAAAAAACACTTGATTTTTTTCCCAATCTATAGTACAATATATCTATAAACATAATTTTTAATTGGGAGGTATATATTATGATTAAAATACTGATGGGCGAAAAAGGAACCGGCAAAACCAAAGTGCTTACCGATATGGTTAATAAGGCTTCTGCCAATGCAGAGGGCATGGTTGTCTGCATTAACAAGGGCAACAGGCTTATGCATGATGTTGATATCGGTGTGCGCCTTGTCGATACCGAAGAATTCAACATCACAAATCCCGATGTTTTTCTTGGTTTTATCGAAGGTATAGTTTCTCAGAATTTTGATATTACCGATATATATATTGATGGAATACTTAAAATCACCGGAGGAGATGCTGACGGGCTTATCGGCTTCCTTAAAGGGCTTGAAGGCGTATCCGAAAAGTTCTCTATTGAATTTGTACTCTCCGTTAGCGCAAATCCGGCAAATGTATGCGATGCGGTTAAACAATACTGCATAGAATTCTGATTTTAATTAAAATTTTGTACGACTGCCCTTAATCGGGCAGTCGTATTCTGTGGAGTGTGTGAATTATGAATTATAATGAAATTTATGAGCTTTGGCTTAAATCCGCCGACAGCGAAACGGCGGACGAACTTAAAAAAATTGACGAAAAGGAAAAAGAGGACAGGTTTTATAAAAGCCTTGAATTCGGCACGGGAGGTCTGCGCGGCGTTATCGGCGCAGGTACAAACAGAATGAATAAATACACTGTCGGTCAGGCAACGCAGGCGCTCTCCGATTATGTAAATAATCAGGGCAAAGCGTCGAACAGTGTATGCATTTCGTATGATTCAAGACTGTATTCCGATGTTTTCGCTAAAGAATCGGCTTGTATACTGGCTGCAAACGGGATAAAGGCTTATCTTTCGGACGCTCTCCGACCTGTACCGTTTCTGTCGTTTTCAGTGCTTGAAAAAGGCGCTGCGGCAGGTATCATGATAACCGCAAGCCATAATCCGCCGAAATATAATGGATATAAGGTTTACTGCGACACGGGTGAGCAGATTGCCCCCGAAATGGCTGATGAAATTGTATCTTATATTGCCAAAACCGATATTTTTACGGGTGTCCGCCGTATGGATTTTGATGAAGCGGTATCGAAAGGTCTTATCGAAATGATTACATCTGCGGATGAGGATAAATTTGTTTCGAGGGTCTTGGAACAGCAACAAAATCCGGGCATTGCAAAAACAGCAGACTTAGGTATTGTTTACACACCCCTGCACGGTTCGGGAAATGTTCCTGTAAGGAAAGCGCTTAAGGCGGCAGGATTTGACAAAGTATGGGTTGTACCTGAACAGGAAAAGCCCGACCCGGCGTTTTCTACCGTAAAATCGCCTAATCCGGAAGATAAGGCAGGTTTTTACCTTGCTGAGGATTTGGCGGCAAAAACCGGCGCTGAACTTATTATAGGAACAGACCCCGACTGCGACAGAGTCGGCGTTATGGCTAAAAATAAAGAAGGAAAATTCGACTCGTTTACCGGCAATCAGATTGGTGTAATTTTGCTTGAATATCTGCTTTCTTCCAAAAAATCAAACGGAACTTTACCGAAAAACGGCGCTGTAATCAAGACAATCGTTTCAACATATCTTGCCGACCGCATGTGCGAAAGCTACGGCGTTACCTGCATGAATGTTCTTACCGGTTTTAAGTTTATCGGCGAGAAAATAAGACAGTTTGAAAAAGACGGCAGCTACACTTATCTCTTTGGATTTGAAGAAAGCTACGGGTATCTTTCAGGAACCCATTCAAGAGATAAGGACGGCGTTGTTGCTTGTATGCTTGTTTGTGAAGCGGCAGCCTATTATAAAACTCTCGGTAAAACGCTCTTTGATGTGCTTGAAGACATATTCAGCCGTTTCGGAGCATATGCCGAGGATTTGAAGGCAATCACACTTGAAGGCATAGAGGGTGTTCAAAAAATCAAGCAAATAATTTCCGAGCTTCGCAACAATCCGCCGAAGGATATTGACGGTGTAAAGGTTAAAGCAATTGCAGATTACAAGCTTCGCAAAAAAACCTATGCCGACGGAAAAACAGAAGATTTGACTCTTCCGGTATCGGATGTGCTTTTGTTTACTTTGGACGACGATTCAACATTTGCTATTCGTCCGTCAGGAACCGAGCCTAAGGTTAAAATTTACTTCGGAGTAAACGATAAAACCTACGCCCTTGCGCTCGAAAAACTCGCAAAGTTTAAAGAAAACGTTACAAAAATTGTTGTAAAATAATCTAACCGATGAAAAGGAACTGTAGTAAACTGCAGTTCTTTTTTTATTGCTTTATTGAAATGTTTTTTCAGAACGATTAAATTCATTGATAACTTCTGATTCTGTTTGTATAAGTGGTAAAATACATACAGGAAAGGAAGTTGATTTGAATGAAAAAAATTACAAAAGAACTTGTTTTAAGCTTTAAGACACATTTGATTGAACAGGAAAAGAGCGCAAATACAATAGAGAAGTATGTCCGTGATGTCACTTTGTTTATGATGTGGCTACATGGTCGGGAGATAACAATGATATCGGCACTGGAATATAAAAATACACTTTGTGAAAAGTATGCTCCGAGCAGCGTAAATGCGGCAAAAACCGATGTAAAAATGCCATATCGGGCGGTTTTAGAAAGCCGCCCGATATGCTTTACAGAAACTTAAATATCAGAAACATCATAAGCCCGAGTATTGCCGCAACAGGCATTAAAACCAATGCCGACCTAACTTCTCTTATTCTGCGTGCTTGCCTCTTGTTTTTCGCTATAAAGTCATCAATTACCTTTTGCGCTTCAAAAACAATATCCTCCTGCGGAGCGCAGAGTTTACTTTTGTTCTTTAGTATTATTATCGCTTGTTCAATGTTTTCCGAACCAAGATTGTTAAGTATAATTATATTTCTCGTTGTCTGCATATATTTACCTCCCGATAAAATAAGTATTGTCAAAAATTTCGGCAAATATACAATTGAAAAATTATTCTTTTTGTGTTAAAATATAAATATATTGCAAACGGAGGGTGTAATATGGGCCTTAATGTTATATACGGAACCGACAGCAATGCACTGAATTTGCGCTGCAAGGAAATAATATCGCATTGTACGGACAAAAATGTATTTCTGATTGTACCTGAGCAGTTCTCGCTATCGGCTGAGAAGTATTTTTCCGATGTTACCAAAATAGGATTCGAGGTTATAAGCTTTAAGCGGCTTGCAGGCAGGATTTTTGAAGAAGCCGGCAAAGTTACGGGTTCCTACCTTACATCGTCTTCCAAGGTTATGCTTATGCAGAGTGTCCTCGATACGGAAAAACTCGGAATATATAAATCATGCGCCGAAAAATATGGATTTGCGTCAATGCTTGCAAAAACAGTTTCGGAGTTCAAGCATGCGGCAATTGATGTTGATTTTGTAAGGTCTAAAATAGAAACTTCAAGCGGTATGCTCAAAGAAAAGCTGATGGACTTCGCCACGGTTTTCGACAGTTACAACCAAAAGGCCGCCGGCTTCGGCAACGATTCGGACGATGACCTGACTTTTACATACAAGCTTCTGCTTGATAATCCCAACCTTTACTCCGTTGCAGGGTCTGTAGTGATAATCAGCAAGTTCAGCGGTTTTACAAACCAGGAAAGGCTGCTCATAAGGCTTTTTGCAAAATATTGCGAGGTGCACATTGCTGCTGCGGCGGACAGCATGCAATCGGATGTGCTGATTTGCTTTGAACCGACGGTAAACAATATAAAACGCATTGCCGAAGGCATGGATTACAAAACTGAAAAAGCAGCGACCATCTCTGAGAAAACAGCAGCGGCGCATCTGAGCATTAATTATTTTAAGTATCCTCCGGAAAAATCGGATTCTGACGGAATTAAAATCATAAAAACGGCAGACGCTTACAGCGAAGTCAATGCGGTCGCACAGGAAATTATACGCCTTTGCAGAGAGGACGGCAAGCGGTTCAGGGATATTGCGGTTTGCTACCGAAATGCGGAAGAATATAAAAATCTTATTGAAAGAGTGTTTTCAAACAACGGTATTCCGGTATTCATGGACGGAAAAGAAAACATTAACACAAACGCACTGATTGTTTTTATATATGCAATTTCGGATATTTTTGAATATAATTACAGTTACGATACGGTGTCTATGCTCATTAAATCCGCATTTGCTCCTGTTTCAAAAGAGGACGCCGACGCCTTTGAAAACTTTATTCTTGCATATGGGCTTTACGGAAACAGAATTTCAGACGATGAAATCTGGGAGAAAAGAACCGAAAGAATTTTCAAAAACGGAGAATATGACAGAGAGACAATCTGCCGCACAAGAAATGCGGTTATACATCCGCTCAAAAAGTTAAGAGAAAACACAAAGGGCAGACATGACTTTGAAACCCACGCACGCTGTTTTTTTGAGTTTCTCTGCGATTTCGGGGTGTATGAAAAGCTTGGTGAAATCATAGACGAACTGAACAATGAAGGTATGTTTCAAAAGGCAAAAGAATATTCGCAGGTGTGGAACATATTTATAAACACACTTGATGAAGCGGTAAAGTTCATGCCGGATGTAAAACAGTCCTTTTCAAAATTTATGAGCGTTCTTAAATCGGGGCTTAATGAGAACAGTATAGGGAGCGTCCCTCCGGTTGCGGACTGCGTGACGGTATCTGACGCTTCAAGGTTTGTGCCGGGAAACATCAAAGTTTTGTTTGCGGTGGGGGTGTGCAGCGGCGAGTTTCCGCCTGCGCCTTCGGGCGGCGGGATATTTGACGAAACGGACCGCGACATTCTCGATGCGCTTGGAATCGAGCTTTCAAACAGCAAAAAGCACCGTGCTCTTGCGGAAATGCAGATCCTGTACAAGATTTTTTCAGCCGCGGAGGAGAAAATTTATTTTTCGTACAGAACAACCAATTCGGACGGCACTTCAGCCGCCCCGAGCGAAATCATACCTAAAATATACGAAATGTTTCCGAATACAGAAACAATAACCGACCTTCCGCAGGTCGGCAGCCCGTACTACACATTTGAGCGTTTTTCGGAAAACGGTGCGCCGCGCGGAAGCATTTACGACTGGTTTGCTTCGGAAAAAGGCTGGAAATCGAAACTCATGCTTATTGCCGGTAAAACTTTTGATAAAAGCAAAATAACGCTTTCGGAAGAATCCGTAAAGAAGCTTTATGAAAACGGGTTTTCAGGCAGTGTTTCAAAACTTGAAAGTTACTCAAAATGCGCATTTTCCTATTATTTGAACTACAACCTCAGGCTTAAGCCGAGAAAGGTTTACACGATGAGTGCGCCCGACATCGGCACGCTTGTTCATTCAATTCTTGAAAGATGCGTGAGGGAGGTTTCGGATAACAACGGCTGGAGCAGCGTTACAAGGGATTCATGCACAAAAATGACGGAAAATGCCGTAAGGTGCGAGGCACCGGAATTTCTTGACGGTCTGTTTTTAAGTTCGCCGAGATACAGATATGTTTTATCTAAGCTGACGGGGCAGCTTTCGGGCAGCCTTTACAATATATTGAACAGATTCAATCACAGCAAATTCCGCCCGGAAGGTTTTGAAATCAATTTTGACAGCGACAGGGTTTCCGATATGAATCTCAAAACCGACAGAGGAGAAAACATTAGAATTACCGGAAAAATTGACCGTGCGGACATGCTTATAAAAGACGGATGCAAATATCTTAGGATAGTTGACTACAAAACGGGAAGCAAGGAGCTTAAGCTCAAAGACATTTATAACGCCGAAAATCTTCAGCTTATAACATATCTCGACGCACTCTGCGGTAAAAACAATGCGCCGGCAGGAGTTCTGTACTGTGTACTTTCCTCAGGACTTGCAACAGAAAAGAATATTCTTGAGCAAAAGGAAATTGAAGCCAAACTCAAAGGGCGGTATGCAATGCGAGGTCTGATTCTGCAAAACAGCGATATTATAATGGACATGGATGATGACCCGGGATATATCGGAATTGAAGAGAAAAAGAAAGGCGGCACGGCATCAGCGGAGCAGTTCAGGCTGCTGCGGCTTTCTGTGAGGAAGAGCATTAAAGAACTTTCTTCGGCAATCCTTCGGGGGGACATCAGCATAAATCCGATAGACGCCGGAGCAAATAACAGCCCATGCAAATACTGCGGTTATGCGAGCGTTTGCCGCGGAAAAGGTGAATGCCGCAATACGAAATATTTTAAGAATGATGAAGAAGTATACGCAGATTTGGTAAAGGAGTTTGAAAATGAGTAAGGTTAACTGGACGGAGCAGCAATCGGAGGCAATAAATATCAGAAACTGTGATACGCTTGTTTCGGCGGCGGCAGGTTCGGGAAAAACTGCGGTTCTGGTTGAACGCGTTATCAGAATGATTACGGATGAAAATAATCCTGCGGATATTGATAAAATTCTTGTTCTTACATTCACAAATGCCGCTGCGGCACAGATGAAGGAAAAGATTTCGGCAGCAATTGCGGCACAGATTGAGGCTCATCCCGAAAACGCCCATCTTCGCAGACAGCTGATACTCCTCGGCGGGGCGGACATAAGAACATACGATTCGTTTTGCCAGAATATCATAAAAGAAAATTTTCAGAAAACCGACCTTCCGTTTGATTTTGAGCTGATTCAAAAAACCGAGGATAAAATTCTGCGCATGGAGGCGCTTGACGAAACATTTAATTATTTTTATGAAGATGAAGAGAAAGCCGCTGCGTTCGTAAATTTTGCGGATTCGTTTTCGGGGCGCGATGATACTTCGGCGGAGGAGTTTATTTATAGATTTTATGATTTTCTGAGAACAATGCCGTATTACACCGACTGGCTTAAAAATTCCGCAGCGGAAGCGGATTTTGAATCTCCGGATGATACTGTATGGGGAAAATACCTGAAAGATTACTCGCTCAAAATGCTCGGAATTGCGAAATCGGCAGCGGAGCGCACGCTTGAATTTATAAAAAGCGAAGGTGAAGCTTTCGGCATTTCAAAGTATTTTACAACTTTGAGCGATGACATGGGTATTATTGAAGATTTCATATCTTCCGTCAAAAACGGATATTTTTCCGCAGCGGATTTTGCACAAAATAAGCTCGGATTTTCAAGAATGGCTATCGTAAAAGATTGCGACGGGGATGCAAAGGAATTCATAAAATGTTTGAGAAATTACATAAAATCCATACTAAATGATCTTAAAGAAAATATATATTATTTAACAAAGCACGATGTTGATGTGATGAAATCGGGCACTGCAGAGATAATCGGGATTCTTGCCGATGTGATAGAGGATTTCGACAAAAGATACTCCCTGAAAAAGCTTTCCGCAAGCCTTGTGGATTTTGGCGATATATCCCACAAATGCGTTGAACTCCTGACGGATTTTAAAGACGGAGTTTATGTGCCGTCCGATGTTGCGCTAAAGCTTCGTGAAAAATACTGTGAAGTACTTATTGACGAATACCAGGACACGAACAACCTCCAGGAGCATATACTGAATATGATTTCCGGAAGCGGCAAAAGATTTATGGTGGGCGACATCAAACAGAGCATTTACAAATTCAGAAACTCAAAGCCGGAACTGTTCCTCAAAAAATACAACAATTATTCAAAAGATGCCGGAAAAACTGACCGCTGTCTGCTTCTTTCCAAAAACTTCAGAAGTTTTGAAAATATTCTCGGGTTTGTGAACTTTACATTTGAAAAGCTGATGTGCAGAGACTGCGGGGGGCTTGATTATACGGAAGCGGAGAAACTTAATTTCAGCGGAATTTATCCCGAAAGTGAAAATCCTGTTGAGATTGTGCTTTTTGATAAACTGAAAGACACCGGTGACCGTACAGCGGACGAAGTGAGAAAGCTCGGGCTTGAATCCGAATACTGCGCAAACAAAATCCGAACCATGGTTGACGAGGGCTTTCAGGTGTTTGACGGCGATTCAATGCGCCCGTGCCGATACAGTGATTTTACTATACTTTTGAGAAAAAGAAAAAATATGTCTGTTTTCAAAACACAGCTTGACTCCTACCATATACCGTCATATATCGAAATGAGCGACGATTACATGGAGCAGCCTTTAATAAAGCTTATTCTTTCACTGTTTAAAATTATCGATAATCCGCACCAGGATATTGAGCTTGTGGCGGTTTTGCGTTCGGAACTTTTCGGATTTACCGATGATGAGCTTGTGGACATAAGGCTCACCGACAAAGATGCCGATTTTTACACATGTCTTACAAAATACAAAAGCAAAAAGGCGGAACGCTTTTTTGAAAAGCTCGACCGCTGGCGCAGGCTTTCGAAAATCCTCAGCGTTTATGAACTTATAAACACCGTATTTGACGAAATGATGATGTATACGGTTTATGCGGAAGACTCCAAAATACTGAGAAGTTTTTCCGACTGGGGCAAAAGATATGCGCAGTCATCGTTCAAGGGCCTGTTCAGGTTTATAACATATCTTCAGAAACAGCTTGAAGAAAAAGAAGATATGGGCACGGCAAATGTCAACACGGGCGATTCCGTTACGGTTATGACGATACATAAAAGCAAGGGGCTTGAAAACAACATCATAATTTTGGCGGAAACAGCGGGCGAGTTCAGACTGAGCGAATCAAAAAGCCGTTTTGTATACGACGATGAACTCGGAATTGCCGCAGATTATGTCGATACCGTAAATGCAATTAAATACAAGAGCCTGCCGAAAATTGCAATAGAGCAAAAAAACAAAGATGACTATATTGCTGAAGAAATGCGCCTTTTGTATGTGGCGCTTACCCGTGCAAAGCAGCACCTTATAATAACGGCTTCATACCAAAAGGGCGGCCTGGCAGCAAAGATTGACAAATGCCTGGTTCGGTCTGCTGCGCTGAATGAAAGCGGTTATACCGCCGGGGCGGCGCTTGGTGCAAATTCGTATCTCGACTGGATTTTATCGTCTTTGGGTTTTCATGCGGCAACTGTTTTTGAGGACAGCTGCATAGATAAATTTCTGCAGAAATCGGGCACGTACTGCAATATAAAGGTAACGGTTAACGATTACCCCGATTACGCATCGCATTATTTTGAAGTAAGATTTCCGGATGTAAAAGAGGATTACGGTTTTATACCCGATGTGAACAAAATCCTCGGTTATAAATATCCGTATGCAGCTGCGGCGGAGGTTCCGTCAAAGCTTTCAGTAAGCGAAATTAAAAGTAAATTCTATTCGGAAACCGAGGACGGCGGGGTAGTGTATTACCCGAGGCAAATCGATAACAGCGTTAATCTTGTGCCGACACCGCAGTTCATGAAAGAAGGCGGCTCAATCACCGCCGCTATGCTCGGAACGGCATATCACAGCATATTGCAGTATCTGGATTTCGGCGGTGAATTAGGCGATTTGGAAAGCATGCTTGATTACTTCGTTGAAAAAAGCGTTTTGACCGAAACGGAAAGAAATGCCGTGGATATAAATGTCATAAAAAGATTTCTAAATTCAGACATTTTCAGAGAAATTAAAACCGCTGACAAAGTCTACAAGGAATACAGTTTTATAATGCCGTTCGATTCGTCGGCTTTTTACCCGGACACCCATGAGGAAATAATGGTTCAGGGAATAATCGACTGCCTTTATATCAAAGACGGTGAAATTTTCATTATCGATTACAAGAGCGACACTTACGGTTCTGTCGGCGAAATTGCGGACCGGTACAGAACACAGCTTTTGATGTACGGTGCCGCAGTTGAGAAAAAATTCGGCAAAAAGCCCATATCCTCCGTCCTTTATATGCTGAGAACAGGTGAAATTATCAGTTTATAAAATTTTGCTTGAAAAATCGTCCGGTATATTGTATAATAGTATATATATATTCAGGAAGGTGATACCAATGTTTTTGAATGATAGCTTCGGGATTTCCGAAAACGGAAATCTTACATTCGGCGGCTGCGACTGCGTGTCGCTTGCAGAAAAGTACAATACTCCCCTTTATGTAATGGACGAAACGGCAATCCGCCGCAACTGCAGAGCGTACAAAAACGCACTGGATAAGTTCTATGGCGGCAATGCGCTTGTGATATATGCAAGCAAGGCGTTTTCGACAAGATGCATGTATAAAATTGTGCAGGAAGAAGGGCTTGGAGTTGATGTTGTTTCGGGCGGCGAGATTTACACGGCGCTGTCTGTGGGGTTTCCTGCCGATAAGATTTATTTCCACGGAAGCAACAAATCGGAAGACGAGCTGAAATATGCGGTTGAAAACAACATCGGCAGAATAATGGTTGACAATTACTGCGAACTTAATATGCTTGACGAAATTGCGGGCAATAAAGGCATGCGCCAAAAAGTTATTCTGCGTGTAACGCCCGGTGTTGATGCGCACACTCACAGCTTTATAAAAACGGGGCAGATTGACTCAAAATTCGGTGTTGCAATAGATACGGGCGAGGCGTTTGATTTCGTAAAAGAAGCTCTTTCTCTTGAAAATATTGAAGTAACGGGGCTTCACTGCCACATCGGCTCTCAGATATTTGATTACGAACCTTTTGCATGTGCTGCCGAAAAAATGATGGCTTTTATTGCGGAACTGAAAGATAAAATCGGTTTTGAAACAAAGGAACTTGACCTCGGCGGCGGTTTCGGCATAAAATATACTCATCGTGACGACCCGATTCCGTACGGAGAGTTTATGGAAAAAATCTCACTTGTGATTAAAAATCTTGCGGCTGAAAAGGGCGTTGCTCTGCCGTTTATAATCATGGAACCCGGAAGGTCTATTGTAGGCGAAGCGGGCATAACGCTGTACACCGTCGGATGCGTGAAGCAGATTCCGGGGCACAGAAAATATGTATCGGTTGACGGCGGTATGGGCGACAACCCAAGATATGCGCTCTATGAGGCAGAATATGAAGCCGTATCGGCAAATAATCCAGAAAGTCCGTTTGACGATGTTGCAACCATAGCCGGCAAATGCTGTGAATCGGGAGATATTATAATTAAGGACGGAAGGCTTCAGAAGATGCGCAAGGGTGATATTGCGGCGGTGCTTTCCACCGGTGCATACAACTATTCAATGGCAAGCAACTATAACCGTATTCCGAAACCGGCGGTGGTTATGGTCAGAAACGGCGAAAGCCGCATTGCCGTAAAGCGTGAAACCTACGAAGACCTTATTAGGAATGATGTGTTATAAATGATTGATACAGAGCTTTTGAAAAGCAGTATAATTTCAATTATAGTTGTGCTTTTTTCGCTTACGGTGCACGAAGTGTCGCACGGATATGTCTCATATCTGCTCGGTGACGACACCGCAAAGCGAATGGGAAGGCTTAGCTTAAACCCATTAAAGCATCTCGACCCCATTGGTGCGCTTTGTATGTTTTTCTTTCATTTCGGCTGGGCGAAAGCTGTGCCGATAAATCCAAATAAGTACAAGAATTTCAGGTTCGGAACGGTGCTTGTAAGTCTTGCCGGGCCTGTTTCCAATCTTGTGCTTGCGTTTTTGGGATCGCTGGTATTTGTCTATTTATGGGATATAAAACATATATACAGCGGGCTTCCGATTCATTTCTTAGAAATGCTTATTGTTATGAATGTCGGGCTTGCGGTATTCAATTTCGTTCCGATTTCACCGCTTGACGGCTCGAAAATTCTGCTTGCGTTTCTTCCGGAGCGTGCATACCGCTTTGTGCTGACTTATGAGCACTTCGGATTTATAATTCTGCTTATTCTCACGTCGTTCAGCTTTTTCGGAGGATTTATAAATGCGGTAGAGATTCCGATTCTCAATTTCTTTATCAGGATTTCGGAGCAATTAATTCTTTAAGGGGGCGGTAAGTTGGAGCAGCCGTCATATGTTCTTGAAGTGTTTGAGGGGCCGCTTGATTTGCTTCTCTACCTTATAAAAAAGAATAAAATCAGCATTTACGATATACCGATTGCCGAAATTTCGGCTCAGTATAACGAGTATCTTGCAAGCCTGGAGCAGGCGAATCTTGAGGTCACAAGCGAGTTTGTGGTAATGGCGGCGCAGCTGCTATATATAAAGTCGCGTATGCTGCTGCCCAAACCCGAAACGGATGATGACGGGGAAGACCCCAGAGCAGAACTTGTCGAAAGACTTCTGGAATACAGCAAATACAAGGCGGCAAGCACATTCCTTGAGGACAGGGAAAGCATAGGAAAGAATACTTTTTTTAAATCACGGGATAATATAGGCAAGGTAAAAATTGAAAATGTTATTGAAAACGCCACACCGCTTGACCTTTTTGAGATTGTAAAAGAACTTCTTACAATGCGTGCGGAGGAAGAAAATGTTCCTGTTAAAAAGCTGCTCAGCGATATTGTAACGCACGAGGTTGTTTCGGTAAAATCAAAAATCAATTTCATAAGGCGGAAATTAAAAACCGAAAAGCAATGCCGTTTTATCGATATTTTTGAGGGGCTTAATTCAAGACCGCACATAGTTGCAATGTTTCTCGGTGTGCTTGAACTTATAAAGGACGCTGAAATTTCGGTTTCAAAAAGCGGCGGTGAAATAATAATCGGCAGGAATGATAATAATGAACAATGAACTTTTTAATACTGTAGAAGCAATGCTTTTTGCTTCCGGAGAGCCGGTTTCGGTTTTGAAAATGTCGGAAGTGCTTGACATCCCGAAGGACGAGCTTTCGGGGATTATGGATGAGTTTTTAAGCGAATATAACTACAGAAAAAGCGGGCTTCGTGTTATAAAAATGGACGATTCTTTCCAGCTGTGCACAAGAACGGAGTATTTTGAACCGATAAGAAAGCTGCTTCTTCCGAGCAGATATCCCGACCTTTCCCGTGCGGCACTCGAGGTTTTATCAATTGTCGCATATAATCAGCCGGCAATCAAATCGGTTATAGAACAGGTCAGGGGAGTTGACTGTTCGGGCGTTATAAACAAGCTTCTTTCCCGTGAACTGATTGAGGAAAGAGGACGGCATCCGTCTCCGGGGCGTCCGATAATGTACGGAACAACACAGGAATTCCTGCGTGCTTTCGGACTTTCATCGATTGATGACCTTCCGGGGGTCGATGTTTTGGCGGAAATGGTCAACGCCTCAGAACAGCTTACAATTCCTATGGATTAAGGTGGGATTCTATGCGTATTGCACTTATAATTATCGCAGTTATCGCTGCTGTTTTGACCGCAATTTTATTTGTCCGTGTAAGGCTCATAGCCGAAATTTCAGAAGAAAAAAAGTATATTGCCGTAAAACTGGGCTTTTTTAAGGTTGTTTTTTTCCCAAAACCGGAAAAAACAACGGCAGAGCAAAAAAAAATCAAAGAAAACGATAAAAAAACCGAAGAAGGTATTGGTAATTTCAAAAATTTATGGTATAATAATGTCGGGGATATTAAAAAAGCACTTTTGAGACTCAAAAAACGAGTGCTTATTGAAAAACTTGAATTTGAATATTGCTGCGGATTTTCCGACGCTGCCGTGACCGCTGTCATGTACGGCACGGTGAGCGGACTTTATTATAACATATTTGCGTTTCTGGACAGAAACTTCAAAATCAAAAATATGAGCGGAGATATTTCTCCGGATTTTAACTCAAAAAAGAAGCATATTGCGGCTGATTGTATACTTCGGCTCACGATTGCCGATATTATATACATATTCACTGCGGTACTTCCGATAATAAAAAACAATAAATAATTTAAAGGCGGTGTTTTAAATGGGTGAGCATCCTATCCAGGGCATGATGGCAACGGCGATGCAGAGCATAAAGGAAATGGTTGATGTCAACACAATTGTCGGCACACCGGTTGAAACCAAGGACGGTACGGTTATAATTCCTATTTCCAAGGTTTCTTTCGGGTTTGCGGCAGGCGGTTCGGACATTCCTGCAAAGAAGGATTACAAAGATGCCAACAACTTCGGCGGCGGCAGCGGCGCAGGCGTTTCGATTCAGCCGGTTGCATTTATGGTTGTTGCAGAAAATCAGATTAAGCTTCTTCCGGTAAACACATCTGAAAATCCGCTTGACAAGATTGTTGATTATATTCCCGACGCTGTTGAGAAAATCACAAATCTTATCAAGTCGAAAAGCAAGGATAAAGACCATATCGAAATAAGCATGGACTGATATATACCTTAAAAACCCGGTTTTCCCGGGTTTTTATTTTATCTTTTTTTCTTCCCTGTAGCGGCTCGGTGTAACTTTTTCTTTCTGCCTAAAAGCTTTTGAAAAATAAAACTCATTTTCATAGCCGCACTCGGCGGCACAGAAGCAGTCGGCTGCTTGCCGTTTAAAATGTCATAAAGCTGCATAATCCACAGCAACAACCTTGCCTGAACAGAGCAAATCCCGCCTTCCGTATTAATTTTTTCAATACCTGAATTAAAAGGGCGCTGCATATGGCGCAGACAAAGCTTTTACAATTGATTTTTTACTGCCGATGCGCAGAGGCGGGCAGGTGAACTTAATTTCGGGCTAACGTCGGTTTCAAATGGTTTGACAATAAAGTAAAGTGCAGTTTTGCGCACAACGATGTAAAAACATTTGACGAAGGCGGCAATGAACTTAATCTCATCGAGTGGAAAGAATAAAATAAGCGGTGCGTCATATTTTTGACTCACTTTTTAAAATTAGGTAGTGACAAACCGCAGGAATTGTGTTATACTGTATATTGGAGTTATTTGGAGGTGTTTTAATGCGGCTGCAAAAGTATCTTGCGGAATGTTCGGTTGCATCCAGGCGGAAATCCGAGGAATTGATTCTTGCCGGAAGAGTTAAAGTTAACGGCAGGGTTGTGGATACCATCGGGACAAGCGTTTCGGAAACCGATATAGTTGAGTTTGACGGCAAACCGGTTTTTCCGGAAACCGAAACGGTTTATATTGCACTCAACAAGCCGAAGGGAGTTGTTTCGACAGTGTCCGACCAATTTGAAAGGCGCACGGTAACGGATTTGGTTGAATCCGATGTCAGGCTTTACCCTGTAGGCAGGCTTGATTACGATACAAAAGGTCTCATTTTTCTTACAAATGACGGTAATTTTACATACAAGCTGACTCACCCCAAGCACAACATCAAGAAAACCTATCACGCTGTTGTCAAAGGCGGATTTGATGAGGAAAAAGCGGACAGGCTGCGCTGCGGAGTTTTGATTGACGGCAGAAAAACCGCCCAGGCAGAAATAACGATCAATAGTGTTTACGATAAGGCTTGCGAGGTTACGGTTGTAATTCACGAAGGCAGAAACAGGCAGGTAAGGCGCATGTTTGAGGCGGTCGGGTGCACGGTTTCGTCGCTCATCAGAACGGGGATAGGGTGTGTCGATATAGGTAAACTCAGACCCGGACAGTGGAGGTATCTTACTGATAAAGAGGTTAAAAATCTCATGAAAGGCAGCTGATAAAATGTTTACAATAAAACCGGCGGAGCCGGAGGATTATTACAACATAAA
The DNA here is from genome assembly GCA_034186235.1 of Clostridia bacterium. GTDB lineage: Bacteria > Bacillota > Clostridia > HGM11514 > HGM11514 > CAKSKB01. The sequence goes on along the minus strand of JAXGBA010000052.1, from coordinate 7,939 downwards.
GGATATTTGCGAAAAGCACGGAAAGCCCCTTGAGCTTTCCGCCAAAATACACATAATGGTTGCAAAAGAAAACGGTTTTTCTGGAATAGGCATTTTTGAAATCACAGACGGATCTGCCGAATTTACCGAAATTTTTATGGCTGATGAAGAAAATTTACAGATTAAATACTTAATTGCCAAGGCAGTGCTTAATTCTATAGATTTAAAAGGCATCGAAGATGTTTATTCAAAGTCCGCATATCTTGAACCGGTACTCAAAATGTGCCGTTTTGAAAAGCTATCGGACGGAACTTTTTACCTTAATCTTAAAGGATATTTTACAGGATGCGGTTCCTGCGGAACAAATTAAAATTTTTATATAAATTTTGAAGGAAAAAGAAGAATTAATGTAGAATATACAGAATATGGGATGTTTTGAAAATCAATCCCGATTTTATGTTATATAATTATGTTTTAATATATTACGGAGGTAAGCTTATGACTACAATCGAAAAGCAGAATGATTTGCAGGCACGCAAAAGCGCTTTGAAGCAAAACGGCGCAAAAAACGCTGCCGGCAAGCTGTTGGCTCGTGAGCGTATCGCTAAGATTTTTGACGAAGGCAGCTTTGTTGAAATCGGTGCTCTGCTCGGGAACAGCGGTGAAGGTGTGGTTACTGGTCACGGTACTATAGACGGAAGGCTCGCCTATGCTTATGCGCAGGACTTTACAGTCATGGAAGGCGCTGTCAGCCGCCTTCATGCGGAAAAAATCTGCAACACCATGGATGCGGCGCTCAAGACAGGTGCGCCCGTTATCGGTATCTTTGATTCTGACGGTGCAAGAATTGCGGATGGCGTTGAAGTTCTTTCGGGTTACGGTAAGATTTTCAAAAAATCAGCGGAGTGCTCGGGCGTGATACCGCAGATTTCGGTTATTGTCGGTCCTTGTGCCGGCGGTGCAGCATTTTCACCGGCCATGTCCGACCTTGTATTTTTTGTAAAGGGTAAAGGGAAGATGTTCCTTCACAGCCCCGAGATGATTGAATCTTCAACCGGTAAAAAGGGTGATGTATGCCCGTGCCAGAACGGCACTTCACATTTCAATTTTGAAACCGAGGATGAGTGCTTTGAAGCAGTTAAAAAGGTTTTTTCATACCTTCCTTCAAACAACCTCTGCGAATGCGAAAACATTATAACGGACGATATAAACAGAATTTCGGCGGAGCTTAACACGATAGTTCCCGATGATTCCGCTGCCTCTTACGATGTTAAAGCGGTTATTGAGCAAATTGCAGACACAGGTTCGTTTACCGAAATGCAGAAGTCCTATGCAAAAAACATTGTTATCGGTCTTGCGAGAATGAATGGCATGACGGTAGGCATTATAGCTAATCAGCCTACCGAAAACGAAGGTAAACTTGATGTTGATGCCTGCGAGAAAGCAGCCCGTTTCGTTAATTTCTGCGACTGCTTCAACATTCCGGTTGTTACGCTTACCGATGTTCCGGGCTTTAAGGTCTGCGAATGCCAGGAGAAGATGGGCATCACCGGTCATGCATCGGCTCTCATTTATGCATATGCAAGTGCAACCGTTCCGAAAATCAATGTGGTTATCAGAAAAGCTTACGGCAATGCTTACAATGTTATGTGCAGCAAAGAAACAGGCGCAGATGTTGTTTTCGCCTGGCCGACAGCCGAAATTGCGGTTATGGGCATTGACGGTGCAGCTGGAATTATGTATAACAAAGAAATAGCCGAATCAAGCGACCCGATTAAGGTGCGCAATGAAATGGCGAAAAAATATAAAGAAGAATATGCAAGCCCGTATATTGCGGCTAAATGCGGCATTGTTGATGATGTAATCGAGCCCGACGCTACAAGACCCATGATTATCAGTACCCTTGAAACTCTGGCAACCAAAAGGGTTTCGTCACCGTCAAGAAAACACGGCAATATGCCTTTGTAATCGGGAGGCGGTATGATGACTAAATTCAAAAAAACAGCGGCACTCTTGCTTATCATTGCCGTTCTGCTTTCGCTTTCGGTATCGGTTTTTGCCGCAAATGCGCAGACGGCAGATAATCAGCCTTATACTTATGATGCCGAAACAGGCGCATTTACGATTACGGCGTTTTCTCAAATGGGAATGACCAAGCTTTCCGCCGGAATGTTTCAGGGTGTGGAAGGAATGACCCGCGAAGTTGTAATTGAAGACGAAGATATCACAGAAATCGGTGAACAGGCGTTTCTTAACTGCTTCAGGCTTGAAAAGATTACTATCCCGGCAACTGTAACCAAAATTTCGAAATCCGCATTTTACGGCTGTTCCGACTCCCTCGTAATATATGGCGAAAAGGGTTCGGCCGCTGCAAAATTCGCCGACAAATACGGATATTCGTTCAAAGAAGTTTCTTCATCCGGAAAAAAGGATATTGAAGGTAATATCGGTACGGGCATTGAGGTTACAATCCTCGGTATCGGTGTTGTTTTCCTCATTCTTATAATACTTTGCCTTGTGCTTAAACTCTTTGAAAAGATTTTTGCAAATCAGAGTCAGCCGCAAAAGGTTCAGGCTCCGGCTCCGGTAAGTGTTCCCACACCGGCGGCTGCTGCCGAGGACGATACCGAACTTGTTGCGGTTATTGCGGCGGCAATTGCTGCAAGCCTTAATACAAGCACATACAATCTTAAAATAAAATCTGTAAAGCGTCTCGGTTCCTCCTGGAATCAGGCTGCAAGAGTACAGAATTTCAATAATAATTTTTAGGAGGAATCTATTGATATGAGAAAGTTTGTTGTTAATGTAAACGGTAAATCATACGAAGTTGAAGTTGAAGAAATAGGCGGCGCAGTATCTGCTCCGGCGGCAGCGCCTGTAGTATCTGCTCCGGCTGTTTCAGAAACACCCAAGGCTGCACCGGCTCCCGCAGCAGCTCCCGCTGGCGCAACGGCTGTAAATTCGCCTATGCCCGGAACTATTATGTCAATTACGGTAAAGCCTGGCGATTCGGTTAAAGCAGGCGATGTTCTCTGCATACTCGAATCTATGAAAATGGAAAATGAAATCGTTGCCCCCAAGGACGCAACCGTTGCTTCCGTCAATGTAAATCAGGGTCAGTCAGTTAACTCCGGAGACCTTCTTGTATCGCTTTCATAATTTTGATTTCGGTATAACGATTCGTAAGGAGGAATTTCGTTGGAATTATTAAACGGTTTTATAGACTTTTTTAAGAATACCGCAATAGCGGATATGATTCTTAATATGAACGGAGCCGATGCGGTTAAAACGCTTATAATGATTGCGATTTCGTGTCTTCTCCTGTATCTTGCAATTGTAAAGCAGTTTGAACCGCTGCTTCTTCTGCCGATTGCTTTCGGTATGCTTCTTGCCAACATACCGCTCGGAGGCATGATGCACCCGGAATGGTATGTCGGGACCAGCATTGATTACGGTAAGGTTCTGCACGAGGGCGGACTTCTGGATATACTTTATCTCGGCGTTAAGTTGGGCGTGTATCCTCCGCTTATATTCCTTGGTATCGGCGCAATGACGGACTTTGGTCCTCTGATTGCCAATCCTAAAGGAATTTTGCTCGGTGCTGCAGCGCAGCTTGGTGTGTTTATCACATTTCTCGGTGCTATATTCCTTGGCTTCAATATGCTTGAGGCCTGCGCTATAGGTATTATCGGCGGTGCCGACGGTCCTACGGCAATTTTCGTTACCAAAACACTTGCGCCTCACCTTTTGCCGGCTATTGCTATTGCGGCATATTCATACATGGCGCTCGTGCCTATCATTCAGCCTCCTATCATGAAGGCGCTTACAACCAAAAAAGAACGCATGATTGTCATGGAGCAGTTAAGACCTGTAAGCCAGAAGGAAAAAATTCTTTTTCCTATAGTGGTTTCCATTGTCGTTCTTCTCCTTGTTCCTGACGCAACCTCGCTTGTCGGAATGCTTATGCTCGGCAACCTTATGAAGGAAAGCGGAGTGGTTGACAGAATCAGCAAAACTGCTCAGAATGAGCTTATGAACATAGTAACTATTTTCCTTGGTGTGACGGTCGGAGCTACCGCAACTGCGGATATGTTCCTTACCGCAAAAACGCTTAAGATTATCGTGCTCGGGCTTTGCGCTTTCTCTATCAGCACCGCAGGCGGAACACTTTTAGGAAAACTTATGTGCCACTTGAGCGGCGGCAAGGTAAATCCGCTTATCGGTTCTGCCGGTGTTTCGGCCGTTCCTATGGCAGCTCGTGTATCGCAGAAGGTAGGTCAGCAGGAAAATCCTTCAAACTTTCTGCTTATGCATGCAATGGGTCCGAATGTTGCCGGCGTAATCGGTTCTGCCGTTGCGGCAGGCGTATTCCTGGCACTTTACAAATAAAATTTGGGAGGTAAACTATTATGGCTAAGGTCGGTATTACCGAAACTATATTAAGAGACGCTCATCAGTCTCAGATTGCTACAAGAATGACAACCGAAGAAATCCTTCCTATCGTTGATAAATTGGATAAGGTAGGCTACCATTCTCTGGAAGCATGGGGCGGTGCAACTTTTGACGCTTGCCTGAGATTCCTTAACGAAGACCCCTGGGAAAGGCTCAGAAAAATTAAAGCTATTGCAAAAAATACAAAGCTTCAAATGCTTTTCAGAGGTCAGAACATTCTCGGTTACAGACATTATTCCGACGATGTTGTACAGTATTTTGTTCAGAAGTCAATTGCCAACGGCATTGACATTCTCAGAATTTTTGATGCTCTTAACGATGTAAGAAACCTTAAATGCGCAATTGACGCCTGCAAAAAAGAGGGCGGTCATGTGCAGGCGGCTCTTTCTTATACAATAAGTCCCGTGCATAATAACGAGTATTTTGCCAAGCTTGCAAAAGAACTTGAAAACATGGGTGCGGATTCAATCTGCATAAAGGATATGGCAGGACTTTTACTTCCTTACGAGGCGTATGACCTTGTCAAGAAGCTTAAATCCACCGTCAAAATCCCGATTCAGCTTCACACACATTATACAAGCGGTGTGGCTTCAATGACATATCTTAAAGCAATTGAAGCAGGCGTTGATGTAGTTGATACCGCAATTTCGGCTCTCGCTATGGGAACATCGCAGCCCGCAACCGAACCTCTGGTTGCAGCACTTGCAGGAACACCTTATGATACGGGTATCAAGCTTGAAAGCTTTAACGGTATCACGGATTATTTCAAGAATTTGCGTGAAAAATACCTTGCTTCCGGCCTTCTTGACCCCAAGGTTCTCGGTGTTAATGTAAACACGCTTCGCTATCAGGTTCCAGGCGGAATGCTTTCAAACCTTATCTCGCAGCTCAAAGAACAGGGCAAAGCTGAAAAGCTTGATGAGGTTCTGGAAGAAGTTCCGAGAGTCAGAAAAGACGCAGGATATCCTCCGCTTGTTACACCTACAAGCCAGATTGTCGGCACACAGGCGGTATTCAATGTTCTTTCGGGTGAAAGATATAAAATCGTAACCAAGGAATTCAAAGGCCTTATTAAAGGTGAGTATGGTAAAACTCCGGTTGAGATTTCCGATGAAATAAGAAAGAAAATTATCGGTAACGATAAGCCGATTACTTGCCGCCCGGCAGATAATCTCAAGCCTGAACTTGATTCGCTTCGCAAAGAAATGAACGAGTATTTTGAACAGGACGAGGATGTGCTTTCTTATGCACTGCTGCCGCAGGTAGCAAAGAAATTCTTTGAATTCAGGCGCGCAGGGAAGTATGGCATTGACCCTAATCTTGTCAATATGAACGACAAAACCCATCCGGTTTGATAATAACAAATAAACGGGACAGGAAAAACCTGTCCCAGTTTTCTATGTGAGGGATTATTATGAGAAATGATTTATTGGCAGCCATTGACAGCAAATATAATTCTTTAAGCAAAGGTCAAAAACATATCGCTGATTTCATTTTGACCAGATATGACAAAGCGGCATATATAACGGCTGCAAAGCTCGGCTCGCTTGCGGGAGTCAGCGAATCAACGGTTGTCAGATTTGCATCCGAGCTTGGATATGACGGTTTCCCGGGATTTCAGGCTGCGCTGAGGGATTTAATAAAAACCAAGCTTACAGCAGTGCAGAGAATGGAAATAGCATCCGACAGAACCGATGAACACCATATACTTGAAGCCGTTTTGCAGTCGGATATGGAGAACCTCAAAAACACGCTTGAAGCATCTGACAGTAATACTTTTCAAAATGCCGTACAGGCGATTTTAGGAGCGCGGAAGATTTATATCCTCGGCGTAAGAAGTTCAGCTGCACTTGCGTCTTTTCTCGGTTTTTATTTTAATCTCATATTTGATAACGTAGTTTCGGTTCACACAAACAGCGTAAGCGAGATGTTCGAACAGCTGCTAAGGATAGGGGAAAACGATGTTGTTGTCGGCATAAGTTTTCCGAGATATTCAAGGCGGACGGTTAAGGCGCTTAAATATGCAAAAGACCGCAAAAGCACGGTTATAAGCATAACTGATTCAAAAAGTTCTCCGCTCGTACCATATTCCGATTTTGCGCTTACTGCTGTCAGCAATATGGCGTCGTTTGTTGATTCGCTTGTTGCTCCGCTGAGTCTTATCAATGCACTGATTTTTGCCGTCGGCATGCGCAAAAAAAATGATGTTTACAACACTTTCGAAAAGCTTGAGGGTATCTGGGATGAGTACGATGTCTACGAAAAAAACGAATAAGCACTACGAAACGCTGATAATTGGCGGAGGACCGGCCGGCCTTGCAGCAGCATATGCATCCCTCAAAGCCGGGAAAGCAACTGCAGTTATTGAACGCAATGACAGACCGGGCAAAAAACTCCTTATTACCGGCAAGGGGCGGTGCAATATAACAAACGCTGCGGATATTTCCGATTTTATATCAAATGTCCCGGTTAACAGCAATTTTCTGTACAGCGCATTTTATACATTTACAAACGATGATCTTATAAGACTTCTAAATGATAACGGGCTGGAAACAAAAGTCGAAAGAGGGCAGAGGATTTTTCCAAAATCGGACAGAGCAGCCGATGTTCTCAAAACTCTTCTGAAAATTACATCGGGTGCGGATTTTATTTACAATACCCGTGTAAAGTCGGTTTTGACCGAAAACGGAAGCGCCGTCGGCGTGAAAGCTTATGATAATTCAGAAATATACGCAGACAGGGTTATCATCGCAACCGGCGGGAAATCATACAGTGTTACCGGCTCAACCGGTGACGGCTACAGGTTAGCATCGGAGCTGGGACACACAGTTATTGAGCCCAAGCCTTCGCTTGTTCCGCTTGAAACCGATGAGGTTTACGACCTTATGGGACTTGCTCTTAAAAACATAGGCATCAAAATTAGAAATAAAAACGGTAAAATCATATATGAAGATTTCGGAGAAATGGTGTTTACGCATTTCGGGGTTTCGGGCCCGGTTATTCTCAGCGCAAGCTCACACTTAAGAAAGATAGACGGGCAAACGCTGTCAATAGACTTAAAACCCGCTCTTTCCGAAAAACAGCTTGATGCAAGAATCATCCGTGACTTTGAGGAATTTTCAAGAAAAAACTTTTCAAACTCGCTTGATGAGCTTCTGCCGAAAAAGCTTATTCCGGTAGTGGTTGAGCTTTCGGGAATACCTCCGGAAACAAAAATTCATCAGATTACAAAGGCTCAAAGGCAGACGCTTTTGGAGGTAATGAAAGATTTTACGCTGCACATCAAAGGTATGCGCCCGATTGATGAGGCAATTATAACTTCGGGAGGGATAAAGGTGAGCGAAATAAATCCGTCTACGATGGAATCAAAGCTTGTGAAAAACCTGTATTTTGCCGGCGAAGTGATTGATGTTGACGCTTATACCGGCGGTTTCAATCTTCAAATTGCATTTTCTACGGGTTTTTTGTCGGGTAATTCTTAAAATGCTATTGATTTACTGCAGAATTT
>JAXGBA010000051.1:0-3188 GCA_034186235.1 Clostridia bacterium | reverse complement strand
GCACAGCCTGAAAGTTTTGATTGACACGGCGGCAAACACCCTCGAATTTTTCACAAACGGCACAAAAATCGGGCTTGACATAGGGTACTCTTATTTCAACGCCATCGCGTCGCTCGGAGTTTTGCAGAGCGGCTCAAACGGAGGCTTTATACTCATAAGCGACAAAATCTATCCTATTATAAGAGGTGCGATTTATATACTCCCGTCCGAGGCGATGGTCAGCATAAACCCGAGCGATGACACTACATTTGTAAGCAGCAGTATATTCATCTCGAAGGATTTGCTGAGCATTTACAAGGCAGTTCCCGACTATAAGGAGCTGTGGGAGAGCGTGCTGTCGGACAAAAAGCACCCGTACAGAGTTTTCGACTATGAAACAACGGTTGAAATCGATGAGCTTTTCAAAAAAATCAATTATACCGAAACCAATCTCGAGTTTTACACCGACGCACTGCTTTTAGCCTACATGACCGAGCTTTTTGCGCTTATGTGCACAAAGGAATATCATACCGGCGGCAACTATCCCAAGCACATATCGTCGATTATGAAATACGTAAACGAAAATCTTCGTGATGAAATAACGCTCGATTCACTTTGCAGCAGTATTCATCTCAGCAAAAGCTATGCATGCAGCTCGTTCAAGTCCTACACCGGCATGACATTAACGCAATATATTATGCAAAGCCGACTGGCTTATTCAAAAAAGCTGCTGCTGGAAACGGAGGAATCGATTTCAAACATAGCCATGCGGTCGGGCTTCAGCAGCTTTTCGTTTTACTGTCAGTTTTTCAAAAAAATCGAATCCTGCACGCCGCTGCAGTTCAGAAGGCTTTACAATTCTGTTGACTGGGCGGACAATTCGATTGAAGTTCATGCAAAATAATATAACAGACTTCATAAATAAAGCGATTTCCCGGCCGAATACCTCAGCCGGGAAATTATTTTTATACATTATTTTTTCTAAAATACTCGTAAATTCTCTCTGCAAGATCCGGATTTATGCCCTTGACATTACTGAGCGCCGCCTTATCCGCCGCCCTAATGTTTTCAACGCTTTTGAAGTATTCGAGAAGCGCCGCATGTTTTGCCGGGCCTATGCCGGGGATGCCCTCAATCCCGGATTTCACCGTGCTTTTTTTATGCAGATTTTTATGGTATCCTATTGCGTATCGGTGAACCTCCTCCTGCATATTGGCGAGAAACCTAAACAGCTTTGACCTTATCGGAACGGTTATGGATTCTGTATCCGATGTAATCTCTTTCGTCCTGTGCTTATCATCTTTTGCAAGCCCGAAAACAGGCACCGAAACACCTATATTTGCAAGGAGCTTTCTGACGGTTGAAACCTGCCCCCGTCCGCCGTCGAGAAGAATGAGGTCCGGGAGCGGCAAAAACTTTTCGTCTCCTTCCAGAGCACGGTTTATGCGCCTGAAAACCACTTCGCTCATTGCGCCGTAGTCATCTGCGGCAGCGGCGGATTCAATCTTAAACTTTCTGTAGTTGCTTTTTTTGGGGTGAGTATCGTAATAGCTGACCATGCCCCCTACCGAATCCGCACCCGCCGTATGGGAAATATCGTAGCACTCGATTATCCTCGGCATTTTCGCAAGGCCGAGAAGCGATTTCAGTTCAAGCATTATCGCCCTTTCGCGGGTTTTGGTAAGGTTAATCGCTTCGATTGCCTGAACGGCGTTCGCCTCCGCCATATCAAGCATTTTTCGCTTTTCGCCCCTCTGCGGAACGGAAATCGCAACCTTTGAGCCTTTAAGCCCCGAAAGCCATTCTTCCAGAATCTCCTTTTCGTCCGGCTCGCACATAAGGTATATCGTTTTCGGAATCTGCCCTCCGACCGCATAAAACTGCAGAATAAACTGCGAATATATTTCCTCGAGCCGTTCGGATTCTGTATTTTTCATCTTGAAATTATCTCGCCCGGAAAGCTTTCCGTCACGCACAAAAAACACCTGTATGCAGGCTTCTTCGCCGTCGGAGGCATATGCAATGAAGTCCTGTTCAAGGTTATTGTTAACGATGGCCTTCTGTTTTTCCGAAATCCCCTTCAGCACCTCAATGCTGTCACGGAGCGCAGCGGCTTTCTCGAATTTAAGCTCGTCGGACGCCTTGTACATTTCCGCCTCCATCTGAGAAACGGCGGCGTCGTGGCGGCCGTCAAGAAACGCTTTTGCATTTGAAATCGCTTCGTTATATTCCTCTGCCGAAACATTACCCGTGCATACGCCCAAGCACTGCTTCATGTGATAGTAAAGGCAGGGTCTGCCCTTGCCTATATCCCGCGGAAACTTCCTTGAACATGTATATATTCCGAAAAGCCGCCGCAGCATTTCTATGCTTTTCCTCGCAACATTGGCATTGAGGTACGGACCGTAGTATTTTGCCATGTCGTGCTCGGGTTTTCTTGTAATCATGATTTTAGGAAATTCCCTGTCGGCCGTTATTTTTATAAACGGGTAATGTTTATCGTCTTTAAGAAGAATGTTGTATTTGGGCATGTACTTTTTGATGAGGTTGCACTCTAAAACCAGCGCTTCCGCTTCGGAATCAGTCACGATATATTCAAACCTGTGCACATGCGAAACCATTGCTACAACTTTGGGAGTATGGTTTTTGTGCGACCTGAAATACTGCGTGACGCGGTTTTTGAGGTTCTTTGCCTTGCCAACATATATAACCGTATCATCCGCCGAATGCATAAGATAAACGCCCGGCTCGTCCGGCAATGTTTTTATGGTGTTTTCTATAATTTCAGACATGCATTCGCCTCCCGTTTTATGCCGAAAAACAAAATTGGCAGACCGAAGTCTGCCGTTTTTCATTCGTTATGATTATTCTTCAAAATTACTTGTAACCAGCTGAACCAGAGCATTAACGGCAGTTTCCTCATCGGTACCGTTTGCGGTAATCTTAAAGGTCATGCCTTTGTCGATACCGAGTGCGAGTACCCCGAGAAGACTCTTAGCATTAGCGGAAGAGTCTCCGTGTTCGATAGTTATAAGGCTTTTGTATTCGTTGGCTTTCTGAATAAAAAATGTTGCCGGCCTTGCGTGAAGACCTTCTGATTTTTGAATTGTAACTTCTTTTGAAATCATGAAATCTCTCCTATACAGAAAGGGCAAAATCTGCCCGGTTGATTTTACCGTCCCACGGGGAACAAAAAACACTACTTATAT
>JAXGBA010000050.1:0-3706 GCA_034186235.1 Clostridia bacterium | reverse complement strand
GCGCCTGTCTGTCTGCCGAAAGCTGAGTTGTAAAGCTGTCGGAAACCGTTGCTTTACCTTCTGCAATCGCTTTTTCAAGCGCTGCTTTCTTGTCTGCCGGATACTGTCCGTACCCACTGCCAATCTCTGCTTTTGCAAGGAAGCCTTCCGCCTCCGCAATTGCTGCGTTAAGCTTTGTGAAGTCAATCTCTGCAGGTGAGATTATCGTTCTTACATCCCCGTCACCGCCGCCGTAAAATCCGAGATAACCTTCTTTTCCGATTACCGGCGAATTTTCAAATGTGTGCTCGTAAGCAAGCTTTCCGTCGACATAGAGCACAAACCTTGCCGCTCCGCTGACATCATAAACTCCTGCGGCAACTGTATAATCCTTGTTATATTCTGTGAATACATCGTTATCAACAGAAATCAGCGTCTGGTCAGGATTGAATTGCTGTGCTTCAAAAGTATCATTATGCAGCCAGAAAAGATACCCGGTATTCTTTCTGTTATACATAATTGTTTTATCATCGGACGCTCTCAAAAATACTGCGCTGTTGACTTTGTGTGAATATTTATTATCGTTTAATTTAGTAACTGCTTTATCATCGGTGGGCTCAAACCTTAATTTGAATGTGAATATCTTGTTGAGGTACTTTGCCCCGCTATATGTCATATATCCATTGTTGATAATAAGCTTTCCGTCCTTGAACTCACCGGGGTTACCGTCAGTATTGTACCAGTTTTCGGTGTCAGCAAGGATTGGCTTAATACTCATAAACTCAAGTGATGAAATAACAGAAAGCTTGAATGTATTGATAGCCGCAGCAAGTTCATTTGCCGCCTTGTCAACCTGATGCTGATAAACAGAGGCATCACCGAGGAGAGCCGCTGCATTGTTGAAAGCTTGTTTCAGTGCATCGACTGCACCCTGAGGATACATACCGTCTTGCGTGCCGACAACAGCATTTTTAATAAGCTCGTCTGCCTCGCTTATTTTTTCCGAAAGCACTGTTTTGTCCACAGAAAGCGAACCGGAAGCCGATACAAATATCGGAGCCGACTCAACCTTGTCCCCGTAGATGTTGTTGCTGTCGTAAGGAGTCATCTCAAATTTCACATATTTGCCTTCAAGATTAAGGTTGTCGGAAATTAAGAGTTCTCCTGCACCTCTGCCGTCAATCTTTGTATAATTTCCGTCCTTTGTGTCGGAAGCATACCAAGTGAATTTTGAGTTTCCTTCGCTGTCACCGTCCGGGTCAGTAAAACTGTACAAAGCCTTAACCGTACCACCCGTTGTTGCGTTGCCGATAATAAGCGCATCGGAAACACTCGGCGCCAAGCCGTCAACATCCTTCGGAGCACCGATAACGGATGTGTCGATATTTTGGAAATTCGGAATTGTTTTCCTAACCTCTGCAAGACCTTCCTCGGTCAGCATAAAGTCTTTTCCGTATTCCTTGAACATGGAATTTCCGGAAGAAAGAACATCGCTTTTGAACAAAGCCGAACTATTTTCTCCGACGTTTGTAGTATTCGGCACAGCACTGCTAATCTTAACGCAAAGATTATCTGTAAAGTTATTCGTGTTTGAAGGAGCATACGAATCTGCCTCATCAAACAATGCCTGCTCATTTTTTGCGTCGGCATATGCTTTAAGCTTTTCATATTTTTCGGTGCTGAAATACTTGAACATATTACCCCAGATTGTTGAGGTTGTGCCGTCCTCCTTGTTGTAGCCGTAATGCTTCATCCAGTTTTCATCATCAACAAAGTCCTTAATATACTTCCATGCCTGACCGTGATCGTAAGTGACCGTTCCTGATTTTGTTTGTTTATTTGTCTGCGTATTGAACAATATCCATTTTACAAGACTGTTTTTGCCGTAATTATCACTTGCCTGAAAATAAGCGGCTGCGGGAGAGTCAACAAAAATGTTGTTATGAACATTGAAGAACTGCCCCTGGTTTGTTTTAAACGGATAGCTCTTCGCGGTAGTTCCGCCGTTTTCTTCCGTCAGCGTGCCCTGGTAAAAGATATTATTATAGATCTCGGCACCCATGCAGAAATCATCACCGAAAATCGACTGTGACCAGCCCTTGCAATACGGATTACCTATCTGATGCAGATAATTGTTGTTAATCGTAAAACCGAGCGATGAAACATTTCTGTACCAATAAATTGCAGCGGCGTCACCGTACTCTGTTACAACATCGTGAATATCGTTGTTTGAAATTGTAACATCGTTTATTCCTGTGTGTTCCATAAATATTGCGTTGTGGGCATTGTTGTAAATGTGGTTATTCTTTATAGCGAAGCCGATACCTGCATTGATTTTAACCGCAGGAGAATAAGCCCTCTGAACCACATCGTTTTCGGAGAATATGCAGTTGGTAACTGCACTGTCCGAAGGTATCAGATTTTTCCTGTCGCCGCCCTGAAGCCTTATACCGCCGTAACCGGTATCGTAAATATGGCATCTGTCAAACTTGATTCTGTAACCGGAGAATGTGCCGCCCCAACCGGAGGTATGGGATATTACACAATCTTTGACGCTTATATCCGAAACTTCATTTCCGTAGAAAATGTTTTCCCTTGTGTATGAGAAATTCAGACCTTCAAATGTAATATGCTTTGCACCGTTCAAAAGAACCATGCTCTTATCAAAGGTTGAAAGCTGAATATCCGCATCGCCGGTGATTTTGGTTGATGGATAGAAATAACAGATTTTATTTTCCCTGTCAATGAAGCTTTCCCCCGGCATATCGATTTCTTCCAGAATATTATAGAAGAAAAACGGATGAGCCGATGTAATATTTCCAAGATCGTATTTTGCAATAAATGTTTTGTTTGCTGCATCAACCGAGCCGAGTTTATATGTGCCCGAGTACCAATATTGATTCTTATGCAGTTCTACATAACCGTCATCGGCAATCCCTTGAGCGTTCCACTTTGCGGTTCTGCCGCTATCATCCTTAAATCCTATAGTCTGACCGTTAACTCTCTCCGAAGTGAGCATAGCAACATTATCTGTTGCATTGGGCCAGCGTGCACTTTCAAGCCTGTTGTTGTTAATAAACACATCCATCGGGCGATAATTTGCATCAAAAATCGGAGAATCAATTTTGGCGCCATAGCCATGCTCCGAAATTATCGGAATTTCGCCCTTGTATTCGCTTAAATCGATTTTATAAAGATTTTTCTTTGCCTGAGAGTCGATTATACGGTCCAAAATCTTGTTGCCGTACTTATCCTTATCCTCATTAGTAACCTTTGATATTTTGCTTGGCGAAATAGTCTGCGAGCCTACAAACTCAACCTTTTCACCATTGTAAGCCTTATAAACAACGGTTGTGTTTTCGTTGCCCGAATCAGCTGCAGAAAAGCTGATGGTAGATGTTACGGGATATCTTCCACCGCGGATATAAACATAAATCTCAGATTTATCATATCCTGCGGCGAGAGCTGATTTTACCGCATTCTTCGCAGCGTCAATCGTCGCAAAAGGCTTGTCGATTGAGCCGGGATTGGAATCTTTTCCGTCCGCAGCCACATAAAATGCGGTGCTGCCGAGTGACAGTTCGTTTGAAAAAACGTCAGCTGCGGTTTTGCCCGCCACACTTTTAGGCGAAACAACCGCCCTTATCGTTGCTTCCTTATCAGCTTCCGTAAGCGTATATGTCTTGCCTGATGCACCGGGAATGTCTGTCCATGTATCGCCTTCAAG
>JAXGBA010000049.1:0-5321 GCA_034186235.1 Clostridia bacterium | reverse complement strand
ATGATTGCTGCAAACTCGGCTCTGGTAATATTTCTGTCGGGGTCGAAGAGTGTTGCCGTTACACCCGATACTATACCTGCCTTGTTCATTGCCATTACATCTGCTGCTGCCCAGTGATTAACCATATCGGTGAACGGGATGTCTATATTCGGGTTTGTTGTTTCTGTCGAATAGAATCCGTTTGAACCGTTTCCTGCGGAAGGCTTGGTTACTGTTCCCGTTCCTCCTGTGCCGCCTCCGCCGATGTCGCCTCCGCCGATGTCGCCTGTGTTTTCGGAAGCCGAAGCAGAGGAGGAAACACCTATGTCGGTCGGGTTTGTCGTCCAGATTACAAGGTTGTCGCCGTCTGCATATCTTGCCGTTCCGCCGCTCTGCGTGCGGTTATAAGCTTCGATAGTATCGCTTACCATTCTTGCGGAAAGCCTTACCCATTTGCCACCCGAGAGGTAAGAAACGTTCTTCTTCCCTGCGCCGGGGATTACAATCCTTATCGGCTTGTCGAATGTAACGCCGCCAGTTTTTATAACAAAATCCATATCTGCACCGGTCGATTTGTAAGGAAGAATAAACTCGGAGCCGCTTGCTTTGGTTTCCTCCTCGATGTAAAGCCTTGCGTCGGGAGATATGCCCTCGATTTCCGGAAGCATTTTTCCGCTTTCGACGCCTATGCCTGCGGTAATTCCGCTCGGGTAGTTAAACGTAAGCTTTCCGAAGCCGTAAATCACCGGAACGGTTTCGCTTGCGGTAAAGTCCTCCTTAACCCTGCCGATTGTGTTTTCCGCAGCGTCCAGCTTAACCTCAAGCGTCAGCGCCGCTCTGTCCGCCGCACTCCGGCTCGAAGCCGCATTTGCGCGGATTTCCTTTGCAGACGAAAGCTCCGCTTTAAGCTCGGAAAGGGCAGTTTCGTCATACTCGCCGTAGCCTGTTCCGGCTTTGGCGGCGGAAACAAAGCTTTCCGTTTCAGCAATCGCCGCATCAAGATTTTTGAAGTCAACCTCTGCAGGCATAATCGTTACATCGCCGCCGGATGCGTAAATTCCGAAATATCCTTCTTTTCCGGCAAGCGGACAATCTGTTCTTGTTTCCGAAAGCACCTGTTCGCCGTTTATGTAAAGCACAATCTTTGATTCGTTTTGGCTGATGTCATAGATACCTGCTTCAACCTCTGCCGTTTCGCCGAAGCGGAAGGAGTTGTTGGCATACGTGTTCATAACCGGCGCACCGCCGTCGCGAATCTGTGTTTCGATTTGGTCGGGCTTGATTACGATAAGCAAGCCACTGTTTCCGCCCCACGGAATTGCTTCCGCATTCTTCTGGCGGAGGTAGATGCCTGCCCACTCTGTATCCTCCGAAACCTTCATCCTAAACGAAATCGTTTCGTCCTTGTAGGTTTTGCCCTTATAGCTTCCGAAATCGGGCTTTATAACCGCTTCGGAATTTGAAATTGTAGATTTATCGCTGTCAAAATACCAGTTGCCGCTGTCTGCAAGCGCAGCGTTTAAGGTTATCCCGACGGTATTCGCCGCCTCAACCTTTGAAAGCTTGAACTTTGAAAGCGCCGCCGTCATTTCCTTTGCCGCCACATTAACCGCCGTCTGGTTGGCGGACTCGCTGTTGAGCGTTTCTTCCGCAGAAGCGATTGCCGCTTCGAGAGCGTCCTTTGCGTGGCTCGGGTACTGCCCCTCGCCGCTTCCGATTTCAGCCGATGCAAGAAACTGCTTTGCGTCCGCAATTGCCGTTCTGAGAGCGTCCTTGTTGACATCACCCGGCTTTGCAAGCTGCAATACTTCCGACTGAACCGCTTCGCCTGCAACCTGATTAATATCGTAAGGCGTTACGGTGCAGTAAATATATCCGCCGGCGATATCGTCGGTCACAAGCATTTCACTGCCTCTTGCGTCGCTGAGCTCCTCATATGTGCCGTTTTTCTTTGCACTGTAGAACCACCTGATGTCCGTTCCGCCCTCTCTGTCGCCGTCGGGGTCTTGGAATTTGTAAGCTGCCCTGAGCGTTCCGCCGGAAACAGTGCTGCCCGAAAGCATTACGTCCGATGCGAAAGGCTCGCGCGTGCCGACATAAAGGGTCTTTCCGTTTCTTTCGTACGGCTGAATGCCTATCTTATCGGTAGGAATGTTTTCAAACCCGGGAGCGGATTTTCTAACCTCCGCAAGTCCTTCTGCCGTAAGAGCAAAGTCCTTGCCGTAGTTTTTGAACATCGAAGCACCGCCCGAAAGCTTGTCGGTTTCGCTTCTGTAGATATTTTTATCCTTTCCGTTGTCGTTCGAGCCCTTTTGGGTGTCTCTCGGAAGGGTTATGTTTATTACAACGTTGTCCGAAAACTCATTCGGAGGGTTGTCGGGCGAAATCGACTTGATGAAGCTGTTAAGCTCCGCCTCTTTTCCTTCCGCCTTGAGAGCCTTTGCCTTTGCGTGGGAGTCAAGCGAAAATCTTGAGCTTACGTTTTCCCACTGTGTGCCCTTGTATTTCTGCTGCCAAGCGTCCGACAGAACATATTTTTCAATATTTGTCCAATAGCTCATTGTCGAGCCGGTGTAAATATCGTTTGCCTGCTTCCACCATCTGAACTTGTTTTCCTCTTTTGAGGAAGCTTCAAGCTGCCAAGCCTGGAAGTACGCCGCACCGATGCTGTCTACGAAAATGTTGTTCCTGAACACGCCGTATCCGCCGCCGTTTGTTTTGTAAGCCGAATACTGCGTCCCGACCTTGGGTGCCTCGCTTTCGTTCAGCGTGCCTTTATAGAATATGTTTCCGAACATATAAGGCCCTGTTGCGGCGTCATCTGCGAACACCGACTGCTGACCCACGCCGCCGTGAGGGTTACCCATGTTGTGGAAATAGTTGTACTTCAGCTCAAAGCCCATGAGCGACATATCTCTGCCCCATGTAACTGCGCCTGCGTCCGAGGACTGGAGAACCGCGTCATAAACTTCGTTATAGTTAAACTGAATATCGTTTGCCGCAACAAATCTTGCAACATATGCCGAGCCGTTGTAAATCTCGTTGTTTTCAATCGTATGACCCACGCCGCCGGTAATCATTATAAGCGGCGCCTGACCTACCTGATATACCCTGTCGCCGAGGTGCATACGGTTATTGAGAATTTTGTTTCCGGAAGAAATAAGCTTAACCCTGTCGCCTCCGGAAAGGGTTATTGCACCCTTGCCCGCTGCACCGCCGAGGTCGTAAATATGGCAGTTTTTAATTACGCAGTCGGTACCGTCCAACTCGATTGCGGTTGAAGAGTTATGCGCAAATTCGCAGCCGTCGATTGTGATATTTGAAACTTTGGAAGCTTTTATGAAGTTTGCTCTTGTATAACCGAAGGACAAATCCTCAAAGTTCACGTATTCGGTACCGTTCATCGTAATTGCGGTGCTGTTGAACTCGGAAACCTCAACCTCAGCGCTTGCCATATCGCAGGCAGGGTAGAAGTAAACAACTCCGTTTTTCCTGTCAATCCAGGATTCTCCCGGGAGGTCGATTTCCTCCACGAGGTTTGTGAAGTAGAATTTACCGTTTGTGGTGTTCGGAACATAGTTGGTGGAAAGTCCCGTTACAACCCTGTTTTCCGTATCGATATCAACAAGCTTGAGGTGCTGAACCGCATAAGGATGACCGGGGCTTCCCTGAACGCAAACTTCCTTATCGGCAATGGATTTTGTCCAGTTAGCCGCTCTGTTCGTGTCGTCATTATACTTCATTGTGAAGTTTTGGAGCTTACCGTTCGTGTCGGTAACTCTTAAATACGTATTGCCGTTCGGCCAGCGCGCCTCGGAGAGAGCCGTGCCGTTTATGTAAATCTCAATCGGGCTCCAGCCGCCGTATGCGTAGCCGTAAACATCGGGAATTGCGGGAATATCCTTCACGCCGTATGCTTTAAGGTCAATCTGCATAAGCCTGTCTTTTGCAAAATCGCTTATTACACGGTCGAGAATATTCTTATCGGTAACCTTCTTGGCTGCGCTTCCCGGGATAGAAACCGAGCCCTTAAACTGTACCTTACCGTCGCCGTAAGCCTTGTAGGTTATCGGCGCTTCCGCTGTGCCGGAATCTTCTGCGGTAAATGCCGTTTGTTTGTCAATCTTATAAGTGCCCGCCTTGAAATAAACCGTAATCGGTTTGCCGAGAGCCTTTGCGGCTCTTACAGCGGCTTTTGCCTGCTCCAGGCTTGCAAAAGGAGCCTTCTCGCTGCCGTTGCCGCTCTCGCTACCGTCCGGGGCAACAAAATACTCCGTGCTGATATTCACAATCATTATGCCGTAAAGCTTTTTGGTCACACCGTCCGGTGCGGTAACTTCAAGCGTATCGCCGTTTTCAACCGCTCCCTCTCGAAGCGTCTTTTTGTCATAATCGCTGTAAACCTCAAGCTTTGCGCCTTTCCTTGCGGAGATTGCCGCCTTAAAATCCGCAACGGTTGTGCCGCTCGGAACACCGCTTATCGTATCGTCGCCCACCGAATAAACGGTTGATTTAACGGTTGCATCCTTGGTCTTATCCTCAACATTGGGGTTTTCGTAAACCTTGATGTTGTCTATAATGAAGGGGAATGCGCCGCCTGCTGCCTGATAAAACTTGATTGTTGCCAAATCGTTCAGATTGCCTAAAGCTTTTCCGGCTCTCGAATAACCCTCGCAGCGTTTTTCACCATCGATATAGAAAGCCATTGTACCCATATCGGCATCGTCATCGGTTGTTATTTCAACCTTGAGATGATACCATTTTTTGTATTCGAGATCTGCGCCCGCGTGACCGACATGCAAGCTGCCGTCCTCTTTTGTGTAAACCGGACGGAAGCCGTAGCCGCCATCAAGACAATTTCCGCTTGTTATCATAAAAATGTTTTTGCCGGTTGAAGAATAGGCGTCAAAAAACTTGACCTGACCGGAAGAACCCGTGTACGCCTTGCCTTCCAACCTGAAATCTGCCTCAAAGGCAAACTTGCCCGTAAACTTTTCGCCAAATCTGAGATGGGACACAGATGTGCTCGTGATGTCCGAAATGAACGCACCGTCCTTGCTGCCGTTCGGAGTATAGGCGGTGTATGTGTCGGAACCGTCAGCCGGGCGTTCAATCGTTTTGAAAGCCTCCTGTGTTACGCCATTAAGATTGCTGTCGAAATTCTGCTCAAATAATGTGTCCGTTACTGTTTTTGCGTATGCCGATGAGATAAGCATGGTAAAAGCCAATGCCAACGCCATGATAAAGCATACTGTACGTTTCATGATATACCTCCTAAAAATTTAATTATATTTATATCAACCAACCGACAGCCCGATTTTCAGGGTTGTCGGTCGGTTTTT
>JAXGBA010000048.1:0-10799 GCA_034186235.1 Clostridia bacterium | reverse complement strand
CGGGGTTTTTTTTTCACCACCGATTTTTTAAAAGGCGGGTTTATGTTTAAAAAAACGACGGCGGTAATTTCGCTTTTGTGCTCTGCGCTTTATGCCGCATCCGATGAATTTCATCAGCTTTTCGTACCGGGGCGAAGCGGTGAATTTAGGGATGTATGCCTCGATTCCGCCGGCGCGCTTACCGGAATTTTGATTTTTATTCTAATATGGAGTGTGAAAAAATG
This sequence comes from Clostridia bacterium, assembly GCA_034186235.1. GTDB lineage: Bacteria > Bacillota > Clostridia > HGM11514 > HGM11514 > CAKSKB01. The sequence continues at coordinate 10,575 of JAXGBA010000048.1, read as the reverse complement.
GACATTAAAAAAACAATAGAAAATCTTGAAAAGAATAATATGAAGCCATACTTTGTCCAAAGCAGAAACGATGTGATTCCGCTTCTGAAAGAGCTTATCGGGAATGACGATACGGTAGCAGTCGGCGGCTCGGTTACACTTTCGGAACTCGGCGTGATTGACTATCTCAGGGAAAACCACAACTTTCTCGACAGGTTTGCGTCCGACCTTTCAAGAGATGAAGTTATGGAAATATTCAGGGAATCCTTTTTCGCCGACACTTATATTTCATCGTCCAATGCAGTGACGGAAAACGGCGAGCTTTATAATGTTGACGGCAACGGAAACCGCATTGCGGCAATAACCTTCGGCCCGAAATCGGTTATAATTATAGTCGGGGTGAATAAAATCGTCAGCGATGTTGACGAGGCGGTTAAGAGAGTAAAGAACATTGCCGCACCGAAAAACTGCGTAAGGCTGAATAAAAACACGCCCTGTTCGAAAACCGGGAAATGCGTGTTTGCGGACGGCGGTATCGGTACGGGCTGCACCTCACCAAACCGTATCTGCAGCACATATGCGGTAACGGGGTATCAGGGAACAAAAGACAGAATAAAAGTAATTATAGTAGATGAAAATCCGGGATATTAATTCCCGGATTCTTTAAGTTCAATAAGATATTGCGTAGGCGTTTTTGAATATTCCTGCTTAAAGGCACGGCTCAGGCTTTGAACGGAATCAAAATTGAGAATTTCTGCGATTTCGGTAAGCGTCATGTTTTGGTTTTCGAGGAGCGCCCTTGCGGTCTGGACCTTTCTTTGCTTGATGTAAGCCGAAAGTGAAATGCCCATGCGCGCCTTGAAAATGTGTGAAATATAGTTTTCGGTAAAATTGAGTGCCGTAGCAATTTCTCTAACAGATTTGACATTGTAAATGTTAATGTCGATATATTTAATGATACCGTAAACCGTGCTGCTTTTTTTCTTGATAGAGTTCCTTTCCGAGTTCAGCTTTTTGGAGCTGTTGATAAACTTCTGATAAACCCTTATCAGAATCAGCTTTATGATATGCTCCAGAACCATGTTTTTTTCGGCGGTGTTCTGATAGAACTCGTTTATCATCATGTCGAAAAGATGCCTGATGTCGCCTTCGGATTTCAGAAGAAACGAAGGCGAATTGGCAAAAAATGCGGCAATATTCACGAAATCATCGGGGATTTCCCCAAAATTGAAACCAATGCAGATATACCTCAGCTTTTCGTTTTCGTCGCCGATAATTTTATGATGCTGCCCCTTTGAAACCACATGAATATCACCGTATCCGGCGCGCATTGCGACACCTTCCGTGTAAAAATACCCCGCACCGGAGACAACATATGTTATTTCATTGCAGACTTGCCTGTGGTCAAAAATCAGACCTCCGGGTTGCAGAACAACCTCGCTTATCTGCATAATCTTTATAAAATCAAGCATCATATTCTGCTTCCAGAACAAATTTTCAAATGCAAAAAGCTTGCCGTCACCCTCAGCCATAAATTCACCGCCCTTTAGATTTCAACCCATACAAAAGGCTGCCTGCTCGCCTTCATAAGAGCGTCCCTTATTGCGATAACCTCAATTGTGTTTTTGTGCGGAACCGGAATGTCGCCGGTTTTGAAAAACTCAATAAGTGCATCTATAAAATTGCCGAAATAATCGGATTTGATTTCAACTGATTCTGCACCGTTGTTCTTATTAATCAACATATACTTAAACGACCAGTCACGGTCATTTCTGTGCATCATATGCCATTGGCGACCGTCTGAAAACTCAACGATTGCCGCAGGATGATGCGGGGTTCCCGTATATATTGCACGCCTCGCCGGAGTATTCATAAGCTTAACAACAGGTTCAATCTGATGAATCATATATTCTGCAAAGCCGCCTGCACCCTCTGTGTAAATTGCATCGATTTCAGCGGCGTTAATTTTGGGGAGCTCGGATGAAAAAGCGAGAGCCGAGCTTGAATAGCATTTGCAGCCGTGCTCGTCTGCTTTTGCAAAAATTCTTTCCGCCGTCTGTTTGTCGGGAGCAAAGGTTTTATCAATGTAAACAAGCTTGCCGGATTTTAACGGGAGGTCGCACAGCTCCTCGTGCATTTCGGGGTTATCAGGAGAAAGAACAATAAGAACATCGCTCTTTTCTATAACCTCTTCTATGCTTTCGCAAAGCGCAATACCGTATTTCTCCGCCCACTCTGCATTGGTCATGCCGCTCGGGCTGTCAATTTTTCCGTATGCATATTTGACAATAAACCCGCCGCCGGAATGATTCTTAATCAAATCCGGATAATTGTTTGCATGCCACTCGTCAAGAAAATAATCGATAAATCCGACCTTTTTCATATTGTACACTCCTTATAATTCGACCTCTTTGTGAAGCTCAGCCGAGCGATACATAGCATCCATGAGCTTGGCGGTAACTATGTTCGTATCGATGTGCGAAGGAAGCTTTTCGCCCGTTTTTATGCAGTTGATGAATGAATTGATTTCGTTTTCAAACATCCGGCAGTTTTCGCATGAAAACTCGGTTTTTGTGAGCATACCGTTTTCGGTACCGTACAGAGTGAAATCACCGCCGTATTGAAGCCTGATTCCTGCCTTGTCACCGATAAAGTCAATGAACATTCCACTCTCGCCGATGTTCTGCGCCCAATAACCGTTAAATGTGATAACCGGTCCTTCACTCCTTACCATGCCGGTAATTCCCTCTTCAACATCGCAGGTGCCGTCGGGTATTGCAGGACCTGCCCACATATCCTTATAAACATAATCTTTAATCGGATTGCCGAGCTTGCAGAATTTTTCTGCAGAAACTGTTTTGGCAGCCGGGTCGCCGCAGCAGTACATTACAATATCAAGGAAATGCACACCCCAGTCGATGAGAACGCCTCCGCCTGCTATTGCGTTTGTTGTAAATGCCCCTCCGAGACCCGGTATACTTCTGTGCGCCCTGAAGCTTATATAAACATGGTAGACCTCACCGAGCCTGCCCTGTTCAATAAATTGTTTTATTTTATTTACATTGGTATTAAAACGATTGACAACACCGATGTTGAGAACCTTTCCGCTTTCGTGCTGAGCCTTCTGCATCTCAAGTGCTTCTGAATAAATTCTTGCCGCGGGCTTCTCGCAAAGAACATTTTTGCCGGATTTAAGCGCATCGATTGTGATAATGCTGTGCATTTTGTTCGGTGTGCATACCGAAACCGCTTCGATTTCCTTATCCGCCAGAACCTCCTTGTAATCGGTAACGGCAATACCGCAGCCGTATTTTTTTACCGCCTCCTCAGCTCTCTCGGGGATAATATCGCAAAAATACTTGATTTCCGCCTCTTTGTTTTTCATATATGCCGGTATGTGCTGTGCGTTAGCAATCGTACCGCAGCCGATAACAGCAACCTTCATATTATTTCAGCTCCTTAAAATATATTTATTATTGTCATTATACAACACTTTTATTCGGATTTCAATAGCTATATCTGTGTATTTGTTTAACTGTAGTATATCAAAAAACAGACCGTCCTAAATCGGACGGTCCGTCATTGTGTTAAAATGGATTATTCTGCAAATGTAACCTTAACTTCATCGCCTTCTGTTGTGCCGACATAAGGCTTGAATACATATGATTTGTCTGATGTTATGGCATTACCGTAAACTCTGATTGCAAACGCTGTGTTGGGCGCTGCAACTGCCTCTGCTGATGAATTTTCCATTGCAGGGAGAGTAAGTACGTTTGCAGGATCTCCCTCAACCCAAACCTTCATACCGTAGCCTGCATTGAAGGACGGGTCGTAATAATCGCTGAGCTTCGCATAAACAAATGCAGTAGGCTTTCCGTCAACAGTCTTAAAGTAATTGTTGGCTGAATTGGTTGTGATTGCGGGTGCAACAACAGCCTTTGCCTTAAATGTAACCGTCAAAGTCGCATCGGCAGCCGGCATCTTAGCCGTAGCTTCTCCGCTCGCGTTGAGAGGGATTGCGTTTTCGCCAAGCTTAACCTCGTCAACCTCATAACCCGTATTGGGCATTGCCTTGATGTTAATGTCCGCATTTTCCTCAAGCTTAACGGTTGCGCCATTTGCGAAACCTTCGCCGTTCACGGTAACGCTTCCGTTTTCCCCGATTGCACCTGTGAGGGTTTTTGATGTGTCAACCTTTTCGAGAGATCCCATAACAACAACATCGTCCAAATAATTCTGATAACCGGACTCAGCTACCGGTCTGATTTCCATTGTTGCAATCGCCGTTGTATCAGTTGTGATTGGTGTAGCTTGAGGTACAATATCATTTTTACCGATAAATACACCGTCTAAATAATTGTAAACCGACCAGCCGTATTCAGCCTCGGGATTCTTTTCAAGAGAAGATACAAACTGGTGCCAGCCTTTGCTTCTTTTGCCAAATCCCCAGTCAGTATTTCCGAATTTTGTGCAGTCACAATAGTTACCGGATTCGTTGCTATATAAAGCCCACGCTTCATATGCTCGCCACGAGTTCATACCTTTCCATTTTTTCGCAAGTTCGGGAGTATATCCGTAATCCTCTACAAAATTTTTATGATATTCAATAGAGTCGCTGAAAAGCACATAACTGAAGCCTTGCTTATGGTTTTCAAAACCGTCATCATAGAACCATGCTGCCATTGAACGGTAACCGCCGTCAAACCATCGATAATTAATCCCGGCATTTTCACCGCCGTAAGAGCACTTCTGGAGACGAAGCTGATAATTTTGTGTCCAATTGCTGAATGCGCTGCCGTCAAAATGACCGCCTTCAGGTGTGCCCGGGTCGCCTGTTGTGATATAAGCTGTATTTGCTTTTCCATCAACATAAAGGTCTGTAACAATCGGCTGACCTGCATCGGTGGTTGCGTTCTGTCTTACAACAACCATATCGGCAGTCAAAGTTGTGCCTGCTGCGTTTTTATATGGTACTCTGATAATTGCTTTGCCGGTTTTGCCGGTTGAACAAAGCTTGTAGCCGTTAAAATAGAACACGGAATTATCATGGTCAACCGTAAATGGCCATGAAATATCATCGCTGACATCAACGGTTGTTCCGTCTTCCCTTGTACCGATTACGGTGAGCGTAACATTATCTGCGTCCTCGCCGATATAAAACGATTTGTTCTGTGTGATACTGATAGAAACCACATCGTTATCGGCTGCAAATGCTATTGGTACCAATAGCATGCTTACAATTGTAAGCACTGTGAAAATTACCGCCAGTTTTTTGAACATTGTCTTTTCCTCCAGATTTAATATATATTTTATTTGTTTGTGCGCAAATTTATAAAGAGTGTACCCGCCGGCAGCCGAAACCGCCGGCAGATACGAAAAATAAGGAGAGCAAAATTGTTGTTTATTTGTCAAGCAGCCGCCTTAAAATGCTTGCCGCCTGTGCGCGTGTTGCGGTCTTGTCGCCCTCGAAGGTCGAGTCGGTCATGCCTGAGATAAGCCCGACGCTTGTGCATACATCCACAGCCGGTTTTGCCCAGTCTGCGATTGCCGCTTTGTCGGCAAACTTATCTATTCCGCCGTTTTCGCCCTTCTTGCCGAGGTACGAATATGCGTTTGCGATTATTACCGCCATCTCGTTTCTTGTGATTGTATCGCCCGGTCTGAACTTTCCGTCAAATCCGGTGATTATTTCTGCCTTTGCGCAAGCATTTACCGATGCCTCGTACCAGCTGCCATTCTCCACATCACTGAATTTGGAGGGTGCATCCTCCGAGAGCTTGAGTGCGCGTGCGATGAGCGCCGCAAACTCGGCTCTTGTGACATTTCTGTCAGGCTCGAAGGTTGTTTCACTTACGCCGCTTACAACTCCGATTCGGTACATCGCCATGATGTCTGCCTTTGCCCAGTGGTCTTTTATATCGTTGAAGCAAAATTCCGTATCAAGGTTCGGGTTGGTCGTATCGCTTGAATAGAAGCCGCCGCTGCCTTTGTTTCCGTACGGATTGCTTGTTGTGCCGTTTCCGCTTCCTCCGCCGGGCTGCTCGTTGTTATTACTGTCATCTGAAGAACTCGTATTGTAAGTTACAAATTCCCCGAGAACCTTCGTCCAGATTATATAATCGTCGCCGCTCTTTATAAATGCGGTTTCGCCTGCTTTAAGCTCGCTGTTTGCCAATCTTTCCGAATCCTCCGAAAGCTTCTTCGTAACTCTCGAGAACTTGCCGTTTACTATAATTCCGAGGTTCTTCTTCGCCTGACCCGGAAGCACGATTCTTACCGCCTTATCCGTTGTGAGGCTGCCCTCTGCCATGCTGATTACCACTGTGTTTGCTGCGTTCCCGATGTTTGCGCTCGGCTCGGAAAGCTCTTTTGCCGCAAGCAGCGTGCCGCTTCCTGAAAGCTTTGTATCTTCAAAGATTTCAGCAGTTACCATTCCGATCGAACGCTCCGCAGTTATTTTTATTCCCGGAAGCGATGTATTCTTTTCGGTTTCAAGTTTTACATCGTTTGCGGATTTTTCAGCCTTGATTTCAGCCTTCGGGTACTTGCTGTTGATCTTTATCGTCTTATCCGCAGTTACAGTTTCTTTGGTGATTACAGAGCTGTTCAGTTCATCTATTGCGTCATCGATGTTTTCAACCGCCCTGTCAGCATCGTACTGCGTAATGTCGGCTTTTGCGTGTGTCGCCTTTGCGTCCGCAACCGCCTTGTTAAACGCGTCAACCTTATCCTTCGGATATTCTCCGTAGCCGTTTCCTGCAACGAATGTCATGTTTTCGGTATTGGCGATTTTCTCCGAAAGCTTTGTCTTATCCGCCTCCGTAGGTGAAATTGTGAGCTTGCCCTTGCCTGAGCTGAATCCGAAATACCCTTCTTTTCCGTAGAGATCTCTTATCTCGGTCGATTTTTCGTATACTACATTTCCGTCTACTTTAAGCTGCCAGAACACCTTGTTTTTCTCGTCGGTATCGTATACGCCGAGGGTCACTATGTGCTCCTCGCCGAAGCTCAGGAAGTTGTTTGTCACGGTATCAATCATTGCGTCTTCTCCGGCAATTTTTCCGCCGTCATGCTGCTGAATGTTCAGGATCTCTTTCTTGAAGTCATACATAAGTCCGCAGTTTCCGGAACTCCATACATTCTTATCCGTTGCTGCCTGTCTGAAGTAAATTCCGACCCAGCCGGTTTCTTCCGCCGGTTCAAACTTCATCCTGAACGAAATCTCGTGGTTGAGATATTTCGCCGCCTTGTATGTCGCAAGGTCAAAGTTTGCAGCGTCTATCACCATAGAGCCGTTTTCAAACTTCATCTTTCCGCCGGGGTTATCCCAGTTTCCGCTGTCCGCAAGCAGAGGATTGATGTTCATATGAACTATCTTATCCATGTCGATTGCAGGTATCTTCTGCTTTTCAAACTTCGCAACCGCCGCTTCAAGCTTTGCTGCAGCGTTGTTTGCTGCGTACTGTGTAAGCTCAGGGTCGTTTGCTGCTGTCTGTGCTTCACTAAACGCTGCGGTAAGTTCGTCATATGCCGCCTTCGGATACTGACCTGCGCCCGTTCCTACGCTTGCGCCTTCAAGCGCATCCCTTGCCGCCTTCATTGCCGCATTAAGCTTTGAAAGGTCTATCGCGCTTGCGTTTCTTACCTGTACCGGCTCACTGTATACGGTTTCGCCCCTCATGGAGTTTGTATCGTAAGGAATTACCTTATATTTGAGGTATCTTCCAGCATATTCGTCCGTGAGTTCAAGCGTCTTGCCTGCCTTGCCTTCGATCATGGTATATTCGCCGTTTTTCTTATCGGCAACATACCAGTAAATCTGCGAAAGTCCTTCTTTATCTCCGTCAGCGTCTATAAAGTCATAGCTTGCGCTGATTTCACCTCCGGCTGCCGCTATACCGCTTACAATATCCGACTTAACCGTTACGGAAGGCTTATGCCCCCAATTATCTGTCGTTCTTCCCATCTGATTGAACGGAATCTGCTCAAATTCGGGCGCCGATGCCTTTACGGTTTTCAAGCCTTCATCCGTAAGTGTAAAGTCTTTTCCGTAGTCCTTAAACAGCGATTTTGCGGTATCAACATTTGTCTGTGCATAATTGTCATGGTTAATATTACCGTTATAAATAGGGAGAATTCTCGTCTGTCCTATCATAACATTATTGTGATATTCGTTATTGTATCCCTTCGGGAAATTCTCATCAATGTACTGAAGAAGTCCGTATTCATCCTTTGCGTCAAAGAACTTCTTTGCGCCTTCGTAGTTTTTCTGTGAGTAAAGCTCGATATTTTTTGCCCAGATAGTGTCTTTATAATGTTCCTTCCATGCGTCGCTCCAGAGATAATGCGCTCTGTTGTACGGAACCCAGAGGTTGGAATTTCCTTCGGCGCGGTTCGGGCTGCCCTCGGCGGTGCCGATAACCGTACGCATATCCGTCAAATAAAGCCAGGTATTTGCAGGGATGGAGGGGTCAACCTTTTTACCGTTATAAGTGTATTCCGGTCCCCAGCAGTGCGTTCCCCATCCGAACAGATATGCAGCGTACTGAGTAGTATTGTTATCATCGATTATAAGGTTGTTGTATACATTCTGAACCTCGCCGCCGTTTGCTCTGATAGATGAATAATGTCTTGCGCCGTTGTAGAACACATTTCCGTAAAGCTCGGGGCCTACCGCACCGTCATCCCAGAACACGCCGTCGCCGTAACCGTCCTGGATTGCCCAGAGGTCGGTTTCAAAGTCTCTGAAATAGTTATATCTTACAACAATACCCATTGTTGTGTTATCTCTGCCCCAATAAATTGAGCCCATATCGGAGTCAAAATACAGAGCGTGAGAAATGGTGTTATATTCGATTGTGATATCATTGGACTTCCTAATATCAATTGCAGCGTGCGGCAAATCGTCAAATTCGTTATGGCTTACCGTTATGCCGACAGTGTCGTGCATTGTAATTGCAAAACGGTCACCGGGTCTGTAGTTTACCGCATGAATATAGTTGTTTTCTATAATGTTGTTGCTGGGCTTAAGCGTTTCCCTGTCACCGCCCTGCAAGTAAATCGCCGAGCTTGCAATGTTGAACATATGGCAACCGGTGATTTTGCAGTTCGTGGAATTAAGAATCTTAATGCCGCTCTGTGCAGAACCCGAAATTTCAGCGCCTTCAATTTTAATATTGTCTGAATTTTCGATATTTACGGGGGTTTTTCGGGTCTCTTTAAAATCAATTCCCTTGAAGGTAATGTTTGAAGCACCGTCGAAGTCAAGCATATTTTTATCCGTGGTAGACACAACCATCTCGCAGCCGTTCACATCAACCAAAGGATAGAAATAAAGAATGTTCTTTTCGCGGTCAACATACATTTCGCCCGGAACATCAATTTCTTCAAAGATATTTCCGAAATAAACCTTATACTGCTGACCCCATCCTGCACCGGGGGTTGCAGCAATATTGGTATTGTTAACCGTTGTAACAGTTTTCGCTTCTTTATCGAATGTATCGATTGTATAGCTCGAGTCTGCCCAGAAGTAAACCAGTGCGCCGCCCATATAAGCATCACCCGACTTAATCGTCCATTTTGCCGAGCGGTTTTCGGGGTCGGGGAAAGAATATTTATACTTCTGACCAACCGCATTGTATCCTTCTTCCGAAACGGGCGCAGCCTGGACAAGCCCCTGGCTTTCGTCATTATTGGGCCAGCGTGCGTTTGTGAGAAGCATATTGTTCATGTAAATTTCGTTAGGGTTATAATCTGCAAAGCCGTTGCCGTAAGAAGCAATCTTTGACATCTTAACGCCCTGCTCTGCAAGGTCAAGCATATAAAGATGCTTTCTTGCGTCCTGATCAACAAGCCGGTTCAGGATTGCCTCGTCGGTAACCTTCTTGATTTTAGAAGTATCAAGGGTTTTGCCGCCCACAAATTCAACCTTTTCGCCGTTATATGCCTCGTATTTAATCGGGCTTTCGGCAGTACCGGAATTTTCGTTCTTAAATTCAATCGTCTTTGAAATCTGATATGTTCCGCCGCGAACATAAACTGTTACGCCTCCTTCGGGAAGTTTAGCAGCGGCAATCGTATCTCTCGCCTTTTCTATTGTTGCAAAAGGTGAATCGATTGTACCGTCATTATCGTCATTTCCGTTTGCAGCAACATAGTATGTGCTTGCTGCGGTAGGTTCAACATATTTATTGACCTTTACAGCTGCGGAGGTTATTTCCGTTCCGTAAATTCCGTTTTTGTCCGTTGGTACAACCTTTACACGGATATACTTTTCGGCATCAGCCATTTTGAGCGTATATACCTTGGAGGTTCCGCTTTGAACTTCCGTGTATGTTCCGTTTTCGGCAGACGAAGTTTCCCATATAATTTTGGTTGCGCCTTCCTCTACATTGCTCGTTGACGGAACATATGTATATGAAGCGGTAAGCTTTTTGCCGATATCCGGTGTGCCGGAAATCGCTGCATCGGTCGCCGAAGGCGGTGTAACCTTCGATATAACCTTCGCTGTCGGGTCGGACGCCGCAGGCGTACCGACTTTAGGTTCAACCGTACTTCTCGGTGTAACAACCACGCGGAGCACTTTACCAACATAGT
>JAXGBA010000047.1:0-8796 GCA_034186235.1 Clostridia bacterium | reverse complement strand
CTCCGCAAATTCGCAGATATGAAAAACATTATGTCCGATTTTGGTATGGTAATCGTCAATGTATGTGCATTTCCTGTCCGACATAGAGCCGTCCGAAAATTTAACAGTAATGCTTTCGCCGTCTTTTATTCGGAAAAGCTCGTTGTAATGACTGTCTATGAAGCGGATTTCTTTCTGTTCCATCAGCGTTCAACCTCCTTATGTGATTTTTTCTTAACTTTTTCATTTTTCAATATATCCGTAAGCCAAGCAGGGTAGCAGTCCTCCTTTAATATTCCCAAAACCGATGCACGGCGGTATTTCACATTTTCGCCCGTATATAATTCTGTGCAGAATATTGATGTTCCGAGCCCGTCGGCTCTTGCACCGTTGCCGCCCGTGCATCGCATAATCTGATAATGCTCGTTTCGGTATTCGGGCGATAATATATCGGGTTTTAATACAATAATTTTTCCTGTCAATGTTTCGCTTCCGACAGGTATGCAGTCATTTTCATTCAGAATATTCATACACATATCGCATCTGCCGATTTGCAGCCGTGATACTTCCTCCGTAAGCCTTTGTGCAAAAATAGCCGCAACCCTTACAAAATCACAGGAACACACCGCATTTGTATATCTTTCAAAAAGCTCATTTGATTCATAATTTGCGGTCATATAATAATTCCCGTCTGCGTCGTTCATATTTTCACCGATTACCAATTCCTTTTCGCCGATTTGCATGGTCTTAATAATCGTATAATCTCCGGCTTTTCTTATTTCGTCCATTTTTTCACACCTCAATTCGTATCATTTTTATGCCTTCTTGCGTAAATATCCGCATAATCACAGGGCGGATATTTTTTAAGGTCATCTCGGTATTGTTTATACGTTTTGTAGAATTTACATTGTCTGCGTCTGCATACAACCTCGGTTAAAACCGTGCAATAATTTTCGCTTTTATATGCAAAGCAGTCTTTACAAGTCATTTTTGTAATCACCGTCCATATCTTTAAGCCGTATCGTACTGACAATTCTGTAACCGTGTTTATTTGCAAGAGCCTTTAACTCGGCTATCAGTTTTCGCCGTTCCTCACGTCGCACGGCTTTCATTGCTTCATAGGCGGTAATATCAGCACAACCGCTGCAGTTAAGTCTGTCGTTTATCTTTTCGCACAATCACTTCACCTCACCGTTCATTCGTTTTAGGCGGCTTCTTCATAACCTCAATAGCCTTGATTTCATCAAGCGCCCGTCTGCAAAAGTCTTTTTGTGCCGCATGCAGATTTGTAAAATAATGTCCCCAAAAATAATCGTCTTTGCCTTTGCATTGCCAAGTTACAAAGCTATTCGGATTCTTTTCGTGAACACCAAGCACAAATTCAGCGCCGCCGACCGTTATTTGATTTACAATAATAAAGCCTTGATTTTTTCGCCATTCCATAATCAATCACTCCGTTTCTTTTTTGTCGGCTTGTCCGGCAGAGATAAAACAACACATAAATACAACGCCAAGGAAGCCGCCGACTGCAACACCGGATAGGAATATAAGTATAAGTTTTAACATATTCATCGCTCCATTTCATTTTCCCGTTGCCTGCGCCATTTATCAAGCAGCTTCAAGATAATTTCCTCCATCTTTGCTTTTGAATAGCTTTTCGGGAAGTATTTTTTTAATTTTTCCTCGCCAAGCGTAATTTTAACCGTTTCGGGTTTCTGTTCCATCATAATACTGTCAATTACGGCATTACTCAAATTTCCGTCCTGATGAAATTTTCGCATCTTTCGAGCCTGTGCGATATAAGGAGAGGTTTCCTCTTTTTCAATGGACTGCATAACAGCCGCTTGCTCCTTTGAACCGAGATAAGATATTTCAACGGCAGCGTTCATTACAATTTGGTTGTTATCCACCATATCCAAAATTGGATCTATGAGATTTGTTAGGCGTATGTACCGCTGAATTTGATTTCGACTTTCGCCGACTTGTTCAGCCAATTCAATATCCGAACGCAACTTTGTCCCAATTTGGGACGAAGTTAAATCAGTCCTCGCACCTTGCCTTTTCATTGCTTCCAGCTTCATTTGATAGGCAAATGCTTTCTCGCTCGGCAAGATGTGTTCCCGTTGTAGATTACTGTCTACAAGCAGAATTGTAGCAGTATCATCATCAAGATTTTTTACCACAACGGGAATATCGGTTATTCCGGCAAGCTCACACGCTTTCACTCTGCGATGTCCCGAAAGTATTTCATAACCGCCGTCCTTGTGCGGTCTTGCAATTACGGGTGTGAGCACGCCGCATTGCTTGATACTTTCCACAAGTGCGTCCATATCTTCGTCAAGCTTCACCTTAAACGGCTGCTCCGTAAACGGTTTTAATTCGGATATGGGAACAGGCTTTATTTCTTCGGTGTTCCGCTGTTCCTCGCTCTGAAAAATACTATCGTATGACTTCAGACTTATGTTTAGTCCGTTGCTCATTGTCCATAACCTCCTTCGTTAGATTTCTGTACGCATCGGCAACTCTGCCGTTTTTGTCATAGCTGTAAATGCTTTTGCCGACCGCCGAGGTTTCTGCCGCTTTTATCGAAAGCGGTATTTCCGTTTTGAAAACCTTAATGTGATTTCCGTAAGTGTTTCGGATAAGCTGAGATATGTCCCTTGCAAGGTTTGTCCGACCGTCAACCATTGTAAGAAGTATTCCGTTGATTTTAAGTGCGGGATTTATCTGCCGTTTGACCTTAGCAACCGTACCGAGCAGCTGCTCCAAGCCTTTCGCCGGGAGGAAGTGCGATTGTACGGGGATAATGACCTCATTTGCCGCCGTGAGTGCGTTTATCGTCAGCATACCGAGCGAGGGAGTGCAGTCTATCAGCACATAATCGTAATTATCTTTAACGGTTGCAAGATAATCTTTCAGCACCCGTTCACGGCTCATAATGTTTACAAGAGCCGTTTCCATTCCCGATAATTCTATGTTTGCCGGAATAAAGTCCACGCCTTCTTTGTGGTGCAGTATGCCTTCATTTTCCAAAACAGGCTGTTCTCTAATGACCTTTTCCATAAGGCTTGAAATTGTAACCGACAACTCATCGGGGTTTGGATAACCCAAGCACTGCGTCAAGCTGCCCTGTGCGTCATAGTCGATTAAAAGAACTTTTTTGCCCTCGTTTGCAAGACCTATTCCTAAATTTACGGCAGTTGGTGTTTTGCCCGTGCCGCCTTTCTGATTTGATATTGCGATTATTTTACCCATAAAAACCATTCCTTTCATTTTCTAATCTTGTTATCAGCGTTTCTCCGTCAAGCCGTGTCAAAGCACGGAACCATTCGGAACGAAAAAAACGCTTGATTTCTGCTCTGCACTGCGGCGAATATGTATGCCTGTAATCTTTTACCGCTTGCAGAATTATGGCATTTGCCAGCAGTTCGATATTTTCCACACATACCGCCTCCGATTCCTATACATTTGCCATATCGTGTTTTACTTTTGCCGAAAACCAATTATCCGCCGTTTCAAACGACCGATAAATCGTTGTAATTAAAAATGCCCGGATATTCCGGACATCTGATGTGTTGCTCCGCAGGGCGAAGTCTATATATTCAATATGCGACGAGTCGATTTTAAGAAATCTGCTCTTTACAACCTCGTGTGGATATTCCTGCTTGTTGATGCGGACAGTCGGCTCGTCGCTGCATACCACATCGACCATAATAGCAACAATTTCGTCAAGCCACTCTTTGTTGTAGTTTTCAACGATAATGTCATAGTCAATGTTTTTCTTGATAATTTTTTCGTATTGCTGCCGTTTTTCTATCCATCGTATCGTATCAATGCCTTTCGGTGCAGGCAAGGGAGGAGAGTTATTCTCATTTCCACGATTGATAGGATAGGATATGATTTCAGTATCGCTCGTTTCAGTATTATTCTTTTCAGTATAATTAAAATCAGTATTATTATATTTATTATAATTAGATTTCGATTCTCGAAAGTCTGTACTTTCGACTTCCGAAAGTCTTGGATTTCGATTTTCAAAAGTCTTGACTTTCGATTTCCGAAAGTCTGGAATTTCGGTTTCCGAAAGTCTTAAATCTCGGTCATTATTTTCGCTTATATAAAACTTTTTCAAATATATAATTGCAGGCTTGCCTTGTCCTTGCTTTTTTCGTTCAATAAGCCCAATACCTTTTTCGCCATCAAGCTCCGCAAGCAGCTTTGTAGCTTTTTCTGTTCCGCAGCACATTTGCTCCATAACATCATTTGTTGTAAAGAATATGTATGCCCGGTTTTCATCATCAACCCAACCGTTGCGTATAGATAAACCCATACGGTCAAGCATAAGACCATATAACAGCTTTGCACTGTCCGACACTCGTTTGAAAGTGGGGGAAGTTACAAGTATTTTGGGTATTCTGTAAAATGTAAATTGTTCAGCTTCATTGCCGTAAAAATAATCAAACTGTATTGGCATATAAAAACACCTCCATTCTTAAAAACTTGGGGTGCTGAATATCTCAACACCCTGTGCAATTATTGTATTATTCCGCTAGTGCGAAAATCAGATATATGCTCCTTGGATTTTCTGATTATATTTGCATAATACGGAGATAGCAAAAAATCTATTAAGTCATCTTTTGCCACTGCAAATCTCTTGCGGACGACAACACCAAGTCTTTTTTCGCTGTTAATCCATTTCCTTATAGACTCTTTTCCATAACCCGTTATACTTTGTATATCTTTCGCCCTTATTAAATCGGGATAGTCTTTTAGCTTTTTTCTGTAATACCGTGAAATCATTTCTTTTTGCTTTTCCGAATAATGACCTTTTTCAGCCTGTTCACGCATATATTCCAGCACTTCACAAAGCGGAATTTTATAGTAATGCAAAAGACCATCACAACATTTTTCAAAATTTAATTTTTTGCTTTTCAGCAGTTTATACGCTGTTGATTCGCTGATATTGCATATTTGACACAGTTCTTGCTTTGTAACATACTGTTTTTCTGTAATCTTCATTGCCATTCACCTTATTTTTTAATGTTCAATGATAGGTGAATGTTTGAGTTCCCTCAAAGTTCCCTCATTTTTGCAAAATTCCATTCAAATGCGAAAATCGCCGCAACCCTTTATTTTATCTGTAATAACGAAAAAAAGAGTGCCGAAAACGCCGATTTTATGCGTTTTCAGCACTCCTTTAACTTCCGATATGTTCTCATATTTTCCTCCAAAGTACAATAACTTCTGATTAAGTCAAAGCACTCGAAATCAGGTAGTCGCGCAAGCGGCTCGTGGGTTCGAATCCCACCCTGTCCGCCAATGCCGGTTGTAGTTCTACTGCAGCCGGCTTTTATTATAATATTTGGCTCTTTCATTTACAGTTTCAAATATCGTATTTAACAAAGTATTTTGAAACCGTAATTGAAATACAAATAAATATTTGCTGTTTTCGAAAAGTCACTATGACCTAACCACTCTTGTATTCGCTTCATTGAGACACCATTTTTAAGTAATAATGACGCACATGTATGTCTCAAATCATGAAATCGTATTTTTCGAAATCCATTTCTTTTTAAAAAACTTGGAAATGTGCTCGTTAAGTAGTTTGGAAGTAACAAATTCCCTATTTCATCCACGCAAACATACTCAAGATATTCCTTATTATATGATTTTTTGAATTTCTTCTGATACATTTCTTGTTTTTCTTTTAAAGCAATAAGTTTCTCTTTTACAGGCTGAACTAACGGAAGTGTTCTGAGACTGGATTTTGTCTTAGCTCGATCTTCAGCAACAATATGTTTTTCCCCATCAATTGTTGCTACAGTTACTGTATGATTAATTGTAATAGTGTTCTTATCGAAATCAATCATTTTCCATCTCAATCCAATTATTTCACTTCTTCTAAATCCATAAAAAGCTCCGAGAAGAACGGGGATTTCCAGATATGTATCCTTAGCAGCTGCAAAAAGTCTTTCTACCTCTTCAACTGAATAATAGTCCGCAATAAATGAATTCTTTTTCGGTTTTTCAACCTTATAAATTGGGTTAATTTCTATAAAATCCATTTTAACAGCATAGGTTAATGCCTTTCTAATATTTGCATGATATTTTTGTACTGAATTTGGCTTTACCTTCTTTAATCGTTCGGTATAAAACTTTTGAATATCAGTTGCCTGCAGATTTCCTAATGTAATACCCTTTTCTCTGAAATAAGGTGCTATAATACTCTTAACATTTGCACTGTATCCGGAGTATGTATTCAATGTAACATTTGGCTTAATAATATCTAGCCAATAAATCATATAATCTGCAAAGAGCATATTTCTCATTTGGCTTGCTTGGTATTCACCATCTGGTTTTATCCCTTCTGTGATTCTAGGTGGTGAAAATGTTCTTCTCAGCTCTGTCAATATGGCTTCAGCCTTTTTTTATTGCCTTTTACGGGTAACTTTGTTGAAACCCATTTTGTTTTGCGTCTCCCGTTTTCGTCTTTGTAACTAAGTACTGCGTAATAATAACCTTTTTTTCTTGCAGGCGCCCTGCTACTTGTGTCATGTTAATCCTCCTTTTTAGCATATATTGCACCTCGTACTGTATTAATATTATAACAGTATGAGGCAAAAAAATCAATATCAGAACATAATATAATTATTTTATATCTAACTTAGTAGAAACTTAATTAAATCTAATTTCGATACTATTCTTATGCATTTTGTTTTCACCTTGTTGCTCATTTTTTATAGGTTTTCAAGAAATTCTTCCCAATCTCAAGCGTCCAATTTATTATCTCTTACCTCTTTATAAAACTCGGTTGTAGCCGCTTCCATATACGGGTCAAGAAAAAACATACCAACTCCTAAAGTAGCGCATCCCAAAATCAGCCAGCCTATAAATGATATCTGTAGCTTAAAAAGCCGCCATTTGTTACCTGTCATAATTTTTTTTGATTTGGCAAATGCTTCTTTCGCTGTAATTCCGGGATTTACCGCCAATATGTAGGGAATTGCCGAATATTCATAAGCTTTTATAATACCGGGAACAATGAGAAGAATTGACCACAAAAATGTCTTGATGGCAACCAGCAGCATAACCCACACATTGCTGGCGTATCCGTTTTTCAGGCAGCTGAACAGTTCCTTAAAATCCGCCTCGCCATATGAATTTTTCAGAAAATAGCTTTTCTTGCCGACACTTAGCGGGAATACAATGGCTATCAGAAACAGCAATCCTGTTATTACATTAATAAATAAATTAACCGGATTAACTACATCATCTGCTGCCCCATTCTGTGAAAAGTTAAGCATAGATATTCCGGAAAAAGAAATTAAGTCTACAATAAGACAGACCAAAAAAGCCTTTCCGTATTTTCTTTTCAAAGTATCCCATGCTCTTTCTCTGAATTCTTTTGAAATCATCATTTTCTTTACCTCTTTTCTTCATTTTCTTATTTCTTGTTAATAGATGATTTAGTAATGACATCAGGGGTATACCTGAAATCACATAAATTCATCGTCTTCATTTTATTTATACATTGTTTCCTTTTAAATCAGTGTTTTCATCACTTTAATTCGACCATTCAAGCTTGAACACTCCGGGCGAATAGGAAACCTCAACCGTAGGATACTGCATTGCATAAGAGCCCACCTGATATACGTCAAAATACAGCACAAGAGAATTATCTGTGAGATAGAACTTTACATTGTCGGCTTCCTCGTCTATTTTCTCTGCCGTTTCTTTGGAAAAATCCTCGTAATTTTCCTCAAAATATTTTATAAACACATCATAAACCATAGTATGGCGTTCGTCCTCGTTACCGTTTACAACATCGGAAAGTGCAAGCTCCTTTTCATTTGCCGTATCAAAGGTTCTTGACTGCCTTGTTGTACTCGGATGAGCGCCTCCGAGGTCATAGTAACCGTAATTTGTAATGGAAAGAATGTCCTTTCTGTCGGTATGTACCTCATAAGAAAGACTAAGCTCCATAGGACGGTAATCCGAGCCCATTGCCTCAAGCATAAACATTGCATCCTCAACGTTCGCTTCTGCCTCCTGAACAAATTTTTGCGTATAAGCCTTGTATTCATCATTAAGCTGACTGATGTATCCGTTTTCCTCCGGATTTTCTATAACAGGATACGAATATGTTATGCATATAAGAGTTGTGCCGTTTTCGTCCTTTATATCCTTTTTTCCGATTGTAGCTTTTATTTTGTGCTGTCCCTGCTTTGTTGCAACAGCAACGGTTTTTGAGTCTCCTATCCACTCGACATTTGCACCAAAGGTTTCGGAAACGACTCGGACAGGCACAAGTGTTCTTCCGTTTATGATGACAGCGGGAACATCAAGTGCTTCCACATTTCCGTTGACGCACATATCATAAGCTCCGATTTCAATAATAAGTTGATTATCTCCACGCATTGCCGTTACAAACTGCTTTCCGTCAGCCTCAGTGTATGTTACATTGCAGCCAAGTGCCTCAAAAATAGCACGGAAAGGCACTAAAACTCTATCGTTTTCCAGAATCGGTTCCACGTCAAACTCAATAACCTCTCCGTTCATGGTTACGGTAATGTTATCCGTAGCACTTGTTTCATCAGCAAATACAATTACAGACAAACAAATCATCATAAGTGACAGTATCATTGATACAATTTTCTTCATTTACGATTCCTCCTTAGTATTAAATATTTTCATGTTTATTCTGATACATCATCTCATCAGCTTCCTCAATAACTGCTTGTATATCCGCTTTCTTTTCATCGTAATACGCATATCCCACAGAAACGCCGAAAAAACTCCCAACACCTTTCCGAAGCTGTT
>JAXGBA010000046.1:0-14238 GCA_034186235.1 Clostridia bacterium | reverse complement strand
GCATCTTCTGTCGGCTTAATCTCCGGCATGGGCGACGGTACATTCGCACCTGAAGCCAACGCAACCCGTGCACAGGCGGCAAGTATTGTTAAGAGATTACTCGATAAATAGCGATTTTCACTCTCCTTATTTTAATATCCTCAAGGGTGTGCGGTGTTTCCGTGCGCCCTTGAGCTTTAAAAAATTAAAATTTCTTGAAATAAAGAGTTTTATGTGCTATAATATAATTGTAGGTCAGAATTATTTCAGAAGGGTCGGTGAGGTAAAGTTGAAAATGTTTCGCATTTCGGAGTCGTCTACAGAGAAGCTTCCGATTTTGTTTAATTCCTATTCGCATGACGATGCGGAGCATATACATGACTATATTGAGCTTGTTTATGTGTTTTCGGGAAGCGGTATTCATCATGTTGACGGCGTTAAATATACGCTGAAAAAGGGATGTCTGCTTTATATTGACTACGGACAGGTGCACAGCTTTACCGCTCTTGAGAATATGTCATATGTAAACTTTTTGATAAAGCCGGAATATTTTTCAGAAACAATCAGGGGCGAAAAAAGCCTTGACGCTGTTTTCGGGCTTTCGGAGCTTTCTGGTGTGCAAAAAGCGAATGATACTCAAATGGCATATTTTGAGGGGAAGATGTGCGCCGATGTTGAACATCTGATTTTTAAAATGATGGAAGAAAATCACGACTGCAATCAGGGATTTGAAACCGTAATAAAAAACGATATGGTGAACTTGCTGATATATATGCGCCGCAAGCTTGTGACGGAGGCTTTTCTTAAAAAGTCGGCTGAAATACCGCCCGAACTCCAGCGTGTTATCGAGTATATAGACAAACACAGCGATGAGAAAATAACGCTTAAGCTTATGAGTGAAATGTGCAATTATTCTCAGGATTATTTAAGTAAGCTGCTGAAAGCGCATTTCGGGTCTAATTTTTCGGAATATCTTCTTAAAAAGAGGGTAAACAACGCCGTGTATATTCTTATGACAACCAACCTTTCGATATTTGAAGTAAGCCAGATGGCGGGGTTTACAAACAAAACGCATTTTTATAAGATGTTTAAAAAGTATCTCGGAATAAAGCCTTCGTTTATAAGAGCATATAAGGCAAACTGCAAAAATAAAGTTCAGTTTGATGTTATAGAGGTGTAAAAAGCCGTGCGGAAATTAGATTTTCCGCACGGCTTTTTTATATATCCGCTTTGAAGAGCGAGGCGCCGGTTATTTTCGTTTTTCCCGGCATAATTTTAATCTGTTTCGGGAAAACTCCTACTCTGTTTGAAATAAGCGTTCGGCTTTGGTTTATTTCGGCGTCTATTATTGTGAAATTGATTTTTTCGCTGTAACAAAGCATATATGGTAACAATATTGTCAAAAAGAAGCTTTATGTCCGCAATTGAGATGCCGGCAAGCCGCAAAAGCTTGATTTTGTTAAGTCTTCGCCCGTCTTCCACGGTGTATTCCCAATACCTGTTTGTGCGGCGCTGCACTTTAAGCAGCCCCTTGCTTTCATTAATATATAGCTTTTTTCGATATGCCCGTTTTTTGTGCAATTTCATTTATAAGCATTCTGCCACCGCCCTTTACTGCTATTATAAACTATAACCTTAGGGTAAATGTCAAGCTTTTTTAAATAAAACATGACCGCAGCAAAATTAAATGCCGCAGTCATGTTTAGGAGAACTATGAAAAAATTATTGTGCGTTTTTCCATTCTTTGTACTGTCTTTCGATTTCTTCCTTTACGATTTCGGAACCGGCTTTTTTGAGTTTTTCCTGTTTTTCCGCATATGTGGATTCATAATCCTCGTAAAGCCCGGTATCAAGCCCTTTATATTCTTCTGTAACTGCGGAGCAGTTTGAAATTTCCGTTTCAACGGGCTTTCTGTCAAATGCAAAGGCGATGTTCGGGTCAACCTTGGCGGAGTCGTTTTCTTCCTTTGTCTTTTCCCATACATCATCGCTGTATTCGGGAGCAAGATATGCAAGGAACTGGCTTCCTATAAGATATTCCGAAATATAGTAGTTGTCGGCATTTCTGTTCATTCTCTTGGGGTCGGACGGGTCTTTCGTGAAATCTCTGCCTTCTATACCGTAGCAAAGAAGGTTAAGGAGATATTCGTCTTCATGAACAAGCTGAACCAGTTTCAGTGCGCGGAGAGGGTTTTTGCAGTTATAGCTGATTGCCGAAATTGTGGACTGAACGGAGGTTCTCGAAATAACCCTGTCGCTTGTCGGAATCTGGCAAACATTGTAGCCGTATGCCATGTTTGACTTTTCTTCGCTGCCTGCCATGTATCTGTCATAGCGGCTGAAGAGCCTTCCTGCACTTGTGTATTCCGTTTCGTTTTCGAATGTTGCGATGTCCGCCGGGAAGAATCCCTTTTCGTTCCATTCCCTCATTCTTCTGCACCAGTCAAGACCGAAATCCTTTTCGTCGCTTCTGTCGGTCAGGGTGCCGTCGTCGTTCATGCACCAGCCTGCGGCAATTTCCTGCTTCTGGGTTTCGCCTACGCGGTTTCCGCCGATTGCAACAAGGAGCGAATCGGGTTCGCCGTTGCGGACTGTCTGATAAACATCGTCAAGGTCATCTGTTGTTTTAATCTGATTGTAAACATCAATTCCGTACTTATCGCAGATGTCCTTTTTGAACCAAATGCCCTTCTGAACATGCATTACCTGCTCAATCGGAACGCCGTAAATGTGTCCGTTTACTCTGCACGCATTCCAGATTGAATCCTTGTAATGAGCTTTCATATCGGCAAGTTCGGGGAGGTCAAGGTAATCCTCAATTGCCAGGAATGCGTTCTTTGAAACATTGCTTTCATAACTGTTTGCCCACTGGGAGGTCCATATAATGTCGCAGTCCTCGCCGGAAGCCGCCGCAAGCTGAACCTTTGATTCATAATCGCCCGGCTCTATGCAGCGAAGGTCAAGTGTAACATTGAGCTTGTCGCCGAGATATTCGTTGGCCTTTTCCATAACTTCCTTAAAGCCTGCGGGCTCCGAGGAGCGGATAAACCAGACAAGGTTCACATGCTTTGTTTCGTCGTCTTTAATAATGCTTTCCGATTTTTTGGTGTCTTTTCCGCCGCCGCAGGCGCAGAGCGAAAGCGCGAGCGCAAGGCAGAGAATGGATTTGATTAATCTTTTCTTCATGGGATTACCTCCTTAAAATTTCGATACTATACCCGAAACCGCCGCTTCATCGTCAGCTGTTACGAGTTCATTATCACTTATAACGATAAGCCCTCTTGCGTCCCAGAAAACTTCTTTTCCGAGAGCTTCGACAACTGCACGCAGAGGAAGCATCGTTCTGCCGTCTATAATCCCGGCTGCCGCATCAAGTGCGGAAACCGTGCCGTTTACGGTGATTTCGGCTTTGTCGATATAAAGTTCGATAGTGTTATCGCCGTTTTTAACAGTTACCTTTTTGGCATCGCCGTCCCACGAAACATCCGCACCGAAGGATTCCGCAATGAATCTTACCGGAACGAGCGTTCTGTCATTCACTATCATCGGCGGAACATCAATTGCCGTCTTTTTGCCGAAAACATAGGTGTCGGGCTTGTTTATCATAAGCGCTACGGAAGCTTCAAGAACGCTGTCCGCCGTCTTTTCGGGTGCCTTTTCCTCAACGCCGATTGCTTTGAAGTCTATCTTCTCAAAGTCCGGAAGCTTCGTGAAAATTTCACTGTCGTCTTTGAGTGTGAGGTCGCCGCCCTTGTAGTCGGCAAAGTCCTCGGGTTTTACGGGAGTGTCCTCCTCAAATGTTCCGTAGGTCTTAACATCCGCAACGATATCATAGTTCGGGACATTGTATGAAAGATTGCCCTTGATTGTGTTATATTTCGGAAGCTCAGGGTCATCGCTCAAAATGTTTTCAAGCTCCGGATATTTTTCCTTCCATATTCCCGTATTGTAAGGGAAGGATTTAAGCCTGTTTCTGATTTCGCTGCCTTCGCCGCATTCGCCTTCTTTTATGCCTCTTTCATCGAACACAAAAGGCTCTTTTGCATCGATTACTATGTTGTTAACGAAGGTGTTATAACGCCCGCCGCCGTAAAGCGCAACGGAAGGAACATTTTTGATGATGTTTCCGTGAACATTTGCGGAGGAGAACTGGTCGTCAAGATAAATCGCCTGAACCTTCATGCCGGTTGTGGTGTTGATTATCTTGATATCATGAATATAATTGTAACGAACCTCGTTGCCCCTGGAGGACCAGTCGCGGCCTGCGTAAATTGCGCCGACATCGGCTGTGTCTTTGCAGACCTCGGAGATTTCGTTATATTCTATAATGTGGTCGTTTCCGCCGAACCAGATTGCGATGTAAGGACCGTCGGTGATTTCGTTATGCGCAACCTTATTGCCCACGCCCCTTACCCAGAACGCCGGAGAGTTTGTGGGGCGCTGCCTTGCAAAGCCCTTTACCGTGCAGTTCGTGATCTCGCTTTTGCCGGGGGTGAGGGTTTCCCTGTCGCCGGATTCAAGGCAAACCGCCCTGTAGCCGACTTCGGTAAATGCGCAGCGGTCGATTTTTGTTTCGTAAGAGGTCAGCGAGTTGATTGCCGTGCTGCTGATTTCGTTGAATGTGCAGTCGGAAACCGTAACATTCTTGCTGCCGTCGATTTTTATGCCCATGTCAAGCGAGTTTTCAAACTTAATACCGCTGATTTTGATATTTTCCGCATTCTTTATTGTTATGAACGGCTTGTCGTAGGTGATAAACTCAACATCGTCAGAAGCTTTGAAGCCGCTTTCGGGATAAATGTAGAGAACGCCTGCGGTTCTGTCGAGATACCATTCCCCGGGAACGCTGATTTCTTCGAGAAGATTGTAGAAATAGAATCTGCGGTCCTCCGTAACGCTGTAGTAACTGGGATATTCGGTGGAAATTGTGTTTTCGTTTTCAAAATCGATTTTGGCGGAAAGGTTTGCTTCTGCCCAATCGTACATGAAAAATCCGAAAATCCACAAATCGTCGACTTTTGTCCATTTGGAAAGGCGGCTGTCCGAAACACGGATTTTTATGCCCTGTCCTTTGTAATCCTCTACCGGAACTTCATCGGGTTTTGGACGGAGGTTTGCGCCCGGCTCAACAACCTTTGAAACATAGAGGTAATCGCTGTCGGGATAACGCGCAAGGGTCTGGCGTTTTCCGTTTACGATAAGCTGAGGGTTCATAGGCGTGTCGCCGTAACCGAAGCCTGACATATGGAGCGAACCGAAATCGGTTATTCCGAGAGCCTTGAGGTCAAGAGCCATAAGCTTTTCCTTTGCGGTTTTGTCAACGATTCTGTCAAGAATTTCGGAATCGGTCACCTTTTGGAACTTCGATGCGTCAAGCTTTGCCGCACCCGTAAGCGTAACGGAAGCGCCGCTTGCCGCTTTGATTGTAAGATTGCTTTTGGCTATTTCGGTATTTTCATGAACCGAATATGTACCGCCGAGCAGTGTGATAACTGTGCCGCTTTCCGCAAGTTCGCAGGCGCGGTTTAGAGTTGCAACCGGGTTTTCGCGGCTGCCGTCGGCGCTGTCGGAACCGTCGGGAGATACGAAAATCTCTCCGCCCGCCGCAGAAACCGTACCGAAACTTGCAAGAACCGATGTAAGAACTGTCAGTGCAAGTATGAGTGATAAAATTTTCTTCATAATCTTTGCTCCTTCTGTGTTTTTTACTTTAATTTGATTATATCACAGAATTATGCTAAAAAAAATATCATATTTCGGCTGTTTTTTTCGGCTTTGCTGCTGTGATTTTTTACTGCGGTATCATATGCCGTCATTGTCTTTTTTTTAATCGTTTTATTATGGACATAATAAGCTCCAAATCATCGGAAGAAAGCCCTCGGAGGCTTGCGTGAATGTTCTCCGAAAGCTTTGGATTTTTAAGCTCCGGATTGAAAAACTCCTCCGGTGTGATGTTAAAGTATTCGCAGATGATAAAAAATTCGTTCATCGAGGGCAAAACCTTGCCCGATGTGATGTTGTTAACATAACTTTTGCTGTGACCGAGGTCGTAGCTCATTTTATATTCCGACACATCTTTTTGCAGCCGCAGCGCAGTAATTCTTTCTCTGACATATTTGCTGTACATAAAATCATCTCCCTACTTAAAGGATAAACTATAAGTTCGCATATTTGAACAACTTGAAAAAGGAATAATCGTTGACAAATCGTCTTAAAAATGTTATTATAGTTTATAAATGGAATAATTGACCTAAAACGACATTTTTAAGAGGGAGGATTATTATGTCGGAAATAGCGGAAATCATAAAATACGAGGGCGATAACACCACATTTGTGTGGAAGCACCCGAAGGAGGACTTCAACAGCCTTACGCAGCTTATAGTGCATGAGAATCAGGAGGCGGTTTTCTATAGGGACGGTCAGGCACTGGACCTTTTCGGACCGGGGCGGTACACGCTTGAAACCGGGAATATACCCAAAATCGGCAAATTCCTGAATCGGGCGACGGGGGATAAAACGCCGTTTCACTGCGAGGTGTATTTTGTAAACAAGACCGAGCAGCCGGCAATAAAGTGGGGAACGGATTCAAAGATTGAGTATGTTGAGCCGACCTATAACTTTCCTATTAAAATAGGGGCAAGCGGAGAGATGACCCTTCGGGCGGAAGATTCGAGAAAACTTCTTGTAAAGCTTGTCGGGACGGAAAAGACGCTGACACAAAGCACAATTGTGCAGAAGTTCAGAGCTTTTCTGATGACGAAATTCAAAGCGTACATGGCAAATTACATTCGTGACAACACCGTGGATATTTTCAGAATTGACGAAAGGCTCGGCGAAATATCGGAGGCGATGCAGTCGCTTTTGGAGCCTGATTTCAGAGAATACGGTGCGGAGCTGAAGCACTTTTTCGTAACGACGATAGTGAAGCCGGAGGATGACAGGAACTACATCCGTTTCAGGGATTTGCATTTCAGAAAATACGCCGAGGTTGCCGAGGCAAAGCTTAAGCAGCAGACCGACCTTATATATGCCGAAACCGAGGCGCAGAAGGTGGTTATCGATTCAAAAGCACGGGCGCAAAAGCGCATGCAGGAGGGGTATACATATGCCCAGGAAAGGGGCTTTGATGTTGCCGGCGATGTGGCGAGAAATGAGGCTTCGGGGCAGTTTGCCAATATGGGGATAGGGCTCGGCGTTATGGCGGGCGTTGGAGGCACGGTCGGCGGAATTTTGACCGAAAGCCTAAATAATACCGCTTCCGCCGCTTCAAAAACCTGCGCAAAATGCGGAAAACCTTTGCCCGAAGGCGCCAAATTCTGTCTTGAATGCGGCGGAAAGGTTGAGGAATCGGGCAGTTTTGTTTGTCCCAATTGCGGAAAAAGCGTACCGGCAGGCAAGTTCTGCCTCGAGTGTGGATATAAGCTTCAGAATTGCTGCAAAAAGTGCGGAGCGCCCCTTCCGGGCGGCGCAAAGTTCTGCCTTGAATGCGGCGAGAAAACGGAGGAAGAATAATGAAAAAGAAAATTTTTAATTCATATTTGATTTGCTGGCTGATTTCGTTTGCGGTATTTAATGCCGTTTGCTTTATAACGCCGAACGCAACTTCGGAGTTTGATAAGTTCGGCGGAGCGTTCTGGATCGGATATGTATTTATAAGCCTTTCGTTTTTGGGTCAGCTTGCGTGCGCTTGTTTTACATTAAACTCGGAAAGCAAAGAACGGCTGTTTTTGAATCTGCCTGTTCTTACCGTCAGTTACTCGGCTCTTATCGCTTCGCTTGTTGTCGGCGGCGCCGCGATGGCCGTGCCGAATGTCCCGAATTGGCTCGGGGCGCTTCTTTGCGTGCTTTTCCTCGGGATTGCGGCTATAAATGTGATAAAAGCAAAAACCGCCGCTGATATTGTACACGAAAGCGAAAAAAATATCAAGATAAATACATTTTTTATAAAAAAGCTTGCCGCCTGGGCGGAAACGCTTATGAACGAGCATAAATCCGATGATACCGTGCGTGTTTTTGAAGCGATAAGGTACAGCGACCCCGTTTCGAATGACGCCCTTGCAGCCGATGAAGCTGAAATCGGAACGGCGTTTGAAGCGTTTTCAAAATGCGTGTCGGACGGCTTGGATACAAAGGCGGCTGCGGATGAACTTATAAATCTGATTGATAAACGAAATAAAAATTGCAGAATGTTGAAATAGGGAGGAAACTAAAAATGTCAGTATTCAAATGTAAAATGTGTGGCGGAACGCTTGAATTTAACGAGGGCGATACCGTTGCGGTGTGCGACAGCTGCGGAAGCAGGCAGACGCTGCCGAGGCTTGATGACGAAAAAAGAGCGAATATGTATGACCGCGCGAATCATTTTCGCCGTAATAATGAGTTTGACAAGGCAATGGGGATTTATGAGCAGATTTTAAACGAAGATAAAACCGACGCCGAAAGCTACTGGTCGCTGGTTCTGTGCCGCTATGGTATCGAGTATGTCGAGGACCCGTCAACCCATAAGCGTGTTCCGACGGTCAACCGCGCGCAGTTCACATCGATTTTCGATGATGATAACTATAAGTCCGCAATAAAGTATGCGGACGGCTCTCAGCGTGCGATTTATGAAGAAGAGGCTAAGGCGATAAATGAAATTCAGAAGGGTATTCTTGCAATTTCGCAGAAGGAGCAGCCGTTCGATATTTTCATATGCTATAAGGAAACCGACGAGAGCGGCCGCCGCACCCGTGACAGCGTGCTTGCAAATGACCTCTATCATCAGCTGACGCAGGAGGGGTTTAAGGTTTTCTTTTCGAGGATAACGCTTGAGGATAAGCTTGGCTGTGCATATGAGCCGTATATTTTTGCGGCGCTTAATTCATCAAAGGTTATGGTTGTGATCGGCACAAAGCCGGAGTATTTCAATGCGGTTTGGGTTAAAAACGAGTGGAGCCGCTATCTTGCGCTTATTAAGGGCGGCGCAAAAAAGGCGCTTATCCCGGCTTACCGTGATATGGACCCGTACGATTTGCCGGAGGAGTTTTCGCACCTTCAGGCGCAGGATATGTCAAAACTCGGCTTTATGCAGGACTTGATAAGAGGAATAAAAAAGATTGTTGACGGCGATAAAAAATCTGCGCCCAAGGCAGCGGCGGCAGTGCAGACCGGCGGCGAAACCTCTCCGCTTCTCAAACGAGCGTTTATGTTTTTGGAGGACGGAAACTGGCAGGAAGCGGACGCATACTGTGAAAAGGTGCTCGATTCCGACCCCGAGTGTGCACAGGGCTACCTCGGAAAACTCATGGCGGAGCTGCACGTTAACAAGATTGAAGATCTCAAAGACGAGGAAGAACCGTTTGATGACTCCGATAACTATGCAAAGGCTGTCCGCTTTGCCGATGATAAGCTGAAGGCGCAGCTTCAGGGGTATATAAAATACATAAACGAAAGAAATGAGAATGAAATTCTTGAAGGGATTTATCAGAACGCAGCGGAAAAAATGGATTACGGATATAATTACGATGATTCCGAAAGCTATATTGAGGCGCAAAGGCTTTTGGAGAGCATACCCGGGTATAGGGACAGTGACGAGCTTGCAAAAAAATGCCCCGAATGTATTGAGGTCTGCAAGAAAAATAAGCAGTATGCAAAGGCAATTAATTTATACGAAAAAACTTCTGTTTCCGATGTAAAGCTTGCAATGGATGAATTTGAAAAGATAAAGGACTGGAAGGATTCCGCCGAGAAGATAGAGCTTTGCAAAGCGAAAATTGAACAGCTGAATAAAAAACATGAAGAAGAGGTCAAAGCCGCCAAAAGAAAGGCAAGAAAAATCGGCATTTTCACCGCCGCAGCAGCACTGGTTGTTGCGTTTATAGTGCTGCTCAATTCGGTTATAATTCCTTCGGTAAGATATAATAATGCCAAAAATCTTCTTGCAGAGAAAAAGTATGCCGAAGCGGGCAAAGCGTTTAAGAAACTGGGGGATTTTAAGGATAGCGAAAAAATGCCCATGGAAATTAAATACCTAAAAGCTATGGATTTATTTGATGAACAGAAATATGACGAGGCAGAAAAAGCGTTTGATAAACTGAAAGATTATAAGGATAGCAAAGAATATTCTTCCGATATAAAGTATTCCAAAGCTGTAAATATGATGAACTCTAAACAGTATGCCGAAGCTGCAAATATGTTTTCGCGGCTTGGAGATTACAAAGATTCAAAAGAACAGTGCAAAGAGGCAACTTATTGCAGTGCGTTGAGCATGCTTGATGAAAAATATTATAAAGGTGCTTATGAAAAACTTAAATCATTAGGGGACTATAAGGAAAGTTCCGCAAAACTAATTGAAGCGGATGACGGTATACTGCGAACTGCTAAAGTTGGCGAAATTGTTAGATTCGGTGGCAAAGATTGGCGTGTTCTTGATAGAAACGGCAATAGATTATTGATAATAAGCAAAACGAATATAGCAAATAGAAAATATAACGAAACTAAGGATGATGTCACATGGGAAACCTGCACTCTTCGCAAATGGCTGAATAATGATTGGATATCGTCCGCTTTTTCCGATGGTGAAAGAGCAATGATTGAGGAAACAACGGTTAAAAATCAAAACAATCCAATATACGGCACTAACGGCGGAAACGATACGGTAGACAAGGTTTTTCTTTTGAGCATAGACGAAGCAAATAAGTATTTTTCGTCCGATTCCGACAGGTCAACAGGTTCTGAGTGGTTGCTGCGGTCGCCCGGTGTTAATCAGCGCGCTGCCGCTCATGTTGGTAGTGACGGCATCAGTTACGGTAGAGTCTATGAGAGTGGTACCTATGTCGACAATGGCCTCTACGATGTTCGACCAGCTATGTGGATAAATATTGAATAATGCTACGAAAGGTGAGAATCATGAAAAAGTACAAATGGCTGTTTTTAATAGTTTTATTTCCGTTTATAATAGAAGTGATTAATTTTGCAGTTATTAAAAGTAAGTTAATTTCTTGTGAAATTCTCAAAAATTCAACATTTGTTAAAGATATTTTGACTTATTATGCTTCTGCAGGAAGCATTTTAGGAGTTTACATAACTGTAGAAGAAGAACGAAAAAGGGATTTGGAATTGCGCAAAGAAGAACGAAAAAGAGATAGGGAAATGCGTTATAGAGCAAATAAAGCAAGGCTGGTGTTAAAAATTGAGCCGGTAGATATCGAATACTGTAAAATGACGGTTGAGACAAATAAAAAAATATATTCATTATATTTGTTTGATGAATTTGTCTGCGAGAGTTTAGAAGCAAACGAGAAAATTGAACTGTATGTTTCTTTTGATTTGTGCAAATATGATGTTGATAAATTGAAAAAAGATTTTAAAAACAAAAGTCAAAAATATATAAATTTAACCGGCAGCGACGCTGAACCGGATTCGGAGAATAATATGCCTAAGTGTGTACAATTGCTTTATGATGATGCCGATGATAACAGTTGGGATAATCGTTTTTTATGCATAAAAAGTTCCGGGGAATATTATTATGAACTCAAAAGTAATGACATAATATAATTATTAAAACTATTGACATCTGCGCAAAACGGGAGTACAATGTGTGTGGGAGTGATTTTATGCGTAAATATTCATATCCGGCAGTGTTTGAGCCGGGAAAGGACGGGTACGGGATATATTTTCCGGATTTGCCCGGATGTATCAGTTTCGGGGAAACTTTTGAGAAAGCGCAAAGAGAGGCGGAGGACGCCCTCGGGCTTCATTTATACGGTATGGAAAAGGACGGAGAGGTGATTCCCGAGCCGTCGAAAAATCCGCAGATTTTGCCCGAATCGGCGAAGGGTTGCCTGGTGTCCCTGATAACCGTTTACCCTGATATTGTGGCAAACGAGCTTGACAATAAAAGGGTAAAAACCAATGTGACGCTTCCCGCGTGGCTCAAAGAAGCTGCCGAGAAGGAGAATGTCAACTATTCAAAAATTCTCGAAGCCGCTCTTGTGGATTTTATAAAATCCTCCCCCAAACCTCAATCACGGTAAAATTTAATGCAATTAAGTTAAAATTATCTATTGACTATTTCGTGTTTTTGTGGTAAACTAACATATGTAAAATATTTTTATAGGAGGCTTCGAAATGAAGAAAATTCTCGCAATGCTTCTTGCGCTCATGATGCTTTGCTCATTTATGACGGTTACATCATTTGCGGAGGATGCAAAAATTCAGGCTACTATCATCAAAGTAGGCGAAAATGAACAGTATAAGACGGTTGCTTCTGCGGTTGAGGCTGCAAGAGCTATCGACGGTACTGTTGTTGTTGAGCTTGCGGGCGGTCATTATGACATTCCCGATACAATAGCTCTTACATCGGCTGACAATAACCTCGTTATCCGCGCAAAAGACGGTGAAAAGGTTGTTCTCGGCGGCGGCCATGAAATCGCTTATTCCGATTTCAAAAAGGTTACAGACAATGCAGTTCTTGACAGACTCGCTGAAACAAGCGCACAGTCAAAGCTTATGTCCGTTGACCTTAAGGCTATCGGCATAACCGACTTTGGTCAGATTCGTGAGTGCGGCTTCGGCATAACCTCAAACTATGCCCCCACGCTTACATACAATGACCGTTACCTCACAATCGCTCAGTATCCTAACGGAAAAGACTATCTCTACACCGGTGAAATCATCAATGCCGGCAAAGACGATGTTAAGGATTCCGAAGGTGCTAAGACGATTGAATTCAAGGTTAAGGATTCCGCAAGATGGAAAAAGTGGACAAATGCGAAAGACATCTGGGCACTCGGTTTTTATGTTCATGACTGGGCTGAATCCATCACTCCCGCAACAATCTCCGAAGACGGCGCAGTCACCGCCGGAACGGGTTATTCTTCAATAGTTCCCGACAGGCGTGTTAAGTTCTTCAACCTTCTTGAAGAAATCGACCAGCCCGGCGAATATTATATCGACAGAGAAGCGGGCGTTCTTTACATGATTCTCCCCGAAGGCTTCAAGTCCGGCGAATCTCTCGTATTCAGCGCTCATGCAAAAGACCTCTTCACTCTCGAAGGCTGCGAAAATGTAACCTTCCAGGGCCTCAGAATAGAGGGTACAACCGAACGCGCAATTTACGGAAACAACTGCACATCCTGCACAATCGATGCCTGCGAATTCACAGCTATCGGCAAGGATGCTGCTAAGTTTGAAAACTCTATGAAGTGCTCAATCATAAATTCTTACGCTCATGACCTCGGCTCGAACGGCTTCACCGTAAACGGCGGCGACAAGCCTACCCTCACAAAGGGCGAAAACAAGATTGAAAACTGCCACATCGAAAGATTTATGCAGTACAAGAAGACCTACGCTCCGGCTGTTGCTATGTACGGCGTAGGCAACACAATCAGACACTGCGAAATCAATGACGGTCCTCACGAAGGTGTCGCTTACAGCGGTGTTTACAACATCTTTGAATACAACAATGTGTACAGAGTTTGCACAGACACCTCTGACTGCGGTGCTATCTACACCGGCAGAAACTGGGCTGACAGAAACAACGAAATCAGATACAATTATTTCCATGATCTTTCCATGATTAACGCTACAACAGGTTATGAAATGCAGGCAGTTTACCTTGATGATATGCATTCCTGCACATTCGTTTACGGCAATGTTTTCTATAAGGTTGACTCCATCGCTCTCTACGGCGGCGGCCGCGACAACACATTTGAAAACAACGTAATGCTTGACAGCAAAAAGCCTTTTGTGTTCGACGCAAGAGGAACAACATGGATGAAGACCGACTCCACCAGCCAGATTTATAATAACCTTATGAATTCACCCTGGCAGACGGAAGTTTGGAAGGAAGCATTCCCGACAATGGCTACAATCCTTACAGACAGAACAAAAGAGCCTGTAGGAAATGTTATTAAGAACAACCTTATCTACAACACACCTGCAATGGATATCAACAAGCTCGTTAAGGAAAACGGCACTGTTGAAGATGCAGTAGATGTTAAGACTTCCGATTTTGTTGATTACGGTAAGGACTTCACTCTTAAAGAGGACAGCGAAGTATTCACAAAGCTTCCTGATTTCAAGAACATTCCTTTCAAAGAAATCGGTAGATATGACTACGAAGTTGTTAATAAGTGGACAGACAACGGCGCAGATGTTCCCGCTCCGGCACCGGCAGACGACACAATCAAGGTTATCGTAAACGATAAGCCGGTTGAATTTGATGTAGCACCCACAATCATCAATGACAGAACAATGGTTCCGCTCCGTGCAATCTTC
>JAXGBA010000045.1:0-5454 GCA_034186235.1 Clostridia bacterium | reverse complement strand
GCCGGCGGAAAACAGCGGAAGCTGCATGCCCGTTACCGGCATCGACGAGGTAACAACGGCGATATTAACGATGACCTGAAGCGCCACGAGAGCCGTCATTCCGAAAGCAAGGTATCTGCCGAACCTATCCGGTGCACGCAGGGCGATATTGACGCCCCTGTAGATAAAAATCGCAAAAAGTATTATTACCGCAAGTGCGCCGACAAATCCGAGTTCCTCGCAGATTATCGAAAATATAAAGTCGTTCTGCGGTTCGGGAATATAAAGGTACTTCTGGCGGCTTCTTCCGAGGCCGAGACCGAAAAGTCCGCCAGAGCCGATTGCGTAAAGCGACTGCACTATCTGCCAGCCGTCCCCCATTTTATACTTGAAGGGGTCGAGGAAGGTTACAAGCCTTTTCATTCTGTAAGGCTCGATGATGATTGCGACAAATGCCAGCATCACCGCCGCAACGCCGCCGCCGAAAAACCACTTTGACGGCAGCCCGGCAACAAACAGCAGAAGTATACAAACCGCCGCTATTACCACCGTACCCGAAAGGTGCTTTTCAAGCAGCACGAGAAGGCTGACAAACCCGACAATTGCCGCATATATGCCGACTTCCTTCGCCGATTTTTTGATTTTGCCCCTATCGAGGGAAAGCTTGAACGATATGAATATTATCATTGTTATCTTTGCAAGCTCGGACGGCTGAAACGACACAGGTCCCACGCCGAGCCATCTTTTAGCGCCCTTCGATTCCGTGCCGATAACAAGCACCGCAAGCAGCAGCACAATCGTGCCGACAAACATGATATTTGCGAACTTGCCGAGGTTATGATAGTCGAATCTCGAAAGAAACCACATCGCAAAAAGCCCGGCAGCCGCCATGATTCCCTGGTTTTTGAGGTAATAATAGCTGTCGCCCATGGTATCTGCGGCGTTTGCGGAGCTTGCCGAAAAAACCATAACCAGTCCAAAAAGGAGGATTATGATTATATCCGCAAGAAGGTAGTAGTCCACATCGCCGGCTGCGCCAGGTATTTTCATTTTTTTCATCTTAGACGGCAAATTTATTCACCCCTACAAACCAAAGTACGAAACGACGCACGCCGCCGCCGTAACCGCCACAAACACAAGGTCGATTTTGTTTTCCTTCCAGCCGCACATCTCGAAATGATGATGAATCGGGCTCATTTTGAAGAGCCTTTTACCCGTCCTCTTAAAATGCGCAACCTGGAGGATAACCGACAGCGTTTCGCAGAAAAACACGATTCCGCATATAACAAGAATTATCGGCTGGCGAAGAAGCAGCGCCGCAGCGCTTATAATGCCGCCGAGAAAAAGCGAGCCGGTATCACCCATAAACACCCTTGCGGGATTCTTATTGAAAAGGAAGAACCCGAACACCGCACCGACCGCCGTGAACATGAGCACTGCCATACCGCTTTGTCCGTACACTGCCGCCGCAATCGCAAAAAAGCTCATAACCACTATGCTGACCGACGATGCAAGCCCGTCTATTCCGTCCGTCAGGTTAACGCTGTTGACGCACCCGAGCATAACGAACGCCGCAAACGGATAGTAAAAATACGAAAGATTCACGCTGCCGCCGAACGGTATAAGAATCTCGGTCGGATTGCCGATATAAAAGCAGTCCGCTGCTATAAAGAACACTGTCACCGCCGCCTGCATAAGGAACTTCTGCTTTGATGTAAGCCCAAGGTTCCGCTTTTTCACTACCTTTATATAGTCGTCGACAAAGCCCACCGCGCCGAACCCCAGTGCCGCAATCACGCAGATTATACTGTGCGCGTCACGAAGCAGAAAACACGACACGATTACAATCGGAATTATAAATATAAATCCGCCCATTGTTGGGGTTCCGCTTTTCTTTTTGTGCCAGCTCGGTCCGATTTCTCGGATACTCTGCCCAAATTTTATACTTATAAGATATTTTATCGCCACAGGGGCAATCAGCACGGCAATCAGAAACGCCGACGCAAGCCCGATTACGGTTGGTTTCATTTGAAATTCACCTCTATAAATTCACTGATTTCGGAAAGCTTCATACTGTTCGACCCCTTAACAAGCACCGTATCGCCGGGGCGAAGGAAGGTTTTCAGAAATCCGCACGCCTCCGCATTTGTATCAAAGCTTTTAACCGTTTTTGCGCCGTCTGCGCCTTTTGCTATCAGTCTGCCCAAATGCCCTACGGTCAAAACCGCATCCGCAAACGCCGCTTCCCTTCCTATTTCTATATGAGCGTCATTTGCAAAATCGCCCATCTCGAGCATATCCGCAAGAACCGCTATTTTCCTGCCCGGTTCCGCCTTCAGAACCGAAAGCGACGCACGCATTGAATCGGGGCTGGCGTTATAGCAGTCCGAAATCAGCTTTATTCCGCCGATATTTTTAATATTCATACGGCTGCCCACGCTCTCCGCCTTGCCTATACCCGAAACTATTTTTTCAGGCACGACCCCGAAATGAAGCCCGACCACAATCGCCGCCAGAGCATTATACACATTATGCCGCCCCGGGATATTCACGCGGATTTTATACGCATTTCCGCACATTTCGGTTTCAAATGTGCAGCCGCCCTCATCCTCGGTAATATTAAATCCTCTTATGTCGCAATTTTCGCCGATGCCGTACTTCACGCACGGAATTCCGATTTTCGACAGCATCTCATCATCGCCGTTTACCGCCAAAACTCCGTTCGGTTTCAGACCCTTTACAATTTCAAGCTTTGCTTTCAGTATATTCTCCCGTGAGCCGAGATTCCCGATATGCGACATGCCGATATTACTTATAACCGCCATATCGGGGTTTGCCACTGCCGTCATATTTTCGATTTCGCCGAAATGGCTCATGCCCATTTCAAAAACCGCAATTTCGTGACAATTATCAAGCCGAAGCACCGTGAGGGGCATACCTATCTCATTATTGAAATTGCCCTCGGTTTTAAGCGTATTGAATTTTTCGGAAAGCACGGAGGCAATCATTTCCTTTGTGGTGGTTTTGCCCACGCTCCCCGTTACCGCAACCGAAGGAATATCAAATTTTTTCCTGTATCCTTTAGCTATATCGAGCAGTGCCCGTTTTCCGTCTTTTACCATCACATAAGGTTTTGAAAAGCTGCATTCAGCCTCGCCTAAAGCCGCCGCTGCGCCGCCTTCATATGCGTTTTTTATAAAATCGTTGCCGTCAAACCGTTCTCCCCGAAGCGCAATATAGAGAGAACCATTCGGAGTTTCGCGGCTATCCTTTGTTACCGACGAAACAAGCGTTTCGCCGTCCCCGAAAAGCTCTCCGCCGCAAAATTCGGCTATTTCCTTTAATTTCAGCGAAATCAAACCTGTTCCTCCCCTAAAATTTCGTGCACTATCTCACGCTCATCAAAATGAATCTTGCCGCTTTTCAGTATCTGATATGTTTCATGACCCTTCCCGGCAAGCAGTATCACATCTCCCGTTTCCGCATTATCAAGAGCATATCGGATTGCTTCTTTTCTGTTCTCAATCACGGTATAAGGGCACCCCGTTTCCTCAACGCCGGGGATTATTTCCTTAATAATCTCTCCGGGCTCCTCAGTCCTCGGGTTATCCGATGTAACCACGCAGAAATCCGCAAGCTCACCCGCTATTCTGCCCATTTTGGGGCGCTTTGTCCTATCACGGTCGCCTCCGCAGCCGAACAGAATCACTATTCTGCCCTTCGCAAAGCCCCGTATGCTTTTAAGTATATTTTCAATCCCGTCGGGGGTATGAGCATAATCTATCATGACGGTATAGTCCCTGCCGGTAGGCACAATCTCCGCCCTGCCGCACACGCCCGGAACAGACTTCAGCCCCGCCGATATATTCTCGGCGGAAATACCGAGAGCCGTACAAATCCCGACCGCCGCAAGCGCATTATACACCGAAAATCTGCCCGGCGTATTTATATGAATCCTCATTGCAACGCCAAGTGCGTCGCAGTCAAAATCCACGCCGTGCGCACCGTAATCTATATTGCTCGCAACGATGTCCGCTGCGCTGTCGATTCCGTACGAAACCGAAACGCATGAGCAATCGGCAAGAATCTTCCTTCCGCTCTCATCATCGGCATTTATTACCCCGGTTTTACACATATCGAAAAGCTTCTTCTTTGCCGCAAGGTAGTTTTCCATTGTCTTATGAAAATCAAGGTGGTCCTGGGTGAGGTTTGTAAACGCCCCAACATCAAACTCGCAGAACTCAACCCTCGAAAGGCTCAGAGAATGTGACGAAACCTCCATCACTACGAAGTCCGCCCCCTCTTTTGCCATCTCGGCAAAAAGCTCGGTAAGCTCCAGCGATTCGGGTGTTGTGCGCTCGCTCGGAAGTTCCTTTTCGCCTATCATATTCTTATTCGTGCCGATAAGCCCGACCTTATGCCCCGCTTTTTCAAGTATACTCTTAACCAGAAATGTGGTGGTCGTTTTACCGTTCGTGCCCGTCACCCCAACGAGGCGGAACTTACCCGAAGGGTGGCCGTAAAACACATCGGCGATATAGCTCAATGTGTGGCGTGTATCCTCAACAACCGCCGTCGGAACCGCCACATCAATCGCATGCTCGGCTATCACCGCAGCCGCTCCCTTTTCCACAGCTTTGGCGGCGTACTTATGGCCGTCGGTTTCAAAACCGCTTATGCACACGAACACATCGCCCGGCTTTACCTTCCTCGAATCATACGCTATGCCCGATATTTCGGCATCGTCAAATTCGTTTTTTACATTATAGTCTTTAAGAAGCTGTTTTAACCGCATAATAAAATTCACCCTCGCTTTAGTCCGCAGACTCCTGAATAAAGTTAACCGTAACCGTTGCGCCGACTTCAACCTCCGTCCCTGCCTCGGGGCTTTGAGAAGTTGCGGTTACATTATTTTTAAGGTTCGGCGCTATATCGCTGAAGCTGTAGTTAAGCCCGTTCATATTAAGGTTATACTGTGCCTGCGCCGGCGTAAGCCCCGTCACATCGGGCACGGTTATTTTCTGCTTCGAGCTGCCGGTTGTATACAGTATTATTGTTGAGCCGTCTGTCACCATGGAGTTTGCGGACGGCACCTGCTGTTCAACCTTTTTGCCGTCACCTATTATCATATAGTCAAAGCCTGCGTCAACTGCGGTATTCTTTGCGTTTTCAAGCGAAAGCCCTACCACCGACGGCACATTTACATTATCCGAAATGCTCTCTTTTGCGCTGTACTGCGGCTCAACGCCCATATACTGAAGCGTATCGTCTATAATTTCCCTCGCAACCGGGGCTGCGATGGCGTTTCCGTAATATGAAAAGCTGTCGGGGTCATCGAGCATAACGATTACAGCGATTTTCGGGTCGTCCGTCGGGGCAATGCCCACAAACGACGCAATATACTTGCCGCTGCCTCTCGGGAGTTTCTCCGAAGTACCGGTCTTTCCGCCGACCCTATACCCTGCGATATACCCG
>JAXGBA010000044.1:0-34059 GCA_034186235.1 Clostridia bacterium | reverse complement strand
CTGATACGAGGTCAATGTCAAAAGAATAGCGATTAACAATGTTAACGAAATTTTTAACATCATCAATGGAATTGATAAGCACATTAAATGTTGTCATATAATTCACCTCCTATATTTTGATTATAACACTTTCGATGAATAATGTCAAGCAAAATCGGACTTATTTACATACAATTAACAAACATGGAAGGAATGATAGCTTGAAAAAGGCTGCAATACACACTCTTGGATGCCGTGTAAACCAATATGAAAGCGAAGCGATAGGCGAAATGATGGTTAAGGCGGGGTACGAGCTTGTTCCGTTTTCGGAATTTGCCGATTGCTATATCATTAATACCTGTACCGTAACCGGCATGAGCGATAAAAAATCGCGGCAGATTATACGGCGCGCAAAGCATCTGAACCCGGAAGCCGTTGTGGTCGTGACGGGTTGTTATGCCCAGACGGCGCCCGATGAAATACAAAAGATAAACGGTGTTAATATAATTGTCGGCACGAATGACAGAAAAAAGATTCCGCAGCTTGTTGAAAATGCGCAGAATGATAGTGTATGCACTGTGGGAAATATTATGGATGTACGTGAGTTTGAAGAGCTTAATGTAGAAACCTATTTTGAGAGAACAAGGGCTTTTCTGAAAATTCAAGACGGCTGTAATCAGTTCTGTTCTTATTGCATAATTCCTTATGCGCGCGGAAGGGTAAGGAGCAGAAAAAAGGAGAATATAATTTCCGAGGTTAAACGCCTGGCGGAAAACGGATACAGGGAGTTTGTTCTTTCGGGAATCCATGTTGCGTCCTACGGAATTGATCTCGGCGATACAAATCTTCTTGATATTATTAAATCAATTCATAAAATCGACGGGGTAGAGCGCATACGGATAGGCTCTGTAGAACCATCAATTATAACGGACGAATTTGTTGCGGAGCTTGCAAAAATTCCGGAATTCTGTCCCCATTTTCATATTTCGCTCCAAAGCGGCTGCGATAAAACCCTCAAGGCTATGAACAGGCGTTATACTGCAGATGAATACATGAAATCAGTTGAAGCAGTGAGAAAGAATCTCGATAATCCTGCAATCTCAACCGATGTTATGGTCGGATTTTCCGGAGAAACCGAGGGGGATTTTGTGAAATCCTGCGCATTTGTGGAGAAGGTCGGATTTTCAAAGCTTCATGTTTTTCCGTATTCGGTAAGGCGTGGCACGCGCGCAGAAAACTTTGAAGGGGCGGTTTCGCCCGAAGAAAAGGACAGAAGATGTGCCGAAATGATTAAAATAGGAAACCGAATGACCGAAAAATTTCTTGAATCGCAGATCGGGCTCTGTACCGATGTGCTTTTTGAAAGACCTTGCGGCGGCGGGCTTTATGAGGGATTCACGAAGAACTATGTCAAGGTTGTTAAAAAATCCGATACCGATATTTCAGGAAAAATACTTAACATTCATGCGGTGTCGGTCGACGGGGAGCATTTGTCGGCTGAATAATCATAATATTATGAACATATAATTTGGCGGAGGCGTTTATATGTTCATATATGGTTATGAAGATTTACTTAAAGATATTGAAAAAATAAAGATGAAAAGCTATGCAACCATCTTTTCCGTCGGAAAATCACTTTGCGGGCGTGAGATTTTCTGCATAAAATGCGGATTCGGCAATAATAAAGTGTTTTATA
Organism: Clostridia bacterium; assembly: GCA_034186235.1. Taxonomy (GTDB): domain Bacteria; phylum Bacillota; class Clostridia; order HGM11514; family HGM11514; genus CAKSKB01. The sequence goes on along the minus strand of JAXGBA010000044.1, from coordinate 32,384 downwards.
ATGCGGCTCATCACGGGCTTGAATCTGTTACGTCGTCATTGCTTGTTAAGTTTGCGCTCAGTCTTGATGACATGTGCTGCGCCAAGCTTCTTGATTCGGCGTCAATATATATTGTACCTATGGTCAATCCTGATGGCGTTCAGATTGTCAAAGACGGAGATATGCACTGGCAGGCGAACGCAAGGGGAGTGGATCTTAACCATAATTATAATGCAGGCTGGCTTATAGCGAAGGCGATGGAACCGGAATATGGGGTTTGCGGTCCGGGGCCTACGAGGTTCGGCGGGGAATTTCCGGAATCCGAGCCCGAAACCAGGGCGATTGTGGACTTTTCGAGGAAAATGAATTTTTCTCTTGCGCTTGCTTATCACACGCAAGGCGAGGAAATATATTATACATATATGGATTACTGCCCGGTTAAAGCACGGAAAATTGCCGATAGGCTGTCGGCAGCAAGCGGATACAGATTGTCAGAGCCCAGCGGCATTGCATCATACGGAGGATTTAAGGACTGGTTTATAAAGGAATTTTCAAAACCGGCTTTTACAATTGAGGCAGGGAGGGGCCAAAACCCTCTGCCGTACTCTGATATAACAAAAATTTACAATGAAAACAAAGAGCTGCTTTCTATAGCTCCTTTGTTCTGAAAGGAACCTGTACATGGCGAAATTCTATGCTGTGAGAGACGGCAGAAAAACCGGAATATTTTTAACATGGGAAGAATGCAAAGCACAGATTGACGGATATTCCGGCGCATCATATAAATCATTCAAGAATGTGGATGAAGCAAAAGACTTTCTAAGATTTGAAGAACCTAAAACGGATTTGTCAGGTTTGTGCGCATATGTTGACGGAAGCTTCAATGCCAAAAAGCAGATTTACGGCAGCGGTGCTGTTATTTTAGTTGATGGTGTTTTGGTATCTGAAGTAAAAAAAACCGGAAATTCCGAAATGCTTCTATCAATGCGGAATGTTGCGGGCGAAATTGCCGCTTCCGTTATGGCAATGCGTTATGCACTTGATAACGGTTATGAACAAATTACGATTTTCCACGATTACGAAGGTATCGCCAAGTGGTGCACCGGCGAGTGGAAAACAGAAAAAGACGGAACAAAAAAATATAAACAGTTTTTTGATTCCGTAAAGAGCCGCCTTAAGGTTTCGTTTGTTAAGGTTACGGCGCATACCGGTGTTGAATATAATGAATTGGCAGATAAACTTGCCAAGGACGCAGCTGAAATTCAATAGGTTACACCGTTTTCGGTGTATGTCAGGCGGCCGCCTTTCGGGACAGCTGTGATGTTTTTCAATATTTCAGCAAGCTTTTCCGGTGTTATTCCGATTATGTTGTTTATTCTGTCATTTGAAAGAATTACACGGCATTTTTGTATAACATCCTTTATATCTGATGAAAAAACAAGGGTCGTTCCGATAAATGTGTAATAAAGTATGCTATTTTCAGAGGTTCCGCAGGTAAGAGTTGTGCTACCTTCCTTTTCGCAGTATACTGCAGATGAATCTGTTTCGTCACTTAGAATTACATATTTTCCGACTACCGTAAGGTTTTTGTAGCTGTCAGAACAAAAAATAACGCTGCGGTTTACAAAAACAGAATCTACACTTAAATACGATTCGTGATTTTTACTGTAATCAATCATACCTGAAATCATAGCTTTCAGCTCCTTATAAAGATATTTTATGATTTCGGGCAGTTAAATGTTAAAACTTTTGAGGAGGTACTTATGGAAACTGTAATACTTGATGCGGCAACACTTGGAGACGATATTGACTTAACTTTGTTTGATGAATTTGGCGAAACCAAAATTTATCGGCAGACTCCTCCCGAACAAACGGCGGAAAGAATTAAAAATGCTGATTTTGTTATAATCAATAAAATTAAGCTTAATGAAACCAATCTCAAATATGCCGATAATTTAAAGCTTATTTGCATTGCGGCGACCGGATTTGATAATGTTGATACGGATTATTGCAGGCGCTGCGGAATTGCGGTTTCAAATGTTGTGGGGTATTCTACAAACTGCGTGTCGCAGCTTACGATGGCTATGGCGCTTTCGCTTATCACGCACCTTCCGGAATATAACTGCTGCACCGAAAGCGGAGAGTATACAAGAAGCGGAGTTCAGAATTGCCTTACGCCGGTATATCATGAAATTGCCGGAAAAACATGGGGGATAGTAGGGTACGGAAATATAGGAAAAAAAGTCGGCAGTATTGCCGAAGCTTTGGGATGTAATGTGATTGTGAATAAGAAAAATCCCGATAGGCTTGAAAATTTCACGGATATTGATACGCTTTGTAAAAATTCGGATATTATATCTATACATACGCCGCTTAACGCCGGTACGAAAAATCTTATAAATAAAGAAAGAATTGCTATGATGAAACCGAATGCAATTGTTATCAATGTTGCCAGAGGTGCTGTTGTTGATGAAGCGGCACTTTGCAGTGCAGTTAAAAGCGGTGCGATAGGCGGAATAGGCGTTGATGTGTATTCAACGGAGCCTTACGGCGATGACAGTCCATATGCTGCGGTTGCCGGGCTCGACAATGTATGTCTGACGCCCCACATGGCATGGGGCGCATATGAGGCGAGAATAAGATGTATTAACGAAATAAAGCTTAATATAAAAGCTTTTCTTGAAGGCAAAGAGAGAAACAGAGTCTGAATGATTTCATTATATTTTCGCAAGAGGATTGGCGTCAATTGCATCTTTAAGCTGTTCGCTTCCGACATGAGTGTATATTTGCGTTGTCGCAAGATTGGCATGCCCTAAAATTTCCTGCAGCAGCCTTATGTCAACATGACCTTCCTGATACATAAGCGTTGCTGCGGTGTGGCGGAGTTTGTGGGCAGAAAAGCCTAAACCATCAAGTCCGATTGCTTTAATATATTTTTTTACGATATTCTCAACCATTCTGCATGTTATACGCCGTCTGTTGCGGCTTATAAATAACGCATCACGATCGATAATATCATTATTTGGTCTGACTTTAATATAATCTTTAATGGCTTTTTTACAGGTGTCAGGCAGATATACAGTGCGTTCTTTGTTTCCTTTTCCTGTAATTACCAGTGAATTGGTGCGTACATCTTTAATATCAATATTGACGAGTTCCTGAAGCCTCATACCGCAGGTCAAAAAGAGCAGCAGCATTGCATAGTCGCGTTCTTTATATTTGCCGGTTACTGAATTAAGCAGCTGAAGAGCTTCATCAAGTTTCAAGTATTTCGGCAGTGATTTTTTTGCTTTCGGAAAAGTAAGATTAATTGCCGGATTTACTTCGAGTACATTTTCGCTTGTTGAAAGAAACTTAAAAAAAGTTCTTATTGCACTCATTTTTTTTGAGCGGGTTGATGCGGAATTTTTTTTCACAATATCTATATAATACAAATATTCATAAAGATCTGTTATAGTAATTGTTTTCAAAAAATCAACACTAATATTTTTAATAGAATCTTCAATCGAAGCTTCAAGTTTAAAATGCTGCATAAAATGCAAAAGTTCGCTAATAGTTTCATTGTATACAACAATTGTATTTTCCGAACGCCCTAAAACGGTTCTTAAATATCTTAAAAAATCCCTTAAAAACTGCGGATATTCGCCGGTATCCAATATATCGAGCATTTTTAAAAATCACTTCCCCCAATTTCGTAGAATATTTATTCTACGAAATTCATTCTGTAATTATTATACCGTATTTCCCCATGTTTTTCAAGTGTTTTTGTTTTAAAAAAATATTACAAAAAAACATTTATATATTACAAAGTGTCATTGACAAATCTTTTTAGGTATGATATTATGTTTTTAGTAAAGGAGAGTTGTTATGAGAAAAGTTTATTCAATGGATTACGGTTGGAAATTCAAAAAAGAATCCGAAATTGTTTCCGATTATGTCGAAGATTATTTCGGAATGTTCAACCAAAATACAAAAACCGGAAGTATGTCCGGTCCGGCAAGCGCTTCGTTTTATGACGAGGACTGGGAAAATGTAAATCTTCCGCATGATTGGCCGCTCAGGCTTCCCCCGTCAGAAAAAGGTTCCTCGGGTCAAGGTTATAAGCAGCAAGGCATTGTGTGGTATAGAAAATCATTTACCGCACCTGAAAGCTGGAACGGAAAGCGTGTTCTTCTTAAATTTGACGGTATCGCCATTAATTCCAGAATCTATCTTAACGACATAAAAATTGCCGTGAGCGAGTCGTGCTACACGCAGATTATTGTCGATATAACCGATTTTTTGTTCTACGATAATCATAATGTTCTTTCTGTCTGCGCCGATAACCGCATAAAAGAGGGCTGGTGGTACGAAGGCGGCGGAATTTACCGTCATGCGCATTTAATCGTTACAGAAAGCGATTACTTCAAAGAAGACGGAATTTATGTTTGTACAAAAAGAATAAACGATACCCAATGGAAACTTACTGTTGAATCAAGCACATCTGCAGAAAAAGGATGTGTTGTAAAAACTGTTTTTGACGGTAATGAATACCAGGCTGCCGCATCGAATAAAACCGTTCAGGAAATAACCGTCGATTCTCCCCTGCTCTGGGATGTTGAATCACCTAATCTGTACGAAATAAAATCGCAGCTTATCAAAGACGGAGCAATTGTTGATGAAGTCACCACAAAATTCGGGTTCAGAGAAATTAAATTTGACGCTGAAAACGGCTTTTTCCTTAATGGTAAAAATATGAAACTAAAGGGCGTTTGTATGCACCATGACCATGCGTGCGTCGGTGCGGCGATTCCAAATGAGATTCACGAATACAGAATTAATCGGCTTAAAAGCATGGGCTGCAATGCAATCAGGACATCTCATAACCCCAAGTCGCCGGAATTTTATGCAGCATGCGATAAGCTTGGTATGCTTGTTATGAACGAAGCAAGGCATTTTTCTTCAACAGCCGAATGTTTGCATCAGCTTGAGGAATTTGTTAAGCGTGACAGGAATCACCCGTCGGTTATAATGTGGAGCATATATAACGAAGAACCCCTTCAGGACACGCCAACTGGCGAAAAAATTGCAGGTTCAATGAAAAAATTAATCAAATCTCTTGACCCTTCAAGACCGGTTACGGGCGCCATGAACGGCGGACCTTTCGGCGGTGAAGGCGTGGTTAAGTGCGTTGATATATTCGGGATGAACTATTTGCAGTATACATATGATAAATTTCACGAAGCGTTTCCCGATATTCCGCTTTTCGGTTCTGAAAATGCTTCATATCTCGGCACAAGAGGCATAACCGATAAAAATTCTGAAAATCATGCGCTTTGCAGCGGAAGAGTCCTGGGAGCGGAGATTCCAAACCGTAATCTTCTGCAGTGGTCGGCAACACCCGGTCAGACATGGAAAGCTGCGGTTGAGCATGACTTTGTTGCCGGGATTTTCTCGTGGACAGGGATGGATTACAGAGGTGAATGTGGAAAATGGCCGCGGCTTGTATGTAATTTCGGTGCAATGGATTTATGCGGTTTTCCTAAGGATACATATTATTGGTACAAGGTTTTGTGGACTAATGAGTATATGGTCTTTTTGTCGCCGCACTGGAATTTCAAAGACGGCGAAACCGCAAGGATAACCTGCTACACCAATGCCGATGAATTTGAACTGAAATTGAATGGCAAATCTCTTCTTAAATGCAAAAATGACAAATATGACCCGGAGATTTTTGAAATTCCGTTTGTTCCCGGAACCTTAGAGGCAATTTGTTATGCAGGCAGTGTTGAGGTCTGCCGTACGGAAATCTCTACAGCTTCCAAGGCCTGCGAGATAGCTGCGGAAGTTTCGGATTATTCTTCGGTATCGGTAGTAAATGTCAGCCTTAATGATAAGAACGGAGTGATGCTCGGAACTGCTTCCGAAAAGGTTGAATTTGAAATCAGCGGCGGCGGAAAGATTATGGGTGTAGGAAACGGCTCAAACACAAATCATTGCTGCGAAACCGGTAATGAAATCGACCTGTTCGGAGGATTGTGCCAGACGATTATCGAAAAAGACGGTACCGGAAGCGACATTTTTCTAAAAATCAAAACCTGCGGTATGGAAAAAACAATAAAAATTAAAGGTAATTCTGCAGATGAACCACCTTATATTCCGTCTGTGAAATGCAGATTCCCGATAAACAAATGGCGGAAAACCGATGTCCTGGATTATTATCCGAAAGACAAGCTTACAGATTTGATGTTTGCATGGATACCGGCAAATATAGCTAAGGGCAGCAATTTTTATATTGATAATGAAACAGGTTTCTGCTTTGCAGCGGCAGCATATATTCTAACCAACGAATACAGTGAAAACGCAAAATTGCATATTGACGGTTTTTCGGGTGATGCGGATATTTATATAAACAATGTGCTTCGCCTGACCGCAAAATATGACGGAGACATTGAAATTCCGCTTAATAAGGATGATTTCGGCGTCCGCTCCTGTTTGACGGTTGTTTTTCGGCTCAATGGCAAAAAATGCGGCATTTCGGGCGATACATATATATCATTCTGAAAAAACAGCAGACCCAAAAAATTATTGGGTCTGCTGTTTTTTTTCATATTTTAAAAACCGCTTTAAGTACTTTCTTCCAGAATTTTGTAGGATGTACAACAACTACCTTCACTTGTCTTCCCTTCCTTTCATTTTCTTAAAAGCATCCAGCCGGCAATAAGCAGCAGGATACACTGAACAAATATTATAACACACTCCGGAAGGAATAAATTTATCAGCAGTACCACAGCAAAAAGTATCAAAGTCAGTCCGATTGTAAAGCACCGCATTTAAACTCCTCCCCTCTTCTCTTACATTATATTCGGGAGGATGCGCTGCTGTTACAAATTAAAATTCAAACCATATTCTAAGTAGCTTGTTCATTGTTTTAAGTAATCCGCATTTAGAAACATCACAGTCCGACACCAAATTTACGGTGCCGATTTTGTTTCCGTTTGCAAAATATGTAATGCTTCCGACTTTATCGCCTTTTTTTACGGGCGCACAAACCTTTTTATTCAGCTTAACTTTATTTGTAATTTCCGCGCTTTCGGACTTACTCGAAAGATAACTGAAATCACTTTCGCATATTGCACCGACGGTTTCAGCTGTTCCCTTTTCAATATCAAGGGTTCCGAAATTATCGCCTTCGGATGCGCACTTTTCGATTTTATAATTTGCAAATCCGTAGTTAAGCAGCGCAGAGGCATCCGAAAACCTCTGTTTTGAATTAGGTCCGCCGAGTATAACGGCTATAAGTTCCATATCGTCACGAAGTGCGGACGCAGACAGACAGTACATGGCCTGCGAGGTAAAACCGGTTTTAACTCCCGTGCAGCCGTCATAATACCGCACAAGCTTGTTGGTGTTTGAAAGAGTGAATGTACCGTCCCTTATGCTGTCCATCCATATAACAAGAAATGGTCTTATCGAATCGTGTTTCAAAAGTTCATCCGAAATAACCGCAAGGTCGTACGCCGAAGAATAATGCCCTTCTGCGTCCAAACCACAGCAATTCATAAAATGAGTATTTTCAAGCCCGAGTTCCTCCGCCCTTTTGTTCATAAGCGCAACAAAGGATTCCTCGTTTCCGGCGACATATTCCGCCATTGTTACGGCTGCGTCATTTCCGGAAGACACTGCTATAGATTTGAGAAGGTCCGATACGGAAATCTTTTCATTGGTGCTTAAATAGACGCGGGAACCGTTCATCGACGAGCCGTTTTCAGACACGGTTACAATATCATCCATTTTGATTTTTCCGCTGTCAACGGCTTCTATTGCCAAAAGCATGGTCATCGTTTTTGTTACGCTTGCCATCGGAAGCCGCTCCTCGCTGTTCTTTTCGTACAGAATTTGTCCGGTTGAACGCTCAATAAGTATTGCAGCATTTGACGGCACATATATTTCGTCAGCCGATACAACGGAATTTAAAGAAAAAAACAGAACTAAAAAAATCAGGATTATGCGTTTCATTGAAAGTTCCTCCGAATTTTATTTAGTTCCATTTTATGTTTGATTTTATAAAGTTATTCTATTTTTCAATCGCAATAATATCGCCGAAGGTTATAAAAGTTTCGGGATATGAGCCAAGCTCGTAAGGCATTGTAGAATCGTTATAAAATACCATGCCCTCGTAAAGTTCGTGCCTTCCGTCAACGCCGTCTGCAAGGTTGAATACATCACCGTATTTAACACCGGTTTTGCCGCCGAGGCTGACAATTTCGGTTTTCATTCTAACGGTAAAGCCTTTTCCGTTATTGCTGACAAGCGAAGGATAGAATGTGAATTTCACTTCTGTTCCGGCGTCTTTAAGTTTAGCTGCATCTCTTATCATGAGCTGCAAAAACAGGCTTTTGAAATCCCTTGCGAAGTCGAATTTACCCTTAGGGTTGTCTTCTGGGTTTGCACCGTCGCTCATATACATGAACGGTGCGGTATATACACTTGAAGGCAGTCCGCTCAATACGCACTGATAGTATGATGCGTTTTCGGGATAATGATTTAGGTCGCGGTTGATAGAAATATCATGAGCGGTTGAATCTTCCGAATCTACTTCATAGTATGACATTGTTCCGATTAAATCGTCAAGCTGCAAAAGAACCGCCGCAATATCCCTCATGCTTGATTCTTTTTCGGGCTTAATTGTTTTGTCGGTGTAAAGTTGAATACCGTTTCCGTTTGCATAAGAAAGACAGGTCAAAGCCGTATTTTTGTTAGTATCGGACACATCGGAGTAAACCTTGTTTGATGTGTCATAAACAATCTTTTCGTTTGACTTTCTTATCAGCGCAAATGTAAGCATCGCAACCATATCGCTGTTTTTAACATTTGCATCGATAAATTCAGGTGTGATCTTATCGGTGCCTATGCAGGAAGTTCCGATTGCATACAAATCCTTAATATATTTATGCTCGAACGGTTCTTCAACGGTATATTTGGTATATCTCGGCGTAAGTTCTTCGGAGGCAATTCTCATTGCCGCCCTTGCCATCTCGCCGTTGGTGATTTTTGCGTCAGGCGAATATGTTCTGTCGAATGCGCCGCTTGTTTCAAAAATGGTTTTGAGAACATCATCGGATACATTATCGATAAAATTAATTTTGCCATCTTCCGAAACAGTTTTTGAACGGACAATAATTGAAGCTACTTCTGCTCTTGAAATACCCTCATCAAGCCTCAAATCAACACCGTCATCGCCTATCATCAGCCCGTATGTATATCCCCATGCCGCAGCAGCGGGTGTTTCGGACTGCCTCGTTATGACAGAAGGAGCGGAAGCAGATGTTGGCGAACCCGCTCTTTTCCAGAGTGTATAGATAACATCGCCTCTGAGCATAGGTTCGTCCGGTCTGAAATTATTCTCTGAATCGCCGTCTATCCCCGACCACATAACATAATCATATCCCCAATGTTCTGAAGTCAGATCGGCAAAATCGTTTTCGCGTTTAACATCGATTTTCCCAATCATTCTTGCAAATTCTGCTCTTGTAACATACTTTGTCGGAGCAAAAGTGCCGTCTCCCATACCGCTGACGGTTCCTTCGGAAACAAGCTGCATTACGGCAGAATACGCCCAGTGGGATTCCGGAAGGTCCGAAAAAGAAATATCCTCCGCAAAAGCGGCAGATATAGGCATTGCAAAGAGCAATGCGAGCACAACTGTCAAAATTTTTCTCATGTTCATTTTCAACACTCCTATAAAATATTATTTCAAAGACTGCGGTTTACAATGCCGAAGTCCAAAGAAAACTTTTTGTTCGATATGCACAGCGAATTAAGAAGCAGCGTAAACTGGAATAACCTCTCAACAAGCGAAATATTTTCATACTGGGCATTAAACACAATAAGGGCTACGGTTCTTCTCGGAATGAAATCAAGGTTTATGTAATACTGGTATCCGCCGTAAAGTATGGCATAAAAAAGAGTCAAAATAGAAAGCAGAATCATAATCACGCCAAGTATTACAGCAATTGAATTTTTATAATATATGTTTCGGTTAGAAAAAGCAAAAACCGAAAGAGCGATATATGACAAAGGATACCCTACCGCAAAATACAAAAATGCCCACATGTCCCAGCCGCCTATGTGCAGCCTTGTATAAGACAGCAAAAACGGTGATAATGCCGAAATTGCGATTGAAACGGCAATAAACAGGTTTATAAAGCATTTTTTATTTCTGTCAAGAAGCAGCAGAACAAAATGAGTAAAAAATGTCCCGGCTTCAAGCATGAGCAGTATCTGAAATATAAAAAAAGATGAATTAAGCCCTTTGAAAAATATAAGAATTTCATACAAAAGCGCAGAAAATATAACAAATGCATATGCTTTCCATGCTGCATACTTATTAAATGATGTGCTTGCCAAATGCGCTCTTTTTCTGAAATCAAGTACTTTGTCGTTAAACATAGAATTTTTTCCCCCTTGATTCATTATACAATATTTTTACGAAATAGTAAAGAGGAATTTTATTCAACCGGTTTACGGATTATGGTTCCCGGCGGAACATCACGGTCAATCTTTATCCTGAGAAGCATTTTTGAATGAGGAGCCGACTCTATGCGATTTCCGTTTTCATCGCAAAGACCTTCAATTTTCTGAACGAAAAATCTTTCAACCGGCGGAACTATCTCAAGCTCGTCTCCGTCATAGAACTTATTTCTTTGTTCGACAATATAGTAATCGCCGCAGTTTTTGATTACCACCCCTACTATGTCGCAATCTCTTATATAAGAATTATATCCGTAAATCTGACCATCTTTGTCGGGTTTCCCGAATGAAAAACCGGTATAATAATCCCTGTGGCTGACCTTGCAAAGTTCTTCGTAATAATACGGGTCAATCGGAGCGGAAGGATTCTTATAATAATCATCAAGAGCCTGCCTGTAAGCCTTTGTAACGATTGCAGCATAGTATGAGCTTTTCATGCGGCCCTCGATTTTAAGGCTGTTTACACCGAGCTGTGCAATTTCCGGAAGGTAGTTGATAAGGCACAAATCCTTGGAATTAAAAAGGAATGTTCCGTTGTCGTCCTCGGTAATCTGCATATACTCGCCCGGGCGTTTTTCCTCTGTAAGATAATATTTCCAGCGGCAAGGCTGCGCACAGGCCCCCCTGTTAGAATCCCTTGCTGTAAGGTAATTGCTTATAAGGCATCTCCCTGAGTATGACATACACATTGCGCCGTGCACAAACATTTCGAGTTCAAGCTCGGGAGAAATATTCTTCCTTATTTCCCTGATTTCATCGAACGAAAGCTCGCGTGCAAGAACAATCCTCGACGCACCCATTCTGTGCCATACGTTCATTGAGCGTGAATTTGTATTGCTTGCCTGTGTGCTGACATGAAGCGCAATTTTATTTTTGTATTCCGATGCTATATCAAATGCACCTAAATCGGAAATGATAAGTGCGTCGGCATTTGCGGTAATCGCCTGTTCACAAATGCTTCGGAAACTGTCCATATCCCCTTCGTGCGGTATCGCATTTGCTGTTATGTAAACCTTGCGCCCGTTTTTGTGGGCAAAATCGATTCCTTCGCAAAGTTCATCGAATGTAAAGTTGTCTGCGGCGGTTCGGAGCGAAAATTTACCGATTCCGCAGTAAACCGCATTTGCACCGTACTGCACGGCTGTTTTCAGCTTATCAAGATTACCTGCAGGTGAAAGAATTTCCATAAATTAATCTCCGTTTCTGTATGCAAGCAGCACGCCGTCACCGATAGGCAGCAGTGCACTGTAGTATTCCTTGTTTCCGCAAATATCCGAAATGAATTTCCTGAGCCGCTTAACAATTGTGGTTTTGCGTTTTAAAAGCAATTCATCCGTTGCGGTCATACCCTTATAAAGAACATTATCGCATATAAATATCCCGTTTTTAGAAAGGCTTGCTTTATCGAAAAAGTCCTCATAGTGCCCTTTTGAGGCGTCTATGAATACGATGTCAAAATTGCCCTCAACACTGCCGATTGTATCAGTAGCATCGCCGAAAACTATCTTTATTCTGTCTTCAAATCCGGCTTGTTCGATGAATTTTCCGGCAAGAGAATACATTTCTTCATTGCGCTCAAGCGTAACGATTTCGGCGCTGCAGCTGCCCGCCATAAGAATTGATGAGTACGCAATTGCCGTGCCGATTTCAAGAATTCTTTCGGGCTTTTTTACACCGCACAAAAATCTTAAAAGCGCAGCGGTTTCGGGTTCCGCTATGGGAATATCGTTTTCATCGGCAAAGCGGCGCATTGAAGCCAAAAGGGGCGTCGGTTCTTTAAAATTTTCACGCAGATACCGTATTATATATTCGTGATTTATGCTGTCGTCAATCATCAGTTTGCTCCTTGATTATGCTGGTCAAATGTTTCGGAAAATACGGATTTTCCGCTCTCATCGGCATAGAAGAAATAGTAATTTGAATCAGCCGGATAAAGTGCGGCATTGAGTGCATCAAGACCCGGTGAAGCAATAGGACCGACCGGAAGACCCTTGTATTTGTATGTATTGTATGGCGAATCAATCTGCGTATCATCGGTTGAGAGAACTGGTTTTCTTTCTTCAAGAATATACTGAACCGTTGCACATGACTGAAGATACGGATATTCATCGCTTTGAAGTCTGTTATGAAAAACTGAAGATATAAGCGGCATCTCATCGGAATTTGCAGCTTCTCGCTGAATGATTGACGCAAGATTAACCGCCTGGTCAACCGTCATTCCAATTCCGGAAGCTCTTTCCTTCATTTTGTCAGTAAAGGTTTCGTTGAAACGGTCGAGCATCATAAGCAGAATATCAAGCTCGTCTTCTTCCGGAGTTATATAATAAGTATCCGGAAAAAGATAACCCTCAAGCCTTGTATTGCGGTCGGGAATCATATCTATAAAATCATAGTTAAAGTCATAAGATTGCGCCAAGGAATAAAACTTGTCACGGTCAATCAGTCCTTTTTCCGAAAGCAAATCCGCAATCATACGGAATTCATATCCTTCCGGAATTGTAACCGCAACGCTCTCGGAGGAAGTATTGCTTAAAAGTTCTTTCACAATATCCGAATAAGCCATATGCGTTTTCAGATAATGTATACCGATTTTAATCTTTCCGTCAGCGCCTTTTGATTTAAGATACAACTTAAAGAGCGTACTGTACTTGATAACATCGTTATTTTCCAGCTGCGAAGTTATGCCGCTTACGGTGTCGCCCTCCTCAATTTTAATCACAACCTGAACCTGATTTCTTTTTGAGCCTGTAATTTCGAATTTGAGCGTACAGCCGAGAATTATAATCAGCAGTACCGCAACGATAGCGATGATGATGTTTTTGTTTTTACGTTTTTCTTTTGTACTTCTGTTCATAAAACCACCTTAAAATACATCAAATATACGCAATTGCAATATTATAAAAGCAATTATGCTGAGGAGCATCGGCAGATTAAACAGTGCTTTGCAGAGGTCTGCCGCAACCGTTTTTTTCTGCGGTATATATTTTGACTTTATATTCATTCTTCCGAACCTTGAAAGCAGGAAGAAAAACAAAACTATAGCACCGGCGCTTATGAAAATAATAGTTTCCGCACGGAAGTTTTTTGTATTCGATATTATAAGCATTATAATCGTTGCCGTAAGATTGTTTACGAAGTGAAGAAGGACTCCCGAAATGATAGAGTCGGTTTTAACAACGACATACGCAAGAAGTATTCCCATTGGAAGCGTTGCAACAACATTGATAATATCGAGATGAAGAATACTGAAAAACACAGCCGAAATAGCAATTGCGCTCTTTGTACCCCATTTTTCATACGACCTTACAACAAGCCCTCTGAATAACAGTTCTTCCGCAACCGCCGGGAGCACAACCAGCGCAAGAAGTGCCGGAATAAGCTCATAAGGCGAAGTTGAAATCGGGGTTTTTTGCGTATTGACCGTGTATGTAACCTTAAACAACCCGAAAAGTGAAGTAGATGCAAACTTGAGTATATAGCCGATAAACTGCCAGCAAACACCGAGACCTATTATAACGGCACAGTTTTTAAGGCTTAGGGGTTTTACCCTGTAAAAATCGGCAAAATCCACGCCTTTTGACTTGGAGTACAGAATAACCGGGAGAAGAATCCCGAAAGTCTGCACTATGATCCGTGTAAGATAAGTGTCCGGCTCGTTATAGCTTATGTATGAATTAACAATTATAACAAGTTCCGTTATCACAACATACAGAATTATGTTGAAAAACAGCAGCCAGTTAACACCGCTGTATGAAATTTTATTGTTTGCGTCCATAATTAATCAACCTTTATTATCTGCTTTTCTGTAACAATAATATCCATTTTAACATCATGTTTTTCGCTGAAAACCAAATCGGAAATGAGTATATCAGGGCATACGCCCAGCTTTATTCCTTTAAAATCACTGAGAAAGCGGTCATAAAATCCTTTTCCGCGGCCAAGCCTGCCCATGTCAAACCCGAACATAACACCGGGTACAATAACCAAATCAATTTCTGATTTTGAAAGCACATTGCCCGTCGGCTCGGTTATGCCGAATTTTCCGATTTTTTCGGATAAGTTATGTTCTCTCGGGAAAATGTAATCTCCTTCTACAGCAGGAAAAGAGAACCGCTTTTCGGAATCGTTTATTAATGCCTCAAGCGGTATCTCGTCCGCAAGTGCATGATACAGCATAACGGAAAACGATTTTTTATATTCATCCAGTGTGGATATATTTTTGCACACGGCTTTTGAAATTTTGTTGAAATCAATAGTTTTCTTTAATGTGCGTGCTATTTTTCTGAGTTCGGATTTATTCATAATATATATCCGAAAGTACCTTGTCGGCTTCTGATTCGCCTGCAAGCAAAGAGATTATCTCTGCCGATAACTCTATTGCCGCACCTGCCGCTTTTGCGGTTATTATCTCTCCGTCAACAACAACCGGGCAGTTAAAATACTTTGCACCCTGAAGTTCATCTTCAAATCCGGGGTAGCAGGTTGCCATTTTGCCGGCGAGAATACCGAGCCTTCCCAGAATTATCGGAGCCGCACATATTGCCGCAATTCTTCCGCCTTCATCATAATGCGATTTTATCAGCGCCGTCAGTTCTTTACATGCATAAAGGTTTTCGACTCCGGGCATGCCTCCCGGGAGCAGTATCATGTCATCTGCGGAAACCGTAATTTCTGAAATTGTGCAGTCCGCCATGACTTTTATCTTATGTGCACCGGAAATTACAGGATAGCTTTCAACCGAAACACATTTTACATCAAGCCCCGCGCGCCTTAAAAGATCTGCCTGGGTGAACGCTTCGATTTCTTCAAATCCTTCTGCCAAAAACAAATAAATCATGTTAACACTCCTTTTAATCAAGCATCATTGCAATGTAATTATTATTAAAGTCAATATTACCATGTGCCATAACTTCGGGCAGTGTGAGCACGGTTTCGCCGATATTCAGTTTATCACGGTACTTTTCGGAAACATATGCAATTTCCGAAACCTCATTTCCGCAAACAACTGCATACGCGCCGTCGTTTGCAATAAAGCGGAAACCTTCGGCAATTGCCGTATGATATATAAACTCCCACCACTTGTCAGAACGCTTAAGCGATAAATCAAATTTTTTGCGGAATTCATCATATATCATGTTAAGGTGCTGCAAATCATTGCAGGATTTGCAATCACTGCCGCCGTAAACAATATCGATGCTGCGGCGCTTTGATATTGTTTTATACCCAAATTTCTCATAAATACCACTGACAGACGGCACAAGAAATGTAAAAGAATCGTTTGAGCAAATTTTATGAGCACGGTTCATCAGTGCCCTCATATACCCTTTTTTTCGGTATTTAGGGTCTGTTGCAACTCCGTAAATGTAGCTGCATTTCAAATTAGTACCGAAATAATCAGCCGTAAACGGTATAATATTCAGATAAGACGCAACACAGCCGTCTGCCTCGCAGACAAGAGACTTTCCGAAACAGTGAATATTATCAAAGTAATATCCGCAAAAATCGGTATCTTTAGGAAAACATTCAAGCCAAAGCTTTTTGCATTGCAGCGTGTCGGAGCCCAGGCATTCTCTTATAAGCATTTTTTAAGCCTCGCACGGTCGGATTTCAAAAGCTTGTCCGGATGATACGAAAGCTTTGCTTTTCTTAAGGCTTCAAGCCCCATATCCTCCTCACGGTCAACAAAAACCGAATCCGGGAACTCATTTTCACATGTAAGCTGATTTATAATAGGAAATAAACCTTTGATATTCCTGTCAGCTTTTTCTATATGAATGAGAGCGGTTTTATCGGTCATCATTTCCCCTATCGAATATGCCGCAGGCTTGCCGCTAACAAAAATAATTCCGCCGCGGCAACCGAGATAATCAAAATTATCGAGCACATTCATAGTGGACAAAAATTCCGACTTTTTATCCCTTTCGCTCATATCGTCTTTATTTTCAAGCCATGAACGCTCAATTTCCTCGCAATATTTCAGCAAACCTGTGTTCAGGGACTTATATTCATAGTCAAATTCCGCCTTGAATTTATTTATATGATTGCGCTTAGCGTGAAGCTTTTTTCCGGAAAGCATGATGAGCCGCTCTGTGAGATAAACATAGTCATAATTTGCGCGGTTTTCATAAAATTTGAACCTTCCGGGATAAATTGCCTCAAGCGCAGCGGATTTTTCGTCATCAAGTGCGGCAAAAGTAAGTTTTTCGCCGAATGTTTCAAGCATCATATCAATTGCGCTCTTTGCGCCCAAAAGTGTTTCGCCAATCGGGAAAAGCGCCATTTCATGCCCATAGTATTTTGTGTGTATACAAAGGTAATCTTTGAATTCACATACAGACGGCTTTAGCTCGTGCCGCCACATATACAAATTTGTGAAATTGTACTGTGAATGAGTTGCCTTGTCGGGAAACATGTATTCATCAAAGAGCTTTTTGTCGTCAAGGCAAATATCATGAAACATAGAATCAGCCTTTCATAAAGTTTGTAACAGCAGTGTAGATTTCATCAGAAATTTCTTCTGGAGTCTTAATCCTTCCGTTTTCGGCGCAGAGAACCGTAAACCATTTTTTCTGTTTTGCCAGTTCAACAGCCGAATTATAAGCGTTCAGCATGTAAGAGGAATCAGATTCGTGAATATCCTTTTCGGTGCTGCCGTTAATTTTATTATTTCGTGCCTTTATAAGCTTAGCGGCAAATTCTGGCGGCATATCGAGAAAAATTGTAAAATCCGGTTTCGGAATCCCCATAATACCGTATTCAAAATCTTCAAGCCAGGAAATAAACCGCTGTTTTTCGGCATCATCGGCTATTTTGCATGATTGGTGAATAAGGTTTGACGATACATACCTGTCGGCTATAACCATTCCGCCGTTATCCAATGTTTTTTTCCACTTTAGCTTGTATGAAGCAAATCTGTCACAGGCAAAAAACACCGACGCAGCATAAGGGCTGACATCATCTGCCGCCTTTCCGAAATCACCGGCAAGATACATCTTAACAAGCGATGATGACTTGCTTGCATAGTCGGGAAATTCTATATGTTGTGCGTTTTCAAAGCGGCTGCACAGAAGTTTGGTTTGCGTTTCTTTGCCGCTTGCGTCAACGCCCTCAATAACAATAAACATCAAATCACCTTAAAGATTTTTGAATTTTTGCTGCATTTCTTTTGCTTTTCCGCAGGACATTGTGCCCTCGGAGCACTTTCCGCAAACGCACGACGGACCGGCATTTGCGAACAGCGTAGGTGCAACGGATTTGCATAATCTGAGCATCTCGGTTGCGAGCGTGCGGATTTCCCACTGCGCTCTGCTGCAGCATCTGAGATTGAAAAAGTTAAACAGGCTGCGCGCATTCATAGTTACAACCATCTTTGTTTCGCATGCATTGGGGAGAACAAAGCGAGCGTCCTCAAAGGCTGATTTCTCGGCCTTTCTTTTAGCCTCTTTTTCGGGAACCCCTTCCGAAATCAATCTATTATAATGCCCGTCTTTAAGTATAGCGGCAAGTTTTTGGTAGCTGTCGCGAATTTCTCCCATAGTCTTCTCAAAATACTCGAGAGCCTCGGGATTTTTTTCAATTTCCGGCGGTGTTATGTATGTAAAATCACTCTCACCGACATATCTCTGGGATTTAACGCTGAACGATGCAATTCTGTGCCTTGTAATCTGTGCAAGAAGCGAGCGCGATACTCCCTCAATCCCAAATGTAAATGAAGCGTGTTCAATCGGGCTTGCATGGCCGTATGACATAAGCTGACCTATAAACTTCTGCGTTTTTTCTGTGTCAAGTCCGTCATAGAGCGAATCTATGTCTGATGAAGAATAGCATAGTTTTGCCGCTGCCGCTATCACTTTTTCTGGATTGGGTGTGTGTTCAATCAATGTAACTTTAAGCATCTGCTCCGCCGCCTCTCATTTTTTTACCTATTACCGTAAACAAAAACTTGGGAAGATTCATCATTCTGCCTATTCTTGTCGGCTGAGTTATAAGACGGTAAAACCATTCAAGCCCGAATTTGCAGAAAAATTTCGGCGCACGCTTTACCGTTTCCGATAAAACATCTACCGTTCCGCCGGCGCCTATCGAAACTTTAACATCAAGCCTGTCTTTATATTTACAAATCCAGTTTTCCTGCTTGGGACAGCCTGTACACACGAGCAGAAAATCGGGCTTCAATGCGTTAATTTTGGCGATAACTTCCTCGTCGTCTTTGAAATACCCGTCATTCACTCCTACAACATTAATTCCCTTGTGATCACGCTCAAGATTCTTTTTTGCAAGCTCCGCAATTCCGGGTTTTCCGCCGAGAATAAAAAATTTTGCCGACTTTTCCACAGCTTTATCAATTATTTTACAGCAAACTTCAAATCCCGGAACACGCTCTTTTAGGGGCGTTCCGATGATTTTGGCAGCATAAATAAGACCGATTCCGTCCGGAATAATAAGGTCGGCGGAATTAAGCCTGTCCCTGAAATCGGGGTCATGATATGCTCTGTATACAAATTCGGGATTGGGTGTGAAAACAACATGATTGCCTTCTTCGCCGCAAAATTCCCAAATCTTATCCACAGCTTCGTCCATTGTGACATTATTGATTTTAACGCCGAGTATTTTAATACTGTCCAAGAGCTTTCTCCTCCGAATGTAGTGTTATGAAATTTATTTCGGGAACGGCCGTAAACCTTACCGGTATATGTGATGTGCCGATTCCGTTGGAACAAATCACGGTAGTATGCGGATAAACGAGTGTTTTTCCGCAGTATTTCATACCGTATTCACTTCTTATTTTAGGTGCCCACAGTCCGAAAAACGAACACTGACCGCCGTGATGATGTCCGGCAAGCGCCAAAGATACACGGCTAATATCGATTTTCTCAAAATAATCCGGGTTATGACAAACCAAAACCGCAAAATCGTTATCGTGCACATCGTGGAAAAAACTCTCGGGGTACGGATAACCCAGCCACCAGTCATCAAATCCGCCGATTTTGATTTTGTTTTTGCCGCGGCGAATCCAGACGCTTCGGTTATTAATGCTTTCAATTCCGTATTTTTTCATGAAGGCCTTTGCGACTTCTTCTCCGTAATAATAATCGTGATTGCCGAGAACCCCGTATTTCGGAGCCTTAATTTCGGATAAAACTCTGAAACAGGTTTCCAAATCACGCGTTTTTCCCTCGTTGTAATCACCGCCGAGCAAAACAACATCGGGTTCCAAAGCATTGATTTTTCTCACCATACGCCTCGTTCTTCTGCCGCTTCCGGAAACATTATGAATATCGCTCACGAAAGCAATTCTGAAGCCGTCAAATTCAGGCGGAAGTTTTTTTGAATAAAGATTTTGGTTTTTAACCCTCATCAAGCGAGCTTCGGCTAATGCATAAATCAAAAGCAGAATTGCCGAAACAGCAAATAGGAACAAAAACTTATTCATAGCATTTAAGATAGCTGCATTGCCCGGAAATGCTGTATTTCCCAAGAGATTTCGGAATTATAAATGTATCACCGGCAACAAAACTTTCCTTGCCGCCGTCATATAAAATCTTGCCCGAGCCGTCTTTGAAAAACAGAATATGACAGCCCTCGATGGTGCAGTCGTCATAGTTTTTCTTTGAATTAACAACATCGCATACAAAATAATTGCAGTAGACAAGATTTTTTTCCCGTAAACCGTCATCAATACTCGGTTCGGGTGCGGAAGCGGTCTGCTGAATAACATCAAGTGCTTTATCAACATGAAGTTCACGCTTATTGCCGTTTTTGTCTGTCCTGTTATAATCATAGAGCCTGTAGGTTATATTTGAATTTTCCTGAAGTTCCGCTATAACAAGACCGCTGCATATACTGTGGATTGTTCCGGCAGGGATGAAATAAGTTTCCCCCGCCCGAACATTTATATATCTGATGTATTCCTCAAGATTACCCTTTTCAATTGCTGCACGGATCTCATCGTTTGTCATCGGTTTTTTCAGTCCATAACCGATTTTAGACCCCGGTTCCGCAGATATGATATACCACATTTCGGTTTTGCCGCGTGCGCCGTTTTCGTGCTTTGCGGCATAATTGTCACTGGGGTGAACCTGAATTGAAAGGTCGGAATTGGCGTCTATAATCTTCAGCATAAGCGGAAAATCGTCAAGAGTTTTTCCGGCAATTTCGGGATATTTTGCAATTGCGTCAGACAATGTCATACCCGAAAGTTCTCCGTTTGCGATAATTGATTTTCCGTCTGAATTTGTGGAAACCTCCCAGCTTTCGCCGGCTTTTTCAAAATCGTATTCCTTGCCGAACATTTCTTTCATTTTGTTTCCGCCCCAGATTATGTCTTTTATAACGGGCTTCATTTTCAAAGGGTACATATTTTGCATCTCCTATTCAACAGTTACTGATTTTGCAAGATTCCTCGGCTTGTCAATGTCGCAGCCCTTCATTGAAGAAACATAGTACGCAAAAAGCTGTAGCGGTATAATGGTAAGAGAAGGCATAAGGAGCGAATCTATAGTGTTTATTTTAATTACACTGTCCGCAACCTGTTCCGCAAGGGTATTGTCGTCTGTGGTAACGGCAATAACAACCGCTCCCCTAGCCTTGACCTCTTTAATATTGCTTATCATTTTTTCAGAAAGTTCTTTTTGCGTAACAAGCGCAATTACGAGAGAGCCGTCCTCGATAAGTGAAATTGTGCCGTGCTTGATTTCGCCGGCAGCATATGCTTCGGAATGTATATAAGATATTTCTTTCAGCTTAAGTGAGCCTTCAAGTCCTACGGCGTAGTCCATATTTCTGCCGAGGAAAAATACCTCTTTTGAGTTATAGTGCCTTGAAGCAAGGTACTGTATTTTTTCCTTCTTTTCAAGCAGTGCCGAAATTATATCGGGCAGTTTTTCGATGTCGGCAATCAGATTTTCAATATGCTCATCGGAAGCGGTACCCAAAAGGCTTGCGGCATATATACCGAAAAGATAAATCAGCGTAAGCTGAGTGCTGTAAGCTTTGGTTGTGGCAACCGCAATTTCTGGGCCTGCCCATGTGTACATAACATCATCGGATTCTTTTGTGATTGAGCTTCCCACAACATTCACGATTGAAAGAACTCTCGCTCCCTTGCGTTTTGCTTCTCTGAGAGCCGCCAGAGTATCCGCCGTCTCACCGGACTGGCTTATAATGATTGCAAGGCAGTTTTCGTCAATGCATGGGTCGCGGTAACGAAATTCCGAGGCAACATCAACCTCTACCGGAATGTGAGTCATTTTCTCTATAAAGTATTTGCCGACAACCCCGACATGATACGCAGAACCGCAGGCAAGAATATAAATTCTCTTCAATTTTCTCAGTTCGCATTCCGTCAGGGATATATTATCGAGAACAACCTTGCCGTCTTTGATTCTCGGTGAAACGGTATTACGGATTGCTTTCGGCTGTTCCATAATCTCTTTGAACATAAAGTGCTCGTAACCGCCTTTTTCGGCAGCGTGAACATCCCAGTTCACCTCAAAAACCTCTTTATCGATGACCTCCATATCGGAATTATAGACAGTAACGCTGTCTTTTGTGAGCATAACGATTTCGTTGTCGTTAATATTATAAACTTTTCTGGTATAAGGGAGGATTGCCGGAATATCCGATGCGATAAAGTTTTCGTCTTTTCCAAGCCCGACAATCAAAGGACTGTCTTTTTTTACCGCAACAAAGCAGTCGGGGTTATCTGCGCAGATTATCCCAAGAGCATAAGAGCCTTTGATTTTTCTTACAAGCTCGACAACCGCCGAAAGCAAGTCTCCTTTATATATTGCGTCAATCAGCTGCGCAATGACTTCGGTGTCGGTTTCAGTATGAAACTCACAGCCTTTTTTGATAAGCTTTTGTTTTAATTCGAGGTAGTTTTCGATTATACCGTTATGTACAACCGCAAATTTACCCGAATTACTGATATGAGGGTGGGCATTAACATCCGAAGGTGCGCCGTGGGTTGCCCATCTTGTATGACCGATACCCATAACACCCTTTACATTTTTACCGTCATTAGTAAGCTTCCTGAGATTTACAAGCCTGCCCTCCGCTTTAACAACATTAATTGCCGAGCCGTCATATACCGCAACTCCTGCGGAGTCATATCCTCTGTATTCAAGCTTGGTAAGGCCGTCAAGCAGAAGCGGTGCAGCCTGTTTTTGTCCTACATAACCTACAATTCCACACATAACAAATTCCTTTCGTTAAAATTCCATATTATATTTATTTATGTTCATGCGTATAAAGATGCTCAAGGCAATATTCGTGATAACCGTGACATCTCGAACAAAAACGGAACTCAAGATCCGGGTCGTCAAGCTCGGTTCTGCCGCATACCTCACACTTATGCAGTGCTTTGCCGGTGGCTTTACCGGAAGATGATTTTTTCCGTTTTTTTCTGTTCCTGAAATCCGGATACACAAATGAAATCAAGTCGTCCCAGAAGAAAATGGCAAAGCTTATAAGACCGCAAAGCGGAATAAGCCTGCCTGAAAGCGACCCTCCGGTTATAACCCACAGAACCGAAATGCCGGCATAACCCCAGGCGAGATATTTCATTTTTATAGGAATGAACATAAACAGCAAAATCTGATGATCGGGATAACTGAATCCGTATGCCAAAAACATGGCAAGGTTAACATAATACGAATTAACGATTGTGCCGCCCGTCAGAAGCCCTATTACAGCACACACACAAACCGTAAAGAAATAATAGACGGTAAACACAAAGCTTCCCCAATCGTTTTCAAGCGTTGCGCCGACAATATAATAAAAGTAGAAAACAAACGCCGCAAATATTATACTTGTGTTCGGCACAATGAAGATAAATGTAATGATTCTCCATACCTGACCGTGCAGAATTTTTGCAGCATCAAAACAGAGAATCGGTCTTAAATCAATGCCTATAAACTGAAGTGCAAATATAACGGCGCTGATAATCACAACATATTTCATTAAATTATCTATACCGTGCTTGGTATACTTGAATCTGTAGAGCCAATTAAAAATGCTGTTCACACTCCTTTTCGTCTTGCAAAACGGAAGTACAGTGAGGGCATCTCACCGCTTCGATATTGATATACGATTTGCAGAACGGACATTTTTTTGTTGTTGCCGGTTCTTCCTTAGGCTTTTTTAGCCTGATTACTATTTTAAGAAAAAGGAAAATAACCAGCGCTATCAATATAAAGTTGACAAACGCCGATATAAAGCTGCCGTACTTTATAACGGCTGCTCCGGCATTTTCGGCTTCCGAAAGCGAAGCGTATTCCTTCCCGTCAAGCGTAAAAAACAGTTTGCTGAAATCAACCCTTCCGGTCATAAGTCCGAAAAGGGGCATAAAAATATCGTTAACAAGCGAAGTAACTATGGCAGTAAAAGCCGAGCCTATCATCATGCCGACAGCCAGGTCAAAGATATTCCCTTTGAATGCAAATTCTTTAAAATCATGTAAAAACTTTTTCATTTGTACTATCCTTTCAAAACCGCCATGCAGCCGCGTATAATGCCTGCAAGGTCATATATTTTTTCAACATTTGTAAAGTTGTTGCCGATTAATATGTCTTGCACAGCCTCAGACTGACCGAAGCCATGTTCAAGAAAAATTTTACCTCCGGGTTTCAAATTTGTCTTGCAGAAATCCGCTATTTTTCTGTAAAAGATAAGTCCGTCGGCGCCGCCGTCAAGCGCCGTGATTGGTTCAAAATCCTTTACATCCCGCATAAGTCCGCTTATTTCGCCGGTTTTTATATACGGAGGATTTGATACAACGCAGTCAAAAATCCTATCTGTGTCAAATTTGAAAATATCGGCTTTTATGAACTCAACCGAAATACCGTTTGTCTGTGCGTTGTGCCGTGCCGCTTCAAGCGCTTTGTCCGAAATATCGATTGCGGTTACGGTGCTTTCCGGAATATATTTTGCAAGTGAAACCGCTATTGCGCCGCTTCCGGTACCTATATCAAGAATATTCCCTCCGGAAACATTCTCAATTACGGCTTCGGCAATACATTCGGTGTCAGGTCTTGGGATAAGCACGCCGCTTTCCACCGCAAAATCGAGAGACATAAACTCCCTGTGCCCCGTTATATAAGCAATCGGAACATGATTTCTGCGCTTTTCAGCCATTGCCGCAGCAGATTCAGCAAGAGCGCCGTCGACTTCTTTATACTTATCGAGAACAA
Organism: Clostridia bacterium; assembly: GCA_034186235.1. GTDB lineage: Bacteria > Bacillota > Clostridia > HGM11514 > HGM11514 > CAKSKB01. Next base: position 7,701 of record JAXGBA010000044.1, on the reverse strand, counting down.
GCCGTATATCGTCAATTCCAAGTGCTGACTTAACAATAACCTTTGCGTCAAGCATAGGGGTTTCGGATGAAGCGCCTATAATGCGGCGGCACTCGGAAATAAGCTGTGATATTACCATTTGTCGTCTTCCTTGTTTTCCGGTATAACCGCTTTGAGAGAAACAATTGCAACTTCAATCTGTGAATCATCAGGTTCACGGGTGGTGAAATACTGAAGCCACATTCCCGGTTTGCTGACAGCTCTTGTAAGAGGAGTGTCATATCTTCCGGCAAGCTTGATGATTTCATAGGAAATCCCGGCAACAACCGGAAGGAGCAAGAGCCTGTACACAAGCCTTAAATACCATACATCGGATTTTATGAAGAAAAACACGATTATACTGATTATCATAACGATAAACAAAAAGCTTGTGCCGCATCTGGGGTGAAGCCTTGTGTATTTTTTGACATTTTCAACCGTAAGTTCCTCGCCGTGCTCGTAGCAGTAAATTGATTTATGCTCCGCACCGTGGTATTCAAAAACCCTCTGAATATCCTTCATTTTGGAAACCAGGAACAAATAGCCCATAAATATTGCAATTCTGACAACGCCTTCCGCTAAAATTATAATCGAATGACCTGCACCGAGTTTTTTTATAAACCCGGTAAGAAATGCGGGAAGCATTATAAAAAGCAGAACTGAAAATACAAGCGATACGGCAACGCTGAAATAAATTGCGATGTCTTTTAGTTTGTCTCCGAGTTTTTCGGTAAGCCACTTGTCGATTTTTGAAGGTTCCTCCTGTTCATCGCCTTCGATATCGACAAATTCCGCCGAAAACATAAGCGATTTAACCCCCGTAACAAGCGAGGAAAAGAAGTTGAACACGCCTCGTATAATCGGGAGTTTCAATATTTTATATTTTACCGATTTTACGGGTTTTTTATCAATAACAATTTCTCCGTCGCTTTTCCGAACCGCAATTGCGATATCCGATGGTCCTCTCATCATAATGCCTTCAATAACCGCCTGACCGCCGATTGAGGTTTTATGTATATTTTTATTATCCAATCGGAATTTACCTCCTACTGTAAAATTAAAATAGCATATATATCTATTATAGCATTATTTATCAAATTTTACAAGCCCTTTTCGGATTTTTTTCAAACAATTACCGCACAGCGCAGAAAAACGCCATGCGGTAAACCGTATTTATGAAAGTTTTCTTATAATATCATCGACAATATATGTGTCATCTTCTGTGAACGGTGTTTCGGAATCGGAAATATAAATAAGACCTCTGTCGTCCCAGAAAACCTGTTTCCCGATTGCTTCTGCCATTGCCCTGAGCGGAATGTAAGTTCTGCCGTTAATGCTCTGCGCCGGAACATCAAGCTGTTCGGAAGCTTTGTCAACAGTGATAGTATTTTCGCCGAGAACAAGGCTGATTTTTTTGCCGCCGAGGTTCACGGAAACCGTTTTTGAAGTATCGTCCCAAGTAACATCGGCACCGAAGGTTTCCGAAATAAATCTTACCGGAACAAGTGTTCTGCCGTCCTGAATTATGGGCATTACCTCTGCGTTATCGCTGTCAATAAACGATTTTCTGCCTGCTGAATAAGCAAACGGACTGCCAATTTTAAGCGCTGCTGCATTTGCAAGCTTAGCAGAAAGATAATCGTTGTAAGTTCCCATTCTTGCGGTCGGTATAGCTTCAAATCCTTCTATTTTTTTGAATATATCACCATCAGCCCCAAGCTGCGGTCTTTCGCCGTTTTTGATTATCAGACCCGATGATTTTCTGTTGATGTCAACATTATTTTCTATTCTATCGGCGTATTGCTCAACGAGAGCATTCAGTTCCGGATGACCGCTGTAAATGAGAGCGTTGTTGTAAATTGAATTATGTTTGGGATACCCCGGGTTTTTATCGGTTGACATTTCATAAACATCGGGATAGCGCTCTTTCCATATTTCGCTGTCGTAAGGAACCGCACGGAATCTCAATGCAATTGTATCGGTTGTGTCCTTGTCAACTAACAAATCCTCGTGTGTCATAGCGGAGCTTCTTGCGTCAAACGGTATAGGATTCTTAACATTATAGAACACATTGTTTGCAATAGTGTGCTGTCTGCCGCCGCCCATAAAGTAGCCCTTCTGCATATTCACAAAGATATTCCCGAATGACGACATCGAGCTCATGGCGTCGTCCATGTAAACTCCTGCTCTGCCGTAGCCGCTTCCCTCTCCGACATCATGGAAATAGTTATAATTTATCTGATGACCTCTCGTTGTCATATCACGGCCAGAATAGATAATTCCGCAGTCATCGGTTTCCTTGAGAAGGTCGGTAAATTCGTTGTATTCCATAAGCATATCATTTCCGCCGAAGATTATTGCGGAGTGCGGAGCGTCGTTGAATTTGTTGTTCGACATTCTGACGCCCACTCCGGAAGGTGCGATTGCCGGATTGTAAGTTCTTAAAATCTGTGAAAATTTCTCAAATGTGCAGTTTTCAACAACACACCCGCAGGACTCAAGAGTGTTTCTGTCGCCGGATTCAATTTCTATTCCTTTGCCGCCGATGTTATAGAATCTGCATGAAGCCACGGTCGAATCGTATGTGTTTTTCATTTCTATTACTTTGTCCTGAACAGAAGTAAAGCTGCAGTCTTCAATCAAAATGTTTTTGCCGCCTGAGATAACAAACGCCGATTTTGCATTAGCCTTAAAAGTTATACCGGAAAACGACATGTTTGATGTGTTTTCAAGATTGAAAAACTCCTTGTCGGTAAGACAGATATCGATTTTTGCGTCATTGATGTCGCTCGGCGGATATATGTACATTATTTTATCCGAATCAATGTAGTACTCGCTTTTTGTGTCGAGTTCTTCAAAGACATTGTATACATAGAAATGGCAAATGCCGTCAATAACAGAATAAGTTGTTGCACGGTTAAACTTTATTGTTTTTGCGGTTTTGTCCATCTCGCTGCATTTGAGCGTATCGGTTGACCAGAGAACGCCCCAGTAGCCTGTAAAATAAGCATCTTCTATATTCGACCACTTTTCAAAGCGCATATCATCATATTTAATAACGCCCGGGTCGTTTTTCTGCTCCTCCGGAGGTATGTAGTCGGGCGATGAAGGAGGGTTCTTGTCCTCGCTGTAGCCTCTTAAGTATGTACCTGCATCAAGAACCTTCGGATAATAATAGTCGTCATTGGGCCAGCGTGCAAGCATGAGGGATTCATCATTAAAAGTTGCCTGCATAACGGGTTTAGGATCAAGAAGCTTGTCAACGCCGTATTTTTTAAGGTCAATCTGATAAATTCCGTCTTTACCCGGCAGTTTGTCAGAAGGCTCAAAATCGCTGCCATTAAGCTCAACTCCGCCGGTTATAACGGGAGTTTCGCCCGGATATGCCGACCACAAAATCTTAGTTTCGGTATTTTTGAAACTAATTGTATCTGATACCTGATAAACGCCGCCTCGTAGTATAATTCTTATTGATTTGCCACCCTTATTTGCATTTGCAAACTCTGCCGCTTTTGAAACGGTTTTAAAAGGCGAATTGAGCGAGCCGTCATTGGTATCACTTCCGTTTTCGGCAACATACACAATCAAATTCTCGCCTGCTGCAGATGCTGTGATAATCTGCAGCTGTGCCATCATGGCTAAAGCCATAATCAAGCATAACAGTTTTTTCATAAGTTAAATCTCCTTCATTTGTTTTTAGATATTATAGCATTTAAATATCTTATTTGTCAACGCTTTTTCCGAAATTATTGACAAGCATAACTGCCAGAATTACAAGAATTACTCCTATAAAAGAATTAATGCCGAACGGCTCCGAGAAAAACAGAATACCGATAACCGTGGCAACTACAGGTTCTACCGAAGCAATTATTGAAGCCTTCCCCGGAATAGTGCCTTTAAGACCATATGTAAAAAGCATGTACGGCAATACGGCGGTCACAAGCCCTATAAGTACGCAAAGCAAGGCAAAAAGCGGTTTGTTGGCTGCCTTACCGAACGCATCGGCAATACCGCCGATATCCGAAAACGGCAGAATCGAAATTGCTGCGGCAATGAATGAAATAAGCGTTACCTGAAAGGTTTTGTATTTCCTGAGAAGTATCGTCCCGAAAATGCTGTAAAGCGCATAGCATATGCCCGAACCGATTCCCCATGCGATCCCGGCAGCGGAGATTTTGCCGCCGAATCCCGTAACAAATGTGCATCCGAGAAGAGCTGAAACAAGAGCCATAAGTTTCATAAGCGTAATTTTCTCTTTGAATATAAAATAGGACATAATCATAACGAATACGGGCGCCGTATATAAAAGTATCGCGGCAGTGCACAGCGATGACATTTTTATGGAATTGAAATAACAGATTGTAAGACCGGTAATGCTGAAAATTCCGTTTGCCAGAAACCATATGATGTCCCGGCGGTTAATTCTGTAATTTTTCGTTCCGCCGGAAAAAGCTGAAATAATTATAAGAATCAGGCTTGCAAAAACAAGCCTTACAGCGGAAATCTGAAGCGATGACAGCCCAAACCCCGTCAAAATCCTCACAAAAACACCCATGGTACCCCAAAGCGTACCGGCAGCTAAAATCGCAAATGTATTTTTCAATTAAATCATACCTCTTCCAATGTAATTTTAAGTATATCGCACAGCTTGATAAGCGGAATGCTTAAAAAGAACCACATAACAGAATATAATAGGCAAATCTGCCCGAAAAGATTAAGTGGCAATGTGGAATAATCCCATATATCAAGCTTTAAAATCATGTTAAAAAAGACGCCGAAAACAAATTCGACTGCAGTTATGCAAAGAGATGAGAGAAGGCACTTTATCAAAAGCCCCGATGAAATGCGGAGATTAACATTGTAAATGAGAAGAAAACATATTCCTCCCGCTATGCCCATTGTCCAGTGGGTGTAGCCTCTCCAGAGCATCTCTATAACACTGTAGCCTAGCGACCCTATAATAAATACAATAAATTCATTCATAATTATAAACAGACCTTAAAATTTAATGTATCTATTATGGCTCGTCAAAAGCGGTTTTATTCCGCATAAGCTCAGTTACAGAATTCAAATCCGCAAACATCGGCGTTTTGCCGTATGCAATAAAATAATATCCTCTGTGTTTGCCGCAAATATCAACATCATACCAAAACGAATACGGCAGAAACTGCAAAAGCGGGTGTGTAAAAAAGTCTGACGGAAACGCATAATATGTTATTTGATTTTTTGAAAACACAAAAAAATGTCCGTAGAACTCAAAACATGCTTTAATAGAATCCTGCGAAAATAATTCTTTTTCAAAATCATTAGCGAAAATTTTCGGAAACTCCGTTATCAAAGAATAAGTAATTCCGCTGAAAACGAAACGAAAAATTTCGTTATGCTCATCTTCAATCCGTCCTTCGGATACAATTACCGCAGAGGGATTAAACGGCGGCATGAATGACAGGCGGCTTTTGGTTTCGCCGCAAGGTTCGGCAATTCCGCCGTAAAACAGAGTATCACCGAGTGCATATATCCGCAAAGGTTTGTCGCATCCCGATATGCAGATGTCTATATTTTTACCGTCAAGCAGACAATCGGCCGAAATAATACCGTTAGTTAAACGCACTGAAATCACCCCAAAACTACTTTATGAGGTGATTTCAAAGGTTATTCCGTCTTTTCCTCCGGCATATTTAAATACTCATCGATGTTTTTGCGTTCAAGTCTTTTGTTGACGCTCGCCCTGAATATGGAAATTATTACAGCGAATACAGGTGCTGAAAGAAGCATACCCCATACTCCGAAAAATTCTCCGAAAACAACAACCGAAATAAGCACCCAGAATGATGATATTCCGACGCTTTTTCCCTGGATTCTCGGTCCTAAAACATTTCCGTCAAGTTGCTGAAGAACGAGAATAAATATTATAAAAACAAGCGTCATGGTTGGGTTGGTGCCGTTTTTGCCATCGAAGAAAATAAGCACAACACCGGGGATAGCACCGATAATAGGTCCGAAATACGGTATAAAATTCGTAACTCCCACAATAACACTTATCAGCAGCGCATTGTTAACGCCCATTATCGCAACACCTATGTAACACGCAACACCGACAATAAAACATTCAACAAGCTTACCATACATAAAACTGTTGAAAAGTTCTTTGGTTGTTCTGCAATCCTCGCAGAAATCGGTAATTTTGTTCTTGTTGCCGAAGGCATACAGCAGCTTTTTTATTTGCCTGAAGTAAGTTTCGCGGTCAACAAGAAGATAAACTGAAATCGCAATGCCGACAATCATGTTAAAGAGTACCGAAATAAATGCTGACAGCGTGCTCTTAACCGCGAGCAGCGATGAACTGAGCATATCCTGAAGATTTGTGAATATGGTTTCAAAATTCACACTTGACAAATCAACATTGCTTGCAATAAGTTTGCCGGTTTTCGTCTGCATGAGTGAGTTGAACCAATTCTGCACATTCACGATGTACATAGGAATTGAAACAATAATTTTGTTTATGCTTTCAAGCAGCTGCGGAATTGCAATATAGAGCACAAGCGCAAAAGCGATTACAAACAGCAGGTAAGCAATTCCGATTGCGCCATACCTTATAAATTTCGGCTTAGCCTTTTTGAAAATCTTCGGCAGAACTTTATATTCAAATATTTTTTCTATCGGAGAAAGAATATAGGCTAAAACTATGCCGTATATAATCGGTTTGATAATTGCACCGAATGAATCGAGTATAGCGCCGTAATCCGTAAATCCCTGTAAAAACTTAAATATAACTATGCTGAGCGTGACAACGATCAGAGTATAAACGGAAATTGTAAGATATTTGTTGTTCCAGTTTATTTTCACAAGATCACATCCTAAATGCCGAGAGTTTTGAGATAAGCCAAAAAGTCATCTTTAAGGTCGTCGCGTTTAAGGGCAAATTCAACAGTGGCTTCGAGAAAACCAAGCTTGTTGCCGACATCATACCGTCTGCCTTCAAAGTTATAAGCATACATTTTTTCGTTAAGCATCTGGCGTTTGAGTGCATCGGTTAGCTGAATTTCGCCGCCGGCACCAGGGGTTTGGGTTTCAAGATACCCGAAAATGTCGGGGTTTATGACATATCTTCCGAGGATTGCAACATTTGAAGGCGCCGTGCCCTTTGCGGGTTTTTCAACAAGGTTTTTAACATCGTATACCCTGTCGGAAATCTTCGTGCCGTCAACAATACCGTACATGTGCGTGTCGCTTTCGGGAACCTGCTGAACGCCGAGGACGGTAGAGCCGTACTTATCATATACATCCATAAGCTGCTTAAGGCAAGGCGTTTTTGCATCAACCACATCATCGCCGAGCATAACCGCAAAAGGTTCATTGCGCACAAAAGTTTTTGCGCAGAGGATTGCGTGCCCCAGACCGAGCGGTTCCTTCTGTCTTATATAATATATATTTGCCATGTTAGAGATATCGCGCGTAAGCTTCAGAAGTTCATCTTTATGGTGCTTTTCAAGTTCAGCCTCAAGTTCATATGACTTATCGAAATGATCTTCAATTGCACGCTTGCTTCTGCCGGTTATAATAATAATGTCCTCAATACCGGACGCTATCGCTTCTTCAACGATATACTGAATTGTCGGCTTATCGACAATCGGAAGCATTTCCTTCGGTTCTGCCTTTGTTGCCGGCAGAAATCTCGTTCCG
>JAXGBA010000043.1:0-16817 GCA_034186235.1 Clostridia bacterium | reverse complement strand
CCGGCGTTGCGCCCTCATGGCTTATCAGACGCAAAAGATACACCAAGAGCGAAACCGACAACATTAAAATCGCTTTCCCGATGGGTATCTGTATGATTACAGAAGGTGTTATCCCGATTGCAGCTGTTGACCCGATAAGAGTCATAGCTTCATGTTCAATCGGTTCGGCTATCGGCGGTGCGCTGATTATGATTCTGAATGTCGGCTCAATGGTTCCTTCGGGTGGTATGTTTATCGTTCCGGCAATGATTAATCCGTGGGGCTTCATGCTGTCGCTTGCGGTAGGTACGGTTGTTACGGCGCTTCTCCTCGTTGCGCTCAAGCGTGACGCAAAGCCTGAGGATACGGTTGTCCTTGACGAAGAAGAGGAAGAAGCAGACCTTTCGGCAATCAAATTCAACTAATCTCTAAGGAGGCACTTGCTTTATGTATGTTTCGATGAAGAATATGCTTGACAAAGCCAATTCGGGCGGATATGCGGTCATGGCGATAAACTGCTTCAATCTTGAAACGGCCCGTTCGGTAATATGCGCAGCAGAGGAACTTAATGCTCCGGTAATTGTCAATATTTACAAGGATCATCTCCTGACGCACTGTGACAGCGAAACTATTGTTCCAATTGTCAAAAAGCTTGCGGAGCACTCAAAAACTCCAGTTGCGCTTAATCTTGACCACGGTTCGGAAAAAGATTATATCGTCAAGGCGATAGATGACGGTTTTTCGTCCGTAATGGTTGACGCTTCACGCTTTGACCTTGAAGGCAATATCGAAATGACCCGCGAAATTGCGGACTATGCCCATGCAAGAGGTGTTTCGGTGGAAGGCGAAATCGGTGCTCTCGGCGCAACCGACGGCGGTGCGTTCACTAAAGAGGATATGTACACCGACCCCGCTCAGGCGAAGGTTTTTGCGGAAAAAACAGGAATTGACGCTCTTGCAATTTCAATCGGCACATCGCACGGCAATTACCCCGACGGCAAAGTTCCGGAATTTGACTTTGAAAGGCTTAAAGAAATCAAGTGCCTCACAAATATGCCGCTGGTTCTTCACGGAGGTTCCGGCTCGGGTGAAACCAATATCAGAAAATCCGTGGAATACGGTATCAACAAAATCAATGTCGGCTGCGATTTCATGAATTCAAACCGTGACGCTGCGGCAAAGGCTCTTGCCGAAAATCCCGACATCAACTATTTTGACCTTGTAGAAGCTTCGGAAAAGGGAAGCCGTGAGCTTGTGAAGTATTACATTCGGCTTTCCGGTTCCGAGAATAAAGCAAATAATTAATGTTTTTAAGGAGTGATTTGTTATGTTAATCAACATGAAAGAAATGCTTGCGCCTGCTGACAAAAACGGTTTTGCGGTTCCTGCCTTCAATATCGGCAGTGAGTCAATCCTCAAGGGCGTTATCGAAAGCGCCGAGGAAAAGAACGCACCGGTAATTCTTGCAATTCATCCGACCGAACTTGAATTTTTGGGCGACAGCTTCATTAAAACCTGTATCGATGAAGCGCATAAATCCAGGATTCCCATGGTTATCCACCTTGACCACGGCGGAAAGTTTGAGGAAATCCTCCGCGCAATCCGCTGCGGATTTACATCTGTTATGATTGATGCATCGCACCTTCCTTATGAAGAAAATGTTGCTCTCACAAAGAAGGTTGTTGAGGTTGCAAAGCCCCTCGGAGTTTCCGTTGAAGGCGAACTCGGAACTATCGGTACAACCGGCGATTCCTACGAGGGCGGCACGGCCGGCATCATCTACACCGACCCAGAGCAGGCAAAAGACTTTATCGAAAAGACCGGTATCGATTCTCTTGCCGTTGCAATCGGTACGGCTCACGGAATTTACCCCAAGGACATGAAGCCTGAGCTTAAGCTTGACCTTCTTGAAACAATCAGAAAGACCGTTGATGTTCCGCTTGTTCTTCACGGCGGTTCGAGCAATCCCGATGCGGAAATTGCTTCTTCCGTTAAAATCGGTATTTCCAAAATCAACATTTCGAGCGATATTAAGTTTGCGTTCTACAAGAAGTGCAGAGAAGTTCTGGCGGACAATCCCAAGTGGATTGAACCGAACGCTATTTATCCGCCCTGCATTAAGGCAATGCGTGAGGTTGTTGAGTATAAAATGGCACTCTTTAACGATATCGACAAAGCTAATCTCTACAGATAGTTCCCCCAAATCTAATGACCCCCGAGGAAATTTATTTTCCCGGGGGTCGCTTTATTTGGCGATTACTTCATACAACTTGTCTGTTATTTTAACCAGCGCAAGCGTGTCAAGACAGCAATACTTTTTAAGATTAGTTTTGATTTTTTCTCTTTCCTGTTCGGGTTTTTCTTTAAGGCTCATGTAAGCCTTCACTGCCGCCTCTCCATCGGACACCTTCATTTTGTGGTAGTCAAGTGCTTTGTCATTCGGATATAGCGCCGGAAGAACAAATTTGAGCGAGGTTCGCCCTTCCATAAGCGGTGTGTAGTACATGTGCTTTCTGAATGGGATTTCAAGGTCAACTATTTTTGCAGACAGTTCTTTAAGTTCTTTTCGGTGCTCCGGAAATCTCTCTGCAAGCATTTCTATGCAGTTTTTTTCGTAGACCGAATACGAAAGCACCGAGCCTGCCGTTTTTGTTGCTTTAATAAGCGCCGGTACGGCTTCGGTTTCCGGGTTAGTTATTCCGTTGCCTATAAACTCGCGGTGGAGAACAGCACCCGATTTTTCGTTTTTTTGGTGATATGAAAACTGAGTTATTATTTTATCCCCCGGGTGATATCCCGGAAATAACGGTTTCAGCGGAGAAATCGTTTCAAAATCCAGAAAGCCGAGAGGGTACGAAAGCTTTGCGAGAAAAGCTTTTATGGCACCTTTGTCAATGTGTGTTTCTCCCGTAATCTGCATACGGCAGACCGGCGAGGGACTGTTTTTCATATAATCGTCAAATGTTATTATTCCTTTGTTGTAAAGTGCTACTTTTTCCGAAAAGTTCAGACCCTTCAGAAGGAAAATATTGTCCTTCGGCAGCTTGAAACAGCTTTTGAAAAATTCGCAGCCGGCGCAGTCGTTTTTCATTACGGCATCGCTCGGGTGTTTTGCATTTGCGGCAGCCGAAATGCGCTCAATGCAGTGCCTGAACTCTGCTTTTGTCTTAGGCTTTTCTATCCGGTTGAATATGTAAAACGGCTGCTTTCCGCCTCTTTCAAATTTGGGGTTCACCGTTACCGCGAATGCCCCGAGAACGGTATATCCGCAGCTTTCTGCAATTGCGCGCTTGAAGTTCATACGCACGGAATGTTTTTTGTATTTTACGGTATCGTAAAAGTCATAGAGTTCTATTCCGTTATTCTTTACCGCAACGCAGCCGACAGTAGCTTCGCCGAGTTCCGAGCGGAAAACCTTTTTTCTCTCACCGCTTTTTATATTAGGGAACGGCAGAGTGCTGGGTGACTCGCAGCTGCCCGTGTTTTCAAGCAGCCATGCTTTTCTTGCGCACCTTCCGCTCTTTAAAAATTTAACTTCATTTAACATTTATAACCTCGCCGTTCTGCATTATTATAACAGCCGATATTCCTTCGTGATTGGTGCAAAATTGCTCTGTTTTATCTTTGCCCATAACGAAAAACGCCGTTGAAAGAGAGTCCGCCTCCGTGCCGCTTTCGCATATGACCGTAACCGATGCAATGCCGCTCTCGGCAGGGTATCCGGTTTTTGGGTCTATTATATGATGATATGTTTTGCCTTCATGTGTGAAGTTCCTCTGATAGCCGCCGGATGTTACAACTGCCGAATCTTCAGCATAAATGCTTTCGGAGGATTCATTGCCGAACGGGTCGGCAATTCCGATTTTCCACTTATCGCCGCCCGGTTTTTTGCCTATAGTCTGGACATTTCCGCCGAGTGATATTATTGCAGATTTTATACCCATTCCGACAAGTTTTTCCTTTGCTTTTTCGGCTGCATATCCCTTTGCAATTCCACCGAGGTCAAGCATAAAACCTTCCGGCAGGTTGATGTGCGTTCCCGATATGCTTACATTCTCGCTTCCGCAGTGGATAAGCGTTTTGGAAATTTCTTCCGCAGACGGCACTTTGTAATCCTTTGTAATGAATCCCCAAAGGAGCGACACGGGGTAAAATGTGATATCAAACGCACCGCCCGTTTCGCGGCTTATTTCAAGAGCTTTTTCGATAAGTGCGGCTGTTTCCGCCGAAACATCCGATGCGGTTCGGTGATTCAGCGCATAAATCTCGCTTTCCTCATCCGTAACGGATAAAAGCTTTTCAAGCCGAAGAACCTCATTATACGCAGCTTTTGATGCCTTCTTTGCGCCGCTGCCGTAGACGGTAACCGTCATAACGGTGTCCATTACGTAAAAAATTTCGGTTGAACTTCCGCTTTTGCAGCCGGTAAACGATAATATTAACATGATAAAGATAATTATAAAAGAGATATGTTTTTTCATACATATAAGTATACCATAAAATACTTTTTTCGTCAATAAAAATCCCCGTATAAAACGGGGAATATATATTTATTTTGCCTCTGGGTACTCATTTCCCAAAAGATAAAGCGGTTTTTCGTCCTCTTCGATTTCGGGAAAACGCCCTGTAGGTTCAAGAAAACGGTTGTCGACACAGTCATCGTTCACCTTTGAAACTTCGCCAACAAGGATTTTGCCCTTTCCTTATTCGCCCCAGAATTTGTGGAACTGGCGGGGCGGAAAGGAAATGCTCTCGCCCGGATGAACTGTAACCGTGCCGCCTGCCGGAATCTGATATCTGTGCCCGCCAACAAATACGGTTACGGGCGTATCGGCAAGCTTTTCGTCCTCGGTCGCATTGTAAAGCTGCACTATGAGATTTCCGTCGCCATAACCATAATTCTGCCGATTGTGTCAAGCTTGCATATTCACATTTTTTCATGTAGCTGCGTATGCATTATTATAACCGGTCTTTTAAGTTCCTCCGTCACAGCCTTTACGGAGTTCCATATATCGTTCGGATTTATTTCGTGCGCCGAGGCACTTCTTGAAACGGGATAATCACGGTACGCCGAAGCCAAAAGACCGCCATTTTCGTTGTAAACGGTCAGTTTGCAGGCGGTTGTGCCTATATCAAGACCGTATATGTTCATTTACCCACCTTTTTTTATTTTATATATTGATTTTATAATATCTTTGCGTTATAATATAGATATATTTGTTTGTAAATCTGTAATTTTGTTCGGAGAGCTTATTATGAATATAAAATTTGATAATGCAGAATTTTCCGAAATACTGTCGGATTTTCATACTATCACTAAAATGAGAATAGTAATTTTTGACGATGATTTCAATAAAATTGCGGCGTATCCCGAAAAAAGCTGCGATGAGAAAGTGTGCAAACCGAAACACTGCGGCGGACTATTGCGCCTTTCTCGGAATCGACCGCAAAAAAGCCGTGAGTGCTTATGACAGGCTGCTTTGCAAAAAAAATTATAGTTCCGCTGCGGATTTTCTATATTCTGTCGGGGTTTTCCCGGTTATGCTTTTGAATACCCTTCTGAAATAGGTTGACGAATAAAACCCGAGCGTTTCGCTGATTTCCTCAACGGATTTGTCGCTTTCGGATATGAGCAGCTGCATTGCGCGGTTTGTGCTGATAAGATTTTTGTACTCAATCGGGGTCATGCCGGTCTGCGTTTTGAAACATGCGTGAAAATGCGACACGCTCATGCTGCAAAGCTTTGCGAGAGCCGGTATATTTATGTTTTCCTCCGAATGAAGATTGATGTATGATATAACTTTTTTTATTCTGCTGTCGGTGAGCGGAGACTTGCGCCTTTCAAGCTTCGGTTCGGTTTCCGACATAAATTCATAGAAAAGTGCTTTGGATAAGAACTGCTGCGAGAGGGTTCCGTCACAGTTTCGGAGCGCTTTTTCAAAAATTTCTTTTGCCTTGTCAAAACTGTCGGGCTTGATTTTCTGAACCCTTAACTGCCCGAAAATCCCCATATCCGCGAACGAAAAGTGCATACTTATATATTTTATTTCGGGCTTTCCGTACCATTTTGAAATATACCTTGCCGTTATCGGAACGAAAATTATATCGCCCCGTTCAACATGAATTTTTTCATCGCACCCTTCTTCAAAAAAATCGGCGCAGCCGTCAAGAATCAGCCCCATGCAAAAGTGCGGACGGGGAGCATTTCTGAAATCGCATACATTTCGGTTTTTAAACTCATATTTGTCAACGGTAAAAAATGAAAGGTTCATAAAACTGTACCTCATAAGATAATAGTTTTGTTTTTTAGTATTATACATTATTTTATATCCTTTGTCAATGTGATAAAATAAAAATATAAATATTTGTAAAGGCGGTGCTGCAGTGAAACAGATTTTGTTTACAGGACTTAATAAAGCGGAGCTTGTTGATGTTCCGGAGGATATTCTGGGCGACAATTCCGTCAGGGTGAAAACCGTTATCAGCAGCATAAGCTGCGGTACGGAGCGTGCGAACATCACGGGTGACCTTAATGTCGGGATTTACGGAGAGCCGGAGAAAACGGCGCATTTCCCGAGGCAGTCGGGTTACAGTTCGTAGGAATTGTTGTTGAAAAAGGGAAAAATGTGACAGACCTTGAAATCGGCGACAGGGTTGCGATGTCATGGACGCTCCACAAGGAGTTCAATGTGATTGACCAAAGCCGTGCGGTTAAAATGCCGGAGGGGATGAGCTTTAACGAGGCGGCTCTTGCGCATATAGGAACATTCCCGATGGCGGCAATCCGCAAAACCCGGCTTGAAATCGGAGAATCGTGCATGATTATGGGGCTTGGCGTTCTCGGCCTTTTTGCGGTGCAGTTTGCTCGCAGTGCAGGGGCGGTGCCCGTTATTGCGGTTGACCCGATTGAGGAAAGACGAGAAAAAGCGCTGAAATTCGGTGCGGATTTTGCATTCGACCCGTTTGAGACGGATTTCGTCGAAAAGGTAAGAAAGGTGACCGGCGGCGGTGTGAATGCCGCAATTGAAGTAACCGGCGTCGGCGCGGGCTTTAACGAGTGCCTTGACTGCATGGCACGGTTCGGAAGGGTTGCGCTTTTAGGCTGCACGAGAGATAAAAATTTCACGGTGGATTATTACAGAAAAATCCACGGTCCCGGCATAACCGTAATCGGTGCGCACACGCTTGCCCGTCCGGAATTTGAATCGTCCCCGGGTATGTTCACAACCCGTGACGATGTTAAGGCGATTCTGAAACTCTGCGAAGCAAAAAGAATCAATATCAAAGACATGATTGAGGAGGTTCATTCGCCGCTTGAATGTGAAAGCGTTTACAACAGGCTCATAAACGACAAGAATTTCCCCAATGTGGTGCAGTTTGACTGGACGAAGATGTAAGAAGAATATGCAAAAAACCGAAAGGAAAGATTATAATGAAAGCGATACTTGTAAACGATGACAGAAGTTTAAGATGGGACGATGTTCCGAATCCTACGGTCGGTGCGGAGGACGTTCTTGTAAAAATCGAATATTCGGCGCTTAACCGCGCGGATTTAATGCAGAGGGAAGGCGATTATCCGCCGCCGGAGGGCGCACCCGACTGGATGGGGCTTGAAATCTCCGGAGAAATTGTTGAGGTAGGGGATGAGGCCGCAAAGAAATCGGATTGGAAAAAGGGCGACAAGGTTTGCGCGCTTCTCGGCGGAGGAGGATACGCAGAGTATGTAAATGTAAAATATGACATGCTTATGCCCGTTCCCGAAAACTGCACCATGGCGGAAGCCGCAGCGATTCCCGAAGCTTTTGCAACGGCATATCTCAATCTTTTCTTTGAGGGCGGGCTTAAACCCGGAAACACATTTCTCATGAACGCCGGAGCGAGCGGACTTGCAAGCGTTGTAATACCCATGGCAAAAGCATTCGGGGCAAGAGTTATAACAACTGTGCTCTCCGATGAGATTGCGTCCTCAATAAAGCACCTTAATGCTGATGTGGTTGTAAACACTTCAAAGGAGGATATCTGTAAGGTTTTGGAGCGTGAATTGGAAGAAGGACATCCTGTCGATGTTGCGATTGACTGCCTCGGCGGCGAAGTTATGGGGAAATGCCTTCATTACATGAGTCACGGCGGAAGATGGATTATGATTGCCGCACTTGCCGGAAGAATGGCCGAGATTGACCTTAAAAACATTTATGTGAGAAACGTCAGGGTTATCGGAAGCACTTTGCGTTCGAGAACGCCCGAATTTAAGGCCCACATACTTTCGGAGCTTGTTAAAAATGTCTTCCCGAAGGTGGAGAAAGGGCTGGTAAAGCCAACGGTTTATAAGGTTCTGCCGATTACAGAGGCGGAGGCGGCGCATGATATTCTTTACAGGGGCGAAAATGTCGGAAAAGTAGTGCTGAGGGTGGAATAAATATGAAAAAACTAAAAGTAATTCAAATAGGGATAGGTCATGACCACGCAACAAGTATTCTTGACAGCCTTTTAAGGCTCGGCGATATTTATGAGGTTGCGGCGATAGCGGTTCCGGAAAGTGAAAAGGCGGATTTTGCCGACAGACTGCAAAGATATGATAATCTTCCCGTCATGTCGGTTGACGAGGCTCTCGCTATCGAAAATCTCGATGCGGCTGTTATTGAAACCGAAGAAGTCAACCTCACAAAATATGCGCAGATTGCGGCGAAAGCCGGACTTCCGGTGCATATGGATAAACCCGGAGGACTTGATTTGACCGCATTTGAAGAACTTATCAAAACGGTGAAAACAAACAAAACTGTCTTTCATCTTGGGTATATGTACCGCTATAACAAGGCGATAAACGAGGCTGTCCTAAAAGCCAAATCCGGTGAACTCGGAGAAATTTACTGCGTTGAGGCACACATGGACTGCTTCCACACACCCGAAAAAAGACAGTGGCTGGCACGGTTTCCGGGCGGTATGATGTTCTTTCTCGGCTGCCACCTGATTGACCTGATTTTGCGGATTATGGGCGAACCTGATGAAGTTATCCCGATGAATATGCCCACCGGAACAGACAATGTTACGGCCGAGGATTACGGCATGGTGCTGCTTCGTTACAAAAGCGGTGTTTCGTTTGCGAAAACCTGCGCTGCGGAGCCCGGCGGATTTGCGAGGCGGCAGCTGGTTATATGCGGCTCCGAAGGAACAGCCGAGCTTAAACCGCTTGAGGCATACGATGAGAAATTCGATGTGTATACCGGTGCGAGATATACATCGGCGAAGGAAGGCCTCGGGTGGGCGTATACCGCACCGGTTGTAAATTCAAAAGCCGAAAACAGGTATGATAATATGATGCGCGGCTTTGCGGAATTGGCTCGAGGAGAGAGTGAAAATCCCTTCGATTATGATTACGAGTTAAAACTATATAAACTGATTTTGCGCTGCTGCGGTGTTAAGTTCTAAAATCCCATATGCTTAATAAAGCTTTCCGAAAATTCCCGGTTTCCCGACAGTTCAACCGTTTCTGCCGTGAAATCGGGGTTTTTCATAAGCTTTTTGTCAAGCAGCATCATTTGGGCGCCGGCTGCTGCGGCGTTCCCGAGCTGTATGCAGTTTTCTGAAAGTTCTTTCGGAATAAGCCCGATTCTTGCAGCGCTTTTTGGGTTTAACGATGAGCCGAAGCCGCCTGCAACATACAGCTTTTTCGGCTTTGCTTCACTTTTGCCGCACAGGATTTCAATTCCTGCCGCAACAGCGGCTTTTGCCGTCTGAATCTGCCTTATGTCATCTTGCGTTACGGGAATGTTTCCTATATAAATGTCATTTTTCGAAAGCCCGTTTTCGGTAATTTCTCCGAGGTCGAGCAGAGCGGCGATAGCATCTGTTATTCCGCTGCCGCAAAATCCGACAGGCGGTTTTTGCCCGATTGTTTCATAGCAGATTCTGCCGTTTGCAACAAATGCCTTTGATATTGCGCCGTCCGCTGCGCTCATGCCCCTTGAAAGCCCGTACCCTTCAAAGCACGGCCCGGCAGCCGCAGATGTGCACAAAAGGCGTTTTCCGTCCCAGAGCGCAATTTCGGCGTTTGTTCCTAAGTCAAGCAGCAAAGAAGGCTCATCGGTTTTTGTCATTTCGCTTGCAATAACGGCGCAGTAAGCGTCCGCACCGATGAACGGCGATATGCACCTCGGGATGTAATCACCGCCGAAGCGGCTTCCGAAAAGGCTTTGCGGCGTGAACGGAAATCTTGCGATTCCGCTCGGGTCAAGCCCCGTATAAAAGTGCAGCATAACGGTGTTTCCGGTTACAACGGAAAATTCTGGTTTGAATTTTTCTTTGATACTATTGATCTGACTGACTATCGCTTCCGTCAGCTTTTCCTTTCCGAAGGCTTCGGCGTATGATATTCTTGAAATCACATCCGCACCGAATTTCCTCTGGGCGTTCTCAAAACAACCGGATTCCGCCAACACACCTTCCGGGAGCGAATAAATATAGTATGCAACTGTTGTTGTGCCTATGTCAAACGCCGCAGCAACGCATTTTTTGTTGCCGGTTATTGGATTTATAACCGAGTTTTCCGGCAAAAAACCGCTTGTTATTCCGTGCAGCTCGGCATGCGGAACGGAATCCGCATCGGCTTCTCCCAAAACCCTGCATCGGCACGCAAGACGGATTCCGCTTTCGATTTCCCGTTCGGAAAGCAGTTTTCTTTCGTCCGCTCCAATCGGCGAAATGTCACCGTGTATTCTTATTTTGCATTTTCCGCATTTGCCGTTGCCTCCGCACGGAAGCGGCATATCAATAATATCCGAAATCCTTTCACCGCAGCCTTTAAGCTTCATAATCATCACCGATTTAATTTTAACATAAAACCGTTGAAAAATCCATATATTTATTGACATTTTTTCAAAATGTGCTATAATTAAAGTTGTAAATTTATTTTTATGGGGTGTTTTTAATGGATATAAAAAGATTGAAGATAAATTTTCTCGGCGACAGCATTACGGAAGGCAGCGGAGCAAGCGATCCTGCCGTAAAGGGCTATGTCGGCGTAATCGCAGAGCGCTATGCGCCGGTTGCCGCAAGAAATTACGGAATAGGCGGAACAAGAATTGCCCCGCAGAGAGGCAAGAGCGAGAGCGAGCGATGGGATCTTGATTTTATAATGCGTGCCAAGGAAATGGACAGGGACGCTGATTTGGTCTGCGTTTTCGGCGGAACAAACGATTACGGTCACGGCGATGCGCCTTTCGGAAGCTTCGGCGATGAAACCGCAGACACCTTCTGCGGTTCGTGTGATGTTTTGTTCAGGTATCTTACGGAAGCCTATGCCGGCAAACAGCTTATGGTTATGACGCCCCTTAAAAGAGAGGGCGAAAATAATCCGAGGTTTGACGGGCATATTCTTTCCGATTTTGCAGAAATAATTAAGAAAACCGCCGCAAAATATGCAATTCCGGTGCTTGATTTGTATAACGAATCGGGGATTTGTCCGGATGTTGAGGCAAATAAGCTTACATACACCGCAGATGGGCTTCACCCGAACGATTTCGGGCATTCATATCTTGCGGATAAAGTGGCAGGTTTTATAAAATCTCTTTAATACGGAGATGATTCGATGAAACATTTTACTTACCGGAATTTTTTCGGAGAAGACGACCTGGCTTGTATCAGAAAGAGTGCCTGCAAATGGATCGAGCCGCCGCACACACACGAATTTATCGAATTTGTGTATGTTGCAAACGGAAAGGGCTGGCACAGTATAGAAGGTACAAGATACGATGTGCACAAGGGCTGTTTTCTGTTCGTGAATTTCGGTCAGGAACACGAAATGGAAACAACGGAGGATACCGTCTATTACAACATTCTGTTCAAGCCGGAGTTTTTTATAAATGATGACAGCACGCTTGTAAGCAATAATGCATTTGAAATAATGATGATTTCATGCTTTCAGGAATTCAGAAACCTGGCGGGAGAAAAGAGTCTTATTCAGTTCCGCGGCGAAGATGTTCTGAAAGCGGATATGCTTGCCGAAATGCTGTACCGGGAGTACGAAAACAAAATCCCCGGGTGGGAAACAATTATAAAATGCAGTGCAATGATTCTGCTGACTATGGCGCTTAGGGAAATGACGCAGCATTTCGGGAATAAGACCAAAACACGCATAACCGCCGAGGTGCTTGATTATATCGAAACTCACTATAATGAAAAACTGTCACTTTCCGAGCTTGCGAAAAAGAGCCTTTATCAGCCATCTTATTTCAGTATGATGTTCCGTGAGTGCTACGGTATGACGATTACCGATTACATTCAGAAAAAGCGTATCGAAAATGCTTGCCGCCTGCTTCGCGAAACCGATTTGTCGGTTGATGAAATCGGCAGGAGGATAGGGTATGACGATGATGTAAGATTTTACCGGTACTTCAAAAAAATATGCGGAACGACCCCTAATTCATACAGAAAATCCCAAATCAAAAAATAGTTAGGTTTTTGCGTAAAAATTGCCGTTGCAAGACGGCAATTTTTTTTGTACAATATATGTATAGACAGCGTTAAAATTAATAAAGGGAGTGATAAAATGAAAAGAACGATTGTCTTACTGCTTGCTTTGGCACTTATGCTGACGGCTCTGCCGTGCGGAGTATTTGCCGATGATGAGGCACCCGAGGGGTATACGGGGGTTTTCGATTTTGAAACCATTCCGACCTCCGAAACTCTTTCGGACGCAAGTTTTGAAACTTCATACGCAAACGGAAAAACCACATTTACATTCTATGACAACGGCGTAAGCGGCGGTCTTGTTGCTTTTAAGGATAAGACCGAAGGCTCAGGTGTGTTTTGCATAAGGGAATACTTCAAGCTTTATGCCGACGGAAAGTATACTTTTAATTGTGCGAGCGGAAAATCAGATACCGAAAAGGTACAGCTTGACAGAACCACCGGCTGGCATACGATTGTTATTGAGACTACTGCGACATCGTATGATGTTCTCTTTGATGGCAAGCCCGTTCACAGCGTAAGCACGGATGAAAATGCCGGTATTAAGTATGTATATGTTCAGCAGAAGAACGGAGACGATAAGGTAATAAGCGGTTCTTCAAGAAAACTTTATTACAAGGAACTTAAGACAGAAGAAAAAACAGGATATTTTGAAGGCAAAGGTACGAAGGACGAGCCTTACCTTATTCAGACGCCTAAGGATCTGGCAACCCTCGTTTACCTCACAACCGACTATGACAATGGTTATTATGATACCTCTGCGGATTATACAATTCCGGGTACAACAACTGTTTGGCCGGCAGATGGTGCACACGGCAAAGCCGGATATTATTCCGGCCGTTATAACGGCGTGTCCCCGATAAGATACTATAAGATGACCGCCGATTTGGATATGACCGGCTATGACTTCAACCGCGGCGGTATCTGCGCCGGGTCAAATCTGGAATTTAGGGGCAGCTTTGACGGTGACGGTCATGTTATCAAAAACTGGGAATCTTCATCCTCTGCCGGCAGCGATGGCAACGGCATTTTCTCGACGGTTGCACTTGGCAATGTTCCGGGGCAGGGCGTAAGAAATGTAGGTGTTGAAAACGCAAGCGTGGCATCTGATAAATTCGTTTCGGGTATTCTGATAGGCTTTTTAAGACCTCTTGCTAATGTTGAAAACACCGCAGTCGAAAACTGCTATGTTAAAAATTCTTCATCGCAGATTAAGTCAAGAGATACTGCACCGGCAAACGGCGGTATCGTGGGATGCCTTAACTTTACGGAAGGCTCTGCTTCAACAGCGGTAATCAGAAACTGTTATGCGAAAGGGATAAGGCTTCTGAATGACCAAGGCCAAGAGGACGGTCAGCCAGACTACGGCGGTATTGTCGGGAGAATCTGGCATAATTGGATTAAGGATAACAAAGCTTATATATCAAACTGCTACTCGGTAGGCTCCGAAGCGCGTTCTTATCTTCCGCCGATAGGGCCGGACGCTGTTCCGGGAACTACGGAACATGCTACATTCTCATTCACGGATTGCTACAGCCTTTCGGCAAACGGCACGGATTGGAGCAAATGGGAGAGCGGCGCGAGTTCCCTTGCGCCCGTTGCGACCGAAACAAACCTTCCCGCACCGACAGCCGCAGCTTTGGGCGCTGATTTCATGAACGATGTGCTGAGCCTTAACGGCGGACTGCCTGTTTTACCGTGGGAATACACCTACATAACAAACACACTTGAAACGCCTGAAAACGGTACTCTTGATGTGACGGAAGAGGCGGGGTTGGTTAAAAGAACCGGTAATACGGTTTATATCAAAACCGGTGCAGGCCTTACGGTTTCGGCTCAGCCTGCCGAGAATTACTCGCTTTCTGCTGTTAGGTACGGCACTGCGGACAAAACCTCCGACTTTGGCGTATCGGGCAGTGCAAGGTTTGCATTTTCCGACCTTTCGGAAGGCGGTGTATGGTCTGCTGAATTTGCGAAAAAGGCAACAGAGCCTTCAATTGTTGCTGATAAAGCTGTTGTAATGTCAACACACGGTGATGGCAATGCACCGGCGGCGGTTGCATATGCAAGATTTAGCGGAGTAAATCCGTTTGAATACGGTATGGTTATCACACGTGCTTCGGACGGAAAAGCGCTTACTCTTGAAGCGATCGAAAATAAAAGCGGGGCGTACGCTATCAAGGTGTACGGCGAAGGCGTAAAGACTGGCAGCTTCACGATGAAACCTTATTATATAGCAACTGAAGGCGAAGCTTCAACGTTCGGAAACGAAACTGACAGCTTTACACTGAAGTAAACACGACATAAAGGAGATTTGCATGAAAAAAATATTGGCACTTTTGCTCAGCATTGTAATGATACTTTCCACGCTGCCGATGGTTTTTGTATCGGCTGCGGAAGGGTACTTTGAGGGCAGCGGCACGGCAGAAGATCCGTACCTTATTCAGACCCCGAAGGATTTGGCAACGCTTGTTTATCTTACAACGAACTACGATAACGGTTATTTCAACACCACAGAGGATTATCCTATCCCCGGCACAGACAAGGTTTGGCCGGCGGCAGGCGCTTTCGGGGTAAGCGGATATTATTCCGGCCGTTATAACGGCGTGTCCCCGATAAGATACTATAAGATGACCGCCGATTTGGATATGACCGGCTATGACTTCGATCGCGGCGGTATCTGCGCCGGTTCGGATCTGGAGTTCAGAGGCAGCTTTGACGGCAACGGTCACGTTATCAAAAACTGGAAGTCCTCAACCAAGGGCACAAAACTCACAAACGGTATTTTTACGCAGGCAGGCTTCGGCAATGTTTCGGGGCAGGGCGTAAGAAATCTGGGCGTTGAAAATGCAAGCGTAACATCGGGCGCAAACACATCGGCGATTTTGGTCGGCTGGATTAACGTGCTCGGAAATGTTGACAATGTTGCGGTTGAAAACTGCTTTGTGAGAGATTCCGAATCAAGCATAACTACCCGCGTTGATTCAGAAGCGCAGTGCGAGTATCCCACAAATGCCGGCGTTGTCGGCTGCGTGAGATATAATACGAACAATGCAGACACAAAGTATGCATTTGCTATCAAAAACTGCTATGTTCAGAATCTCACCCTCACTCAGGACGGAACATCAAGCCGCTATGACGAATTTGCAGGCGTTGTTTCGAGAACATGGATTAACTGGAACAACACCAACATAAGAATTAATGTTGAAAACTGCTATTCCGTAGGCGATGAAGCAGCCGACAGCCTTTCAGTTATTTCAAGCGAAGTTAAGGGAACGGACGGCTTCTGCACATTAAAGGATTGCTACAACATCGATGCAAACGGTTCGGAAACCTGGAAAAACCACGGCACGAAGGAAACGGGGCTTCCCGCACCGACAGCCGAAACCCTGGGTGCAGCGTTTGCGGCGGATAAATACAACCTCAATAACGGCTATCCCGTTCTTAAATGGGAGGTTGACAGAATCGACAATGCAGAGCCTGCCAAAATCACCCTCAGCATGAATGAGGGCGGAAGCGTTAAGTTTGAAGGAACAACTCTTTCTGACGGTGAAGAGTTTGAAGCTAAAATCGGCGTTGCCGCAGAGCTTGAAATCGCAGCCGACAGGGGTTATGATGTTGAAATTAAACTGGACGGAAACGCAATTTCGTATTCCGGCGGAAAATTCATCATTACCCCCACAAAGGCGGAGCATAACCTTACCATAACCTTCAAGGAGATTCCGAAGTCCGGCACAAGCTTTTATGTTGATCCCGCATCCGGCAGCGATGATAATAACGGCACTTCCAAAGAAAATGCCTTTGCAAGCATTGACAAGGCAAAAACCGTGATTGCAAAATATATGCGGACCGGTGCATTTGAGACCGGTGCTGATGTCAATGTTTATATCAAGGGCGGAGATTACAAAACGGATGAGTCAATCGTATTCGGAAACGATGATTCCGGCACGGCTGAAAACGAAATAATTTATCAGCCGTACCCGGGCGAAAAGGTAACGTTTACGGGCGCAGATAAGCTTGATTCGAGCAAAATCAAAAAGGTTACGGATGAAAATCTTTTAAATAGGCTTTCCGAAAGCTATGCAAGAGATAATATATATATGCTTGACATTAAAGCACAGGGGATTGACATTCCCCAGCTGCGTGCAACAGTGACAACGAGCGGACAGAAGTTCTATATGAACGGAACGGCTCTTACCAACGCGCGCTGGCCCAACCCGGATAAAACGGGCGAGCAGTACTATGTAAGAGGCGAAACCGGAACGCTTACGGCGGAGCAACAAGGCAAATACAACGGAGGCGGTCAGCCGGTTGTACTAAAATATGTTGATGCCGAAAACCGTACGGCAAAGTGGAAGATAAAGAAGGATGAT
>JAXGBA010000042.1:0-11635 GCA_034186235.1 Clostridia bacterium | reverse complement strand
TGCAAATGTGATACAATAAAACCTGTCGAAATTTATCGACAGGCAAGACTTAAAACAGTGTAAAAGCTGGGCGGTTATACCACTCTTTTACCGAAAAATCGGGAAAGGGGGTGGCTGCAATGAAAAAATACATATTGATAGTATTATTGCTGACAGTAATTTTTTTAATTGCGCTTACACAAAAAGTAAGATAGCCCCCACCTACCAAGTCAGGACTATCTAAAAGTATCTATCTTGGCATAACCGTTTGAGGTCTTGCCTTTTTTTATATTATACTATATTTTAGGTCATTTGTCAACTCTCTTTTAGATAATAGATAAAAGAGAATAGCATAGGAAGGTTTTCGGGTTTCCTGAAAACCTTCTTTAAAATCAGACTATCGGCATTGTCCACAAATTGATAGGCTGATTTTTGTATACAATACACAAAAAACTTTTTTGTTTCATAAAAGGCTTGACAAAAATACAGAAAGAGAGGTATAATGTAATAAAGATAATATTTTTTTCAAGGAGAGGTTCAATTATGAAACGATTTTTGGCGGCAATCCTTTCGCTGACGCTCATACTTTCGGCACTCTGCGCCGTAGGTGTTTCGGCGGAGGAAACAAGTACAAGAAAAGGCGATGTTATTGTTTTCTACGATGATTTTGAGAATTATGATACATCGGCAGGCAGCATAAACCTTCCTTATAATTCATGGAACGGTACCCACAATGAGGCCGGTGACGGCAACGGAAAGCTTCTGAATTATGAGATTTGCGAAGAAGACGGCAACAAAGCGATAAAAGCCGGGAACTGGGTAGGTTCGGAAGCGCTGAGGAGATATTTGGCTTCTTATGAAGCTAATCCTGCCGATTCTAATGCTGCATGTAATACTTTTAACAACAAAGTATATATAAGGTTCAGAAGATCAGCGGCTTTTGCCGCTATAGCCGGCACTGATTATACCGTTAATTATGATTTTCTGTATAAAGAAAGCACCGGCAATATCAGTTCTAACAGCTTTTTAGGAATATTCAATTGCAGCGTCGGTATGAAACTGAGCGAGAGCGAAACAAAGTTTTCAACAGAAAAGTATCCAACCTCTACCACAGCAAAGAATGCTGATACCGGTTGGTATACAGCTACTCAGCCGATTAATATTTATGCATATGCAGACGGCTCAACAAGTCAGAATATTCAGTTATCTCCTCAGATGCCGAATTGGGGCGGGTATGTTTATAATGTTGTTAAGGGTGTACTTGATTCCGATACGAAATATTCCGATTTAAAATCGACTGATACAACAAGCGATACATATAAAGCTGCGGCTGCGGAAATACAGGCAAAGCTTGATAAAAATGATTACACCGTTTATCTCGATAATGTTAAGGTTACGCAAAAGGCAGATATTTATCAGGATACCGTAACCATTTCGGGCGGTGAAGCTGTTGTTAAAGCAAATACGGACGCAAGAGGCGACAGGGTAATTTCAAGCGGCGATACTGTTGAAACAAATGATTTGTATGATACCGTTTATACGATTACACCTTCAAACGGAGCGGTAAGCAGGGTTAAATATAACGGCAAAATAATAGGTTTTGAACTTGACGGCAATAATGCCAAAGTTGTTTTAAGAACCAAGGATACAAAAAGCAGCAATATCCGCACTGACGGGGCGCTTGAAATAACGATAGCCGAAAACAGCGAATATGTCAGCAATACATATTTCACAGACCTTAAGGGCGGTACGGCAGTAAATGCAGGGGAAGATAATGAAACTGCGGTTACACCATCTCTCACATCGGCAGACGGTAAGGTTATGTTTACATCATTCAATGCAAACACCGGCAATAAAGCTGACCCGGATAACGGTACATTCTACTGGGCAGGTACGGGCAAAGGCGGCGGAAGACTCAATATAAGATTCAATGATTTCTATACAGCTGCCGGAAGATTTTATTTCTGGAAGGTTTATTACACCGGCAGCGCATCATTTCAATATACACAGTGGTCAAACCCGTCTTCGCTGAACTACTTTAAGCCCGGCGAAACAAGCGGAAAATATGTTAACGGTCAGCAGAATGGTTTGGGCGGAACCGTAGGGAATAATTCAACCGAAAAGTATATTTATAACGATAATGATGATACGAAATGGCAGCTGTATAATTATCAGGATGCATACTTCGGATATTTCGGTACCAACGGTGCAACTACAGAAAGCACCTATGCATACAGCGTTGCAGGACAGATTGAGCCTATAGGCGGTTCCGGAACCTTCACAGGTTTTGGCTGTACCGAAGTTGCATTAATGCACAATATTTCGTTTGAAGGCGAAGGTACCCTTGGCGTTAAGGCAGCCAGCCTTAATAACTTTGATAATAATAAGTGTAATGCAACTCTTACAAACGGTCAGTCCGCAAAGGTTGAAGACCTCATGAAGGCAGA
Organism: Clostridia bacterium; assembly: GCA_034186235.1. GTDB lineage: Bacteria > Bacillota > Clostridia > HGM11514 > HGM11514 > CAKSKB01. Next base: position 9,209 of record JAXGBA010000042.1, on the reverse strand, counting down.
TTTTACCGTAACCGCACCCGAAAATAAGGTTATCGAAGCAATCAGGTATGTGACTTATGGCGGCGAAACGGAGGTCGGAACAGAGCTTATCGGTAAGCAGAGCGGCAGTTTCTCGATTCAGCCGGTTGAAGCTTCGGGAACAATCAAAGTTATTTATAAGGAAAATACACCTGTTCAACCTAAGGTTGAGTATTCCGGTTCAAATGTTGAACATAACAAGGCATATACTGTTAACGGAGAAGCAAAAATCTCTGAAAACTCAATCATTATGTACGGAACTGTTACAGGCGAATTTGACGCATACGGCTTCATTCTTTCGCAGTTCGGCGCTGACAACGTTAAGACCGGTGAAGTTACGCTTGCAGCTGAGACGAAGTCGGCAGACGGCAAGTTTGCAGTCAGAGTAGTCGGCGACGGAATAACCGTAGGCAAATACAGCGCCGCACCTTATAGCCTAATAAACGATGCAACCGGTAAGGGAACAGAAACCGACATAACGGTAACAGAAAATTAAGAGTATATTACAAACCCTTTCATTGTTTTGGTTTTTTCCTAATTAAAAAGCTAACAGACCCTAAAATTCGGGTCTGTTAGTTTTTTATAGAATTATACAGTGATGTTTGGGCGGTTGTTACATACACGGACGGCAGAACGGATCGTAAAAGGCGGTAAAGGATAATTTTCGCTCCGTTTTTTTGCTTTTAACTATTCGGACATCAAAAAAGGCTTGCAACAGGGCGAAAGCCCTGTAAACAAGCCGTTTGTTTGATAAAATAATTATCTCTTTGAGAAATAAGAACGCTGTTTTATAGTGTTTTGTATCGTTTTGAAAAGTCGCATAATATAAGGCTTTTCCTTGATTATTGTATCATAACTTTTTGTAAATTGCAATAGCTTTTTGTATTTTCGGACATCAAAAGGACATCAACGGACATCAATTTCCATTCAGTTTTAAGGAAATCAAATCAGCAACTTTTGCCTTTGAGCTTTTCAAAACATCTGCATATACATTCGCTGTTGTTGATACATCTGAATGACCGAGCAACTCACTTACAATTTTTAAGTCAATACCGCTGTTTATCAAAAGCGTTGCGTTGCAATGGCGTAAACTATGCAAAGTAATAAAGTCAAAGTCTGTACCTTTTACAAATCGTCTGAACTGTGTATTTAGTCCCGACCTGTCAACATAATTTCCGCTCTCTGTTGTAAATACCATTTCAGGATAAGTATATAATTTTCCGAGTTTGCTCAACTTTTCATCATTATACTTTTTCTGTTCTCTGAATATATCAGCCAAAATATCAGATAAAGCAATATATCTGTTACTTGTTGCAGTTTTCGGCGGTTGAAGCCAATGTTTACCGCCCACATCTGTTAAAGTGTTTTCAATGTGTATTGTCTTATTTTCAAAGTCTATATCTTGCCAACGGAGAGCCAAGCACTCACCCGAACGCATACCTGTAAATAACAATACTTTTATAATGCGGTTGAATTGTGTGTTATCCTCAACCATTTTTAACAAGTCTTTTGCTTGATTTTCGTCAAGAAAAGGCTTTTTTTCTTTTGCTGTTTCGGCTTTTGGCAATATAACCGCCTTTGTGCAGGGCGTTTCTTTGATGAAGCCTTGCTCCACAGCACGAGCAAACACACTTTGTAAAATGACATATACTTTGCGACAGGTTGCAGGCTGATATGTGCGTGTTTTGAAAAAGGCTGTAATCTTTGCAGGGGTAAAATCTTTGAGTTTGATGTTTCCTAATTCAGGGAGCAAATTGTTTTTTATTTGCTTTTCGTAGTTGTAGGCGGTTATCGGTTTTAACTTGTTTTTTGCGTAGTTATCAATAAACCATTCAGCCATTTCTGAAAACCGCATATTTTCATTTAACGAGGACAGCCCTCTACATTTACGCTCAAATTCAACAGCAAATTCCTGTGCGAGTTTTGCAGCCTTTTTCGGTGTAGTATTTTCAGGCGGTTTATATGTAGTTGTTTTTCTGATTTTCTTTCCGTTCACATCAAGACCGAGAGAAACCACAATTTGAAATGTGTTGCCACGCTTATTTATTGTTGCCATTTTTTACACCGTCCTTATACTTTTTTAAGAAAGTCCAATAATCAGATAAGTTTTGCACCGAAGCACATTTTTTGATTTTTGTCATATACTCTGCACATTCGTCTAAAAAGTCATAAACAAATTGCTCTGTACTTAAATGCTCCCTTACCATTGAGTTATATATTCTTTTCTTTTCTCTTTGTAATTCTTGATTGATATTCCTAACGGCTTGCTCACAGGGTAAATGCTCATAGCCATTAAATGTGCTTTTTCTGTTACAGTATTTTTTTCTGCTTCCTGCTCTGCTTCCGTCCTTGAAAAACCAACGCCCACAATGTGAACATTGAGAAAATTTATATCCGTTTTCTAATGCAAAGTGAATTGATGAAAAAATAATATCTTTTATATCCGTACTTTCATAACTGTAAAAAATATCGTCTGTTTTGCTGTCAATACGCAGTGGTATATAATGCTGATTTTCAACTTCAAATAGTTTGCGGTTGAGAGTTATTCGTTTACTGTTTGCGTAAATGTCAAAAAATTCTTTTGTAAAATTATTGTGTTGGAAATATTCCCTGTAGTCTTTTTCAGCATTATAAAGTTGATATTCAAAAAATTTATTATTCGTTTCGCTTGTAGCAACAAACAATTTTTTGAAGTAATCAAAGGTATTTTCACAAGCGAGCAAATCACCGTATAAATGCAAATAATCAAAATAACAATGTTTAAGGTGAAATAGTGTAATTTTCTCTATTTCATTTTCGGCTTCACCGTCTGCAAAATCTGCTCTCACGCTGTCGCTCATTTCATCATAATTATCAAAAGTTACTCTCAAATCTAATTGAGCGGACGAGCTTTTTTTAGAATAATATACTGTAAATTTCTGTTTCAATACATTCACCTCTCAAAATGTTTCCTTTCATCATATATTGTATCACAACATTTTGACAATGTCAATAGTTATCATCATCATTTATAATAAAGTTACAAAGGAAGTGCACAACCTTTAATTCTACGAAAGGAATAAAAAGAATGTATAATTTAGAAATTAGAATGAAGATAAAACAAAATCGTCTTTGTCATTATGAAGTTGCACGAGAAATCGGCATATCTGAAGCAACTCTTTGTAGGTGGTTAAGGGAAGAAATGAACAAGGACAGAAAAGAGCTTGTTTCATCTGCTATTGATAAACTTTTGCGAGGTGAACGCAATGTGTGAAATGCCTCAATTTTTAACAATCCGAGAAACAGCAAAGACAGGAATACTGTCAGAGCATAGTTTAAGACTAATGCAGAAACAGGGCAAAATTCCGCATATTATGTGCGGTACAAAATGCCTGATAAACTACCCTCTTTTAGTCGAAATGCTCACAGAGGAAAGCAAAAAGGCGGTGAAAGAATGAGAAGAAATAAACCGCTAAAACTCACAGATTATTTATCTGTCGGAGAGGAAAACGCAATCACGGCAAAACAACTTGCTAAATATTTAGGTTGGAATGAGCGAGATGTAACAATAACAGTAAATGCACTACGCAAACAAGGAACTCTTATTTGTAGTAATACGCAAAGCGGTTTTTGGTTGCCTGCTGATGACCGAGATATTGAGCAATTTGTGCGAGGTATGCAGGGGCGTATCAAAGATATGCAAAGAGCAATGAAGCCTGCTATTGAATATCTAAAAAACGGTGGTGGTGATAATTGCTAATACACATTGACACAAAGGGCTACACGGAAAAGCCAAAAGAACATATTTCAATTATAAAGCCACGCTTACAGGGTGCAAATACAATCAAAGACATAGACCTTGAAACGCTTATAAAATACATTCAGAGAGGGTACAGTATCAGCCCTGCTGTAATGGACGGTAAAGGGTGCAAGGCTGAAAATTGGAAAGAACAACGGCTTTTTATGGTTGATATTGATAATGACAAATCAGACAAGCCTGTTTTATCCGTTGGCAATGCACTTGAAATCTGCAACAGATACAATTTACCGCCTGCATTTTATTATTATAGTTTTTCACATTCGGAGCAAAAGGAAAAATACAGACTTTGTTTTGTAATGAATGAAACTGTAACAAATCAAGCATTAAGGGCAGTAATTGCACAAACACTTGTAAAACTCTTTCCGCAGAGTGATACTTCCTGTACTAATGCTGACCGCATATTTTACGGCACAAATAAAGATGTAGTTATATGCGATTTATCCGCTACAATCGACATTGAAAATGTTTTGAAACTGCAAGAGCCACAGCAACAGAAACAAGTCAAAACAGGCAATGAAGAACTTGACCGATTAAAAGAAGATTTTGACTTTTTCAGATACTTACAGGAGCGGAACGGCAAAACGGTTTTTAATAACTCAAAATGTGCAATGTTTGAGCGGTGCGAAATATGCGGACACAAAAAAGACCTTGTTTATTATCACGAAACAAAGACTTTTAACTGTTTCGGTGCGAGTGGTAATGTTGGCGGTAGTGTTATTGACTACATAATAGCAGTTGAAAATACGGACTTAAAAGGGGCAATAGACCGCCTTTATGAGTTGTCAGGCATAACAAGACCAAGCAAGAGAGAATACGCTATAAAAGCCAAAATAAAGGCTAATGAGGGCATAGTATCAAAACTCATAGAGTTAGACGCTTACCGCAAATATTCCCTTGATGACAAAGGTTTTGGAGCATTATTTGCAGAGGTTTTCAAAGACACTTGCAGATACAACGCCACCGCTAAAGAATGGTATTTTTATAACGGCAAAGTATGGACGAGGGACGAGGGCAGTATGCGGACTCTGAACAAGGCAAAGGAACTTGCTGACGGTTTGCTTATTTATGCTACTACCATTGAAGATGAAAAGCAGAAACAAAACTACATTGGTTATGTATCAAAATTAGGACAGCTCCGCTTCCGTGAAACAATGGTAAAAGACAGCAGGGATATTCACTTTGTAACGCAATCAGACTTTGACAAAAACCTTGATTTATTTAACTGTCAAAATGGCACTCTTATATGACCTTTTAGCAGATAAGGAATACAACTACATAACAAAGCGTGTAAAGCGTTCAGAGGGTGTTTTAGAGCCTTATACAACGGTTGACACGGACACAATAAAAATAGAGATTATTCCGTCAGGTTTGCGAGTATATGACAAAGCGAAAAACAAAATTTTTACTATCGAAAGGAAGATAAAATAATTATGGCACAGTATAGAAATGTAAAGGAATTTTTGGACAAAATCAATGATAAATACAAGGCACATAGAGCCGAGTATGAAAGACTAACCGAGCAATACACCCGAAACGCTGAACAATGGAAAAAAGAAGTTGCAAGGGGTTGGAGCAATTACAAACTACAACAGGAAGCAAAGGAAAGACACGATAAAGAGCAAAGAGAAATCAAAAAAGCCCTTGATGAATTGAGAACTACCGCAAACACGGACTTTGAAAATATCCTTGCTGAAGCTGATGATGTATTCGGCAGATATAACAGAGCCACAGGGGACAAATTAGACCTTGCAACAGTTGAACTGTTAAAGAGCGGTATTCTCTCTGATAACGAAATAAAGGCACTTGCAAAGGACTTTGAGGGTAATGTTGCAATGCTCCGTATTATCGGAAAATACGCAGAGGAAAGAGGCGGTAAAGATAATATGGAAATGGCGGTATTAGCAAGTAATTTGAAATCTGCTGAAATTCCATACCGTGAGCCGTTGGAAAGACTTGTATTTTGGGGTAATAGCGGAATAGCGGAAAGGGACTCACGAGCAACGGCAGGCAATAGCCAATTTGAAACTATGTATAATGAATTGGTAGAGCAGAGCGAGGGCGTTTATATCACGGTGAGTGAGTAATGAAACGAACAGGTGAGGAACAGGAGAAAAATGACAGTTTAACTGTCGAGGAACTGTCGATAAATTTCAATTTTGATGACCTTGATTTTTCTTTTGATGACTTTGAAATTGACCTTGATATTGACTTCTCTTTTGATGATTTTGACTTTGATTTTCTCAACGAACAAAAGACGAACAGAAGAACGAACAGAGAGCGAACAGAGAGCGAACAGAGAGAAACGCAACGAGAACGCAAAGAGGAAGCCAAGAGGAAGCCGTGAAAAATTCACTTGAAGCGGTGCGGAAGCGGTGAGTATTTGGAGTTTTTGAAGTCCATAAAAAAGGGAACGAAGCGAGAACGAAGCAAGAAAAATTTTGAATACTTCCCCACTATAAAAAAGAGATTTTCCCCACTATAAAAAAGAATAATGGGCAGATATAAAAAAGGATAACAACCTGATAAAACCTGACATTTTTTCATATATAGTGGGGAAACAACCTCATAAAACTTGAAATTCAAAAAATGTAGATGTTGAAAAAAGTTGAAATTCAAAAATATATATGTTGACAGATGTTGACATTTTCAATGTATATGCAACAAAAAAGCGGTTGAGGATTTACACCTTAACCGCTGATTTTTTATGTTTTTCGACCGTTCGGACATCAAACGGACATCAAAAAAGGCTTGCAACAGGGCGAAAGCCCTGTAAACAAGCCATTTGTTTGATAAAATAATTATCTCTTTGAGAACTGCGGTGCACGACGAGCAGCTTTGAGACCGTACTTCTTTCTTTCCTTCATACGAGGGTCACGAGTGAGAAAGCCTGCCTTTTTGAGGACGGGTCTGTACTCTTCTTCGTTCACTTCGAGCAGCGCTCTTGCGATACCGTGGCGGATTGCGCCTGCCTGACCGGTAAAGCCGCCGCCTGTAACATTTACGATAACATCATACTTGTTTACAAGAGAGAGAAGCGTAAGGGGCTGTCTAACGATAACCTTAAGCGTTTCAAGACCGAAATACTCGTCGATGCTTCTTCCGTTAACGGTGATTGTGCCGTTGCCGGGTAAAAGTCTAACTCTGGCGATGGATTTCTTTCTTCTGCCTGTGCCGTAAAAATATGTTGCTGCCATTAATCTCAACCTCCCTTATATCTCGTACATTACAGGATGCTGAGCTTCATGCTTGTGGTCAGCATTCTTGTAAATTCTTAATCTTGTCATAGACTTTCTGCCTATTGTGTTGTGGGGAAGCATACCCCAGATAGCAAGTTCAAGAGCCTTTTCGGGTCTTTCAGCCATAAGGTGGTTGTATTTAACTTCTTTAAGGCCGCCCACATGACCTGTATGTCTGTACCAAACCTTCTGTTCCAGCTTTTTGCCGGTGAGAATGGTTTCAGCAGCGTTGATGATGATAACATGATCGCCGCAGTCAACATTAGGTGTGAAAGTGGGTTCGTGCTTTCCTCTGAGGATTGTTGCAGCCTGAGCGGCAACTCTGCCGAGAGGACGACCCGCAGCGTCAATGATATACCATTTTCTGTTGACATCAGCGGGCTTAATCATATAAGTACTCATGGAAATTCCTCCGTTCATTAAAATCAACGATATTTATTATAATACACTTTTCACCTAATGTCAACACTTTTTTTCAAAAAAATTAAATTTGAATATATTATCTTCTGTTTTCTTCGATTTTCATATGATTTTCTCCCGTATGCTCAATTTCTATTTTAGTTTTCGGGGGTGGACAAAAGGCGAAAAATGTGTTATTATATATAGGCAAGTGAGCGTTGAGCCATTAATTTCTTATGACGGGAAATTTTGCTCCTTTTCGACTCTTGCTTCCCTAAGAAAGGATGAGTTTAATGCAGAAAGAAAACAAGATGGGCACAATGCCTATAAACAAGCTTCTGATTTCGATTTCGCTTCCGATGATGATTTCAATGCTGGTTCAGGCGATGTACAACATAGTGGACAGCATATTTATATCTCATTACAGCCTTAAGGCGCTTACTGCGGTTAACCTAACATTTCCGTTCCAGAACCTCATGATTTCGGTTGCGGTCGGGACGGGCGTCGGCATAAACGCACTGCTTTCGAGGCGGCTCGGAGAAAAGGATTTTGACGGTGCGAACCGCGCCGCAACACACGGGATTTTGCTAAACTATCTTTCGGGGATATTATTTGCGGTTATCGGTCTTTCGATTTCGGGAATGTTTTTCAGATTTCAGAGTGATGACGCCGCAGTAATAAATTACGGCAGGCAGTATATGGGCATTTGTTCTGGGCTTTCGGTTGCGATATTCGGTCAGGTTACTTTTGAAAGGCTGCTTCAGTCAACCGGCAAAACCGTTTATACCATGATAACCCAGAGTATCGGTGCGATTATCAATATCATTTTTGACCCGATTTTAATATTCGGATATTTCGGCTTTCCCGAGATGGGCGCAGCGGGTGCCGCAGCTGCCACAGTTTTAGGGCAGGCGGTAGCAATGGTGCTCGGCATTATATTTAATATAAGAAAGAACAAGGAAATTTCACTGTCGTTCAAGGGCTTTAAGCTGAACGGCGATACGGTTAAAAAAATTTACGGCGTAGGCGTGCCGTCGATGCTTGTTGCGTCAATCGGCTCGGTCATGACATTCGGAATTAATAAGATTTTCTCGACAATGCACTCCATGCGTGAGGACGCAATAAATGTATTCGGAATTTACTTCAAGCTGCAAAGCTTTGCGTTTATGCCTCTTTTCGGGCTTAACAACGGTATGGTGCCGATTATTGCGTACAACCTCGGCGCAAGAAGGCGGAAGAGAATTACAAGCACAATCAAGTTTGCCGTGATTTATGCGGAAATAATTATGATTTTCTGTATGCTCATAATGCAGATTTTCCCGGACAGGCTCTACGGAATTTTTAAGGCTTCGGACAATATGCTTCGCATAGGAAGGCACGCTCTCAGGGTTATCAGCATAAGCTATCCCACGGCGGCGTTTTGCGTGGTATCATCATCGGTGTTCCAGGCTTGCGGGCATGCGATGCTAAGTATGTTTGTGTCGCTTGTGCGCCAGCTTTGCGTGCTTTTGCCGGTGGTTTATGTAATTGCCAAGCTCACGGAAAATGTAATGCATGTATGGTATGCGTTCCTGATTGCCGAAATATTCTCGTTTACGCTCTGTATATTCTTTACAAGATATGTTTACAAAAAGGAATTTGCGAAACTTCCCGAATAATAGGCATTGAAAAAAGCACTTGCATTTGCAAGTGCTTTTTTCAGAGCTGTTGAGCAGATTTGAACTGCCGACCTCTTCCTTACCAAGGAAGTGCTCTAC
>JAXGBA010000041.1:0-6494 GCA_034186235.1 Clostridia bacterium | reverse complement strand
TAAAATCATGAACGCATACATCATAAAAACCGTCAGCCGAAATGCGTTCAGCCCCACCCCGAAAACCGCTGTGCCGAGCGTGAACCACGGCAGATCGGTGGTTAAAAAACTTATACCGGTGAGGTTCCAGTCCGAAAGAAAAATGTTCCCGGAAAGAATGTCCTTCGCCTCGAGCATCATGCAGGCGGAGTCGGAATTCATCGGGATTTTCATAACCTCAAGCCAAACAAAAACCGCCGCTGCCACGGCCGTTATTATCATAAATGCAATTTTAAATGTTTTACTCAAAAACTCACCCCGTATAATTATACAATATAAACCGGGCAATGTCAATGATTTTGAACCAAAATAAAACGGCGACTCATAAACCGGGCCGCCGTTATGATTTTATAAAATTCTGATTTCCTTGCCGGATTCGATGTTTGCTTCAAACGATTTCTCTTCGGCGGTGATTGTGATATGCTGCGAAACGGGGGATACAACCGAAAGGTATGCGATGTGCCCGTCCTTCCAAGCGGCGCTTACGGAAACATTTCCTTTTGCGACAAGTCCCTTGAAACTGCCGTTTTTCCAGGTTTTCGGCAGTGCCGGAAGAAGCGTGATTTTTCCGGGTTTGCTCTGAAGAAGCATGTTTGCTATGCCGGCTGTAACGCCGAAGTTTCCGTCAATCTGGAACGGCGGATGCGCACAGAGCATGTTCGGGTATGTTCCGCCGGCGATGCCGTAATCCATGTCGTTTCTGAGAACGAGATTGAGCTGGTTTTTGAGAATGTCCAGCGCGCGGTCGCCCAGGCGCAGCATCGCGTAAAGATTAACCTTCCATGCAAGGCTCCAGCCGGTTCCGCCGTCGCCCCTTGCCTCAAGCGATTTTTTGCACATTTCGGCAAGCTCGGGGGTTGTTTTTGGGTCGATAAGTTCTCCGGGGAACAGGCTGAAAAGGTGCGACACATGCCTGTGATGCCTGTCCTGCTCGGGATATTCTTTGTCCCATTCCAAAAGCCTTCCTTCGTAATCTCCCTTGAGCTCGGGAAGCTTGATTTTCCTGAGTTTTTCTATAAATTCCGAATCATCGCCCAAAATATCCGCAGCGGATTTAAGCCTGTCGAAAAGCTCCTTGATTATGCTTGTCGTCATCGTGGTATACTTCGCAATTGCGCAGTTTTCGCCGCTAAGCACATATTGGTTTTCGGGCGAGGTTGAGGGACAGAGGATGTATGAGCCGTCGCTGTCCTCAATCATGGTGTCCATGTAAAACTCCGCCGCTTCCTTCATAATCGGGTAAATTCGGTTTTTGAGGAGGTCTTTATCGAAGGTGTATTCGTATAAATCATAGAGCTGAACCGCCATCCACCCCGAAGCCATGTTCCAGTAACCCCAGCGGCACGCAGGTCGCCCCGGCTCTTTTCCTACGGGTGAGGCTTTGCCCCATATGTCCGAGTTGTGGAAAGCCACGAAGCCGCCGGCTCCGTAAAGCTGTTTTGCCGTAATCCTGCCGTTTATACGCATTTTTTCGAGCAAATCCAAAAACGGTTCAAAGCATTCCGCAAGATTGGTGCTGAACGCCGGCCAGTAGTTCATTTCGGTGTTTATGTTAACCGTGTATGCGCTTGCCCACGGCGGAATCGTGTGTTCGTTCCAGATTCCCTGAAGATTTGTCGCCTGCGTGCCCTGCCTTGACGAGGAAATCATAAGGTATCTGCCGAAATTGAAAATGAGTTCGTAAAGCCCGATGTCACTTCCGTCAAACTCTTCAAGACGGGTATCGGTATCTTTTTCATTTTCCGGACAGCACAGGTCAATCGCCGCACGGCTGTAAAGCTCCGAGAAATCTTTGGTGTGTGAAAGCTTTACGGACTCAAAATCGGAAAGCTTTGATATGTGCTCAACGCACAGTTTTTCGTGGGGTCTGCCCTCTGTGAAGGGATGGCGGTCAAAGCCGCTGTAGCTTGTTTCTATACATATAAATATAACCGCCTCGTCGGAATTTTCGACCGTGATGTCGCCGTAGGCAAACTTTTGGCTGTCCGCAATGACTTTAACTGCGGTTGTAAAGCAGGTGCAGCGCTCCGAGGGTTCATCGCTGTAGCCGAGGGTGATTTTTTGGTTTTCGTCCTTGTGAAAATTATACGGCGATTCGCCCTGCATAATGAGCATTCCGCCGTACTCTTTGAAACTCGATTTGAACGGAGTTTCCGCCGACAGCGTGAACGAAACGGATTTCGGCTTGTCCGCCGTGATTCTTATTGCAATGCACGAATCGGGAAAGCTCGCAAAATACTCACGCTTGAAATTGACGCCGCCCAAGCTGTATGTAACCTCCGCAACGGCAGTTTCGAGGTCGAGGGTTCTTTTGTAATCCGAGAACTCGCCTTCGGATTTGATGTAAACGCTTCCGACAGGCAGATATTTTGCGCCGTTTTCGTGAAGAATTTCTTTTACGGTGAGCTCCTCCGCCTCGGCGATTTTGCCGTCAAGAACAAGCCTTTGAAGCTCGTTTACCGCCTTACGGCGGTCCGAAATACCGTCCCCCGGAAGCCCCGACCAGAAGGTGTCGGAGTTGAGGGAAATCCTGTCGTTTGAGGGATTTCCGTAAACCGCAGCGCCGAGCGAACCGGAGCCTAAAACAAGGCTTTCCTCGAAAGAGTTTGCCGGAGATGAGTATTTAAGTTTATTTTCCATTATCTTTCTCCCTGAATTTATTTATAATTTTAGTATATTATAGCACGGCGAGAAGGCAAAGTCAAGGAAAATGATATATGATGTTTTTCAGGATAAGCGTGAAGAATATGATAAAAATACGGTTGACATATAAATGATATTTTGATATAATTTGATATAATATAAATGTAAAATTATATTTAATTATTGGGGGGATTTAATATGTACAGAAAAATTATCGGTTTACTGCTTTCGATGGTGATGATTTTGGCATCGCTGCAGTCTGCGGCTTTCGCGGAAACAGCTTATACAGCCAAAGAATTCTCGGCAATCAGTATTACTGAAAACAAATGTTTCTATTGCGGGGAAGACAGAAATGCCGAGCCTCTTACCGTTATCGGGACATTAGTGTCGGACGGAAGCGAGACTGTGCTGACGGGCAATTCGGAGATTGCATATTCAAGCTCTGATGAAACTGTTTTCAAGTTTGACGGAAACAAGCTTTCATCGACCGGAAAAAACGGTATGGCGGTAATATCTGCAAAATATGGCAGGAATACGGCGAAAATGATTATGACCAGACAGGATTCGAAAACATCTGCCGAACAGCCGATTTCTCCTGAGGCTAATGTAAGCAATGCAACCGATGCTGCATATGTGACGAGCGGCAAACCCGGTACGCCTGAGGGCGGGCATTACGATGGCAGCGCTCTCAGCAATTGGCCGAACAACTATACGGTAAGGCTTATGAGAAAGTCGTGGGCAAAGAATAAAGATGCATCTACCGTAAGCACTTCTATGACCGAAAGATGGTGGGACAGTGGATACCGCTCAATGGCAGGCTGGTTTTACGATGATTTCAGCGGCGATTATTCGGTAGGCTTTGAAAATATCTGTTTTACGGATTCTGCTCTTTTCCACCAAAACAGTAATTTTGAGAAAGATTACGGCTATGGAGAATTTGCCGAAAAATGGAAAGGCATGAATTCGTGGAAGGCTGTTGACAGCGGTATAGTGAGAAGCTCGGCGAATTACTACTATGACACTATTGCAGAAGATAATATAACCAATGATATTAAAACAAGAACCAAGGGCTGGCATCAGTTCCTGATGGCACTCGAAAAGAATTCCGATGCTGAATACGGTTGGTCGGTTTATACATATTTTGACGGCGAACTGATCGGAACAAAAAATATCGTACCCGAAGAAAGCGCTATTCCATCCGGTACTGTTGACAGCAATACCTGGGCAACAATGGAAATCAGGCCATTATATCAAAACGGGTATAAGAACTATATTGATGACATGATCCTTATGGGATCTCTCAACGGAATACATAAACAGAGTGACCCCGAAGAAGAACCACCGGAAACCGGCAGCACAATTACGGTTTTTAAAGAAGATTACGAAAGCGGTTCGCTGCCTATATGGAACAACGGCAAAATCGACAGCATTAAAGATGACGGTACCGGCAATCACTACGGTGCGGTTACACTTAGCGCAGACGGTCTTGCAGGAAAGCCTGCTGCGTCAGAGTCTGATAAAAGAGTAGCTACAAGCCTGGGTTTCAGGCTCAAAGCCGGCAATAATGTACCTTATATTTCAGGAAAGAATTACACGCTGTCCTGGGATTTGGGTTCTGTAAACAACGGTAATATAACCGCTCTCAGTGCCGGAGTAAGCGGTATTGAGGGCATGGGCACAAACAAGCTGCTTGGATACGGAGGCGGCACAACCGCAAAGGCTTACAACCAGTATTATTTCTTAATCGGTGCAGCAACAACAAGCGGCGGAACTGCAGCAAAGCAGACTGCTAAAGACCTTCCGAGCGGCTGGAGAAGAAATGTTGCGACAGGTATTAACTACAAGCTTACAACCTCGAGCAATGATCTGACAATCGTTCCGGACGGGACTGTCGGCAGCGTTAATAACTTCTTCTTTGAAGTAAGTATTGCCGATACGCTTCTTAAGATTTTGGTTGACAATCAGGCATATTGGGGTGCGGGATTTGTTAAGGATGATAAAACCAACTCCCCTTTGACCGGTTATACTTTCACGCTTGACGCCGACCATGTTTACGGCGATGAAGCGTGCATTGCAGACGGCACATACACAAAAGAATCTCTTGTGGGAACAGAGTGGAGCCTCGGACAGGATTGCTCCGGCCTTAAATCCGACAAGAGAACCGCAGCTTTCCAGAAGGTTCTTGACGACCTCAACATTGCTTTCGGTATGGACAATGTTGAATGGAAGGCTGAAACTACTTATTATGAAGACACGGTAAACATTACGGGCGATGCTTCCGTTACGGCTGTCACCAATACGGGTGTTGGCTGCGAGGCTTCCGAAGCTGTTGCAAACGGCGGCAAAGTTACCGTAAATGACTATTTCGGGACAAAGTACGAAATTACGGCAGAATCCAAGCCTATCGTTAAGTACAACGGTGTAGCTGTGGAAGCAAAGGCGGAAGGCGGAAAGTATGTTGCGACAATCCCCGCAGCTTCCGTTACCAAAAACGGTATACTCGATGTCGCCGTTTCCGAAATCAGCGAGCAAATGGTTGAAATCTATAAGGAAGATTTCAACGGTTTTGCAGCGGGCGCACTTTCCGGCGGATGGAGTATTGCGAACGGCGGCCAGTATTATCAGAGTGGTTTTGAAAAGGATTCCACCGGCAATACATATCTTGTAATGAAGGATTGGAATGCCGATGAAATTGTTAAGCTGTTCGTTAATAAGAACGGCAACCTCCAGGAAATGTATCCCAGAGTGCAGATTTCAAAGCCCCCCTATAAGTTCGATATAGGCAGAGATTATAAGCTTTCGATTAAATATAAGTATACCGATAAGGGCGCTACGATGGACAATATCAACGCCTCACAGATATTCTTTAATTTCACCGGCGGCAGCGTCAACAAGTGGGGCACAGGCTGGGGCACATGGGTTCCGAGCGAAACTGCAAACCGCACGCAGTTCTATAGCAGCGTAAGTGCGCCTAAGGGCGAGGACGGTTGGAGATACGCTACCGCACCTTCGTTCATAGTGGAAGAAGCTTACACAACGCGTGTTGACGGTACTCCGATTGACGAAATCGGTCTTGGCAACAACCAGTTTGAATTTAAGGGTCTTACAAACGGAAATGATATAAATGCATATCCTATTGTTAAGCTCGCAAAAGAGGCGGTTGACGCCAACACAACTGACGGCACTGTTGATCAGGCTGCGGCTGCTAAGGCTCTTGCGGCTTCCCTTAAGGAGCATGACTACAAGATTTGCCTTGACGATGTAACCGTTACAACAATGGCGGAAACCAAAAAGGTTACCGTTACGGCGGATGAAGGTGCCGAAGTAACCGTTAACAGCAAGTCTGTTGCAAGCGGTTCAAAGGTTTCCGTACCGGTTGATTTTGAATCCCAAATCGCTGTTTCCGCAAAGGCAGGTTATGTAATCGATACCGTTACTATTGACGGCAAAAAGCAGGAAGTTGCGGCAAATTCGACAAGCTACAACACGGCTTATGTCTTCACGGACGCTTCTTCTTCGATTGCGGTAACAACCAAAACAGCGGCATCTTATGAGGTTGCCGTAACATTGGGCGCCGGCGGAACACTTAAGATTAACAATAAGGACGTTAAAAACGGCGATAAAATCAATGTTATCGACGGCACCGAAACAACGGTTGCCGTAAAACCCGATGATGGCAAAAAGATTGATTATGTTAAGATTGACGGCGCAGCCAAGGAAATCCCGGCCGGCGGCGGCACAATCAAGCATACCTTCACAAAGGCAGGAACGATTGAAGTTGCTTTCAAAGAAGCAGGAAAGGTTGAGGGCGT
>JAXGBA010000040.1:0-2563 GCA_034186235.1 Clostridia bacterium | reverse complement strand
TGATTGGAAAGAAGTAAGTCCGTTTTTGCTTTTCAGAGAGCCGCCGGGTGCTGCGAGGCGGTAAGGGGAATCGGGTCGAATACATTTCATGAACCGCACACCGAAAGTTTTTCCGTAGGCTGTGCCGGGTACGCCCGTTAAAGCGTTGAGAGTATGAATGTACTCAATGAGGCCGCAGCTCGTGAGGGTGCGGTAAAATGAGGTGGTACCGCGAATGTATTTCGCCCTCTGTATTATTTTATATACAGAGGGCTTTTTTGTACCCTCTGTGGGGAGGTTTTTTTATGTTTCTTAAAGTTTTGCTTCTCATCGCATTCTTTGCGGTTATGGTGGGCGTCGGAATTTATTGCCGCCGCCACGCAACGGATGTAAACGGTTTTGTCCTCGGAGGGAGGTCCGTCGGTCCTTGGCTTACGGCTTTTGCTTACGGCACTTCTTATTTCTCTGCCGTTATTTTTATCGGCTATGCAGGGCAGTTCGGCTGGAAGTTCGGTATTGCTTCAACCTGGATCGGCATAGGCAATGCGATTCTCGGTTCGCTTCTTGCGTGGGTCGTTCTCGGCAGGCGCACAAGGCTTCTTTCTCAATACTTAAACACTGCGACAATGCCTGAATTTTTCGGCAAAAGATACGGCAGCCGTGCCCTTAAAGTCGGTGCTTCGGCTATCGTATTCGTATTTTTGATTCCCTACACCGCTTCGCTCTACAACGGTCTTTCAAGACTTTTCGGCATGGCGTTCAACATCGATTATTCCGTATGTGTTATCGTTATGGCGGTGCTGACCGGTATCTATGTTGTTGCCGGAGGATACATGGCAACCGCAATAAACGACTTCATTCAGGGTATCGTTATGCTTTTTGGTATCGTTGCGGTTGTGCTGGCGGTTCTTTCTCAGAACGGTGGCTTCATCTCCTCCCTTGGAGGACTGGCAAAGGTTTCGGCAGAGGTTCCGGGGGTTTACAACTCCTTCTTCGGCCCCGATCCGCTTAACCTCTTATTCGTTGTAATCCTTACTTCTCTCGGAACTTGGGGGCTTCCTCAGATGGTTCAGAAGTTTTACGCAATAAAAAGCGAAAAATCAATAAACAAAGGCACGATTATCTCAACGCTCTTTGCTTTGATTGTTGCCGGAGGATGCTATTTCCTCGGCGGTTTCGGAAGGCTCTTTTCAGACAAGCTTGATGTTGTTGACGGTATTCCGAAGGGCGGCTATGATTCCATAATTCCGATTATGATTTCAAGGCTTCCTGAAATTCTTATAGGCATCGTTGTTATTCTGGTGCTTTCGGCTTCGATGTCAACGCTTTCATCGCTCGTGCTTGCTTCAAGCTCAACGCTTGCGCTGGATTTTATAAACGGTAATATAATCAAGAAGATGAGCGAAAAAGCGCTTGTACTTGTAATGCGGATATTTATCGTTGTTTTTATCGTAATTTCGGCTGCTATCGCAATTATCCAATACAACAGCAGAGTTACATTTATTGCTGATTTGATGGGTATTTCGTGGGGTGCGCTTGCAGGCTCGTTTTTGGCGCCGTTTCTCTATGGGCTGTACTGGAGAAAAACAACAAAGGCGGCTTGCTGGGTAAGCTTTGTTTTTGGCTCGGGAATTATGATTCTCAACATGCTCGCAAGAAACAGCTTTCCGCAGCTTTTACAGTCGCCGATTAACTGCGGCGTTATCGCAATGCTCGGCGGTCTGGTGATTGTTCCGATTGTAAGCCTGTTCACCAAAAAGCCTGTTTTCAAAGAAGATATTTTTGCTTGCTATGAGAAATCCGTTACCGTTCAAGCTAAGGATTCGCTCGGCAACTAACATAAAGAAAGGGAATGAAATCAGATGGTTATTACAGAATTGCTTGAAAGTAACGCAAAGCTCTACGGCGATGAGGTCAGCCTTGTTGAAATCAACCCGTCAGAGCAGCGCGATAATGCCGTTACATGGCGTGATTATGAACTTATCGAGTCAAGCCCGGCAGGTATTTACCGCAGGGAAATGACATGGAAGGAATTTGATGTAAAAGCAAACCGTTTTGCTAACCTTCTTCTGACGAGGGGTATCAAAAAGGGCGACAAGGTTGCCATTTTGCTCATGAACTGCCTTGAGTGGCTGCCGATTTATTTCGGTATACTTAAAACCGGTGCGCTGGCGGTTCCGATGAACTACAGATATTCTTCGGACGAGATTAAATACTGCCTTGAACTTGCTGAGTGCGATGTGCTCATTTTCGGACCGGAATTTACAGAGCGTGTCGAAGCGGTTTACGCTTCATGCAAAAAGGTTAAAAACATTTTCTTTGTCGGAAGCGAATGTCCGGAATTTGCCGACAGCTACGACAGGCTCACAAATTACTGCTCATCCGTTGTTCCACCGATTCATCTCACGGAGGACGATAATGCGGCAATTTACTTTTCATCCGGCACGACGGGCTTCCCTAAAGCAATTCTGCATGCGCACAGGGCGCTTATTTCGTCCTGCAGAACTGAACAGAATCATCACGGGCAGACGAGGAGCGATGTTTTCCTCTGCATACCTCCCCTTTACCACACCGGCGCAAAAAT
>JAXGBA010000039.1:0-23042 GCA_034186235.1 Clostridia bacterium | reverse complement strand
TATATGAAAACGCACGGTTCTCAGCTTCAGTTTAACATAGTAGATTCGCAAACCTTGATTGACGCAAAAAAGCACCCCGAAATGTACAAGGATTTGCTTGTCAGAATCGGTGGTTACAGTGATTTTTTTGTAACCATACCCGAAAGCCTGCAGGATGAAATCATCTCAAGAACTATGAACGAAAACTTATAAAAGGAGTAGCGCTATGACAGTTTTGATAACTGGTGCAAACCGCGGTATAGGGTTTGCAGCGGCAAAGATATTCATATCCTACGGATATAATGTGATAATTTCCGGCAGAAATGAAAACAAACTGGTTAAAGCCAAGGAAAAATTGGGAAAAAATGCAGAGTATGTTGTGTGGGATATTTCTGATGTTTCATCATCAGAAAAAGCAATAGAAAAAGCACATTCAATTTTTGGGAATATAAATGTGTTTGTTAACAATGCAGGCATTGTTTGCAGCGATGACAACGGTCCGGGACAGGTTGATTTTTTTCAAAAAAGCGAAGCCGGCTGGGATGTTACAATGGATATAAATCTTAAAGGGACTTTTTTTGCATTACAGGCAGAAGCTAAATATATGAAAAATAACAACATTAAGGGCAATATTGTTAACGTTTGCTCCGAAATGGGTTTTCGTCCCGCTTTGTTTGCATACGGAATAAGCAAGTGGGGTGTCCGTGCAATGACTATGGGCGCCGGTGCGTATCTTGCACCTTACGGAATTGTGGTAAATGCGGTGGCTCCCGGAGAGACCGCAACAGAAATTTTGCACCAAAAAGAGGGAGAGATAAAGGAAATAAAATCTCCACGTAAAATTCAGGCAACGCCGCATGAAATTGCAGAGGCAATATATTTTCTTTCAAAAAGCAGAAATATTATCGGTGAAGTTCTTGTTTCGGACGGCGGAAGAAGACTTTACTGATTGCCGGGGAGGTATATTCAAAATGAAACTTACGATTAATCAAATTAATGATGTGACAAACGGAGCTGTATATATAACGGAGCAAAACGGAGGTGTAGAATTTCACAGATTCACCGCAGAAGCGGAAAATCTGTATAAAAACACCAAGGATTATGACCTTCTGCTTGCGCCTGCAGGCATAAAACTTTGTTTTGAAACCGACAGTACAACGCTTGTTTTAAAAGGAATTACATATCAAATATCCGAGGTGCGTTCATTTTATGCAATAGATATAATAAAAAACGGCGTTCTCATTGACTCAATAAAAAATTATGATGATGAGCTAAAGAGAATCGAACATTATTCCGACAGGCAATATCCTCTCGGAGAGTTTCAAAAAAAAATCTTTTTGGGTGAGGGCACTAAAAAGCTTGAAATTCACTTGCCGTACAGCGTAAGGCTGACGCTGACCGATGTTGAATTGGATGACGGATGCAAAACTGAACCTATAAAATATAAAAGAAAACTGTTTGCCTACGGTGATTCAATTACCCACGGATTCGATGCGCTTCATCCGTCCGAAAGATATACGGCAAGACTTTGCGATGCTTTGGGTGTTGAAGAATGTAATAAGGGGATCGGCGGAGCAAAATTTGTGCCTAAACTTGTTGAAATCCCCGAAGAAAACGAGCCAGCCTGTATTACCGTTGCATACGGAGTCAATGACTATTGCTGCGACAAAAAAATCACAATACAAAACAACTGTCATAAATTTTTATATAACCTGACAAAAAACTATCCGAATTCGCAGATTTTTGTAATTTCGCCTATATGGAAAAATAACGGAGTAGAAAACCATGATTTCAGTGATTTTACCGACATGAGTATGCTTATCGGTAAAGAGGTGGAGGGGTTTAAAAACGTCAGACATATATGCGCATATGATTTTGTTCCTCATAATCCGAAATATTATGCGGATAAGGCTGTCGTTCATCCAAATGCAGACGGTTTTGAATTCTATTTTAAAGCTCTTTACAACGAATTGAGGAAATATAATGTATACAACCATATTTAACATACAGCATTTTTCGGTAAATGACGGTCCGGGAATAAGAACGGTAGTGTTTTTTAAAGGATGTCCGCTGAGTTGTGCATGGTGTCATAATCCCGAAAGCAAATCAAAGGAAAAAGAACTTTCCTTTGCCGTGAAGAATTGTACGCTATGCGGCAAGTGTGCAGCAGTTTGTCCGAATTG
Organism: Clostridia bacterium; assembly: GCA_034186235.1. Classification (GTDB taxonomy): domain Bacteria; phylum Bacillota; class Clostridia; order HGM11514; family HGM11514; genus CAKSKB01. The sequence continues at coordinate 20,880 of JAXGBA010000039.1, read as the reverse complement.
GGTACACACGTTTGAAAACGGAATGCATCTTATAGACCGCAATAAATGCAGTCTGTGTGGCAAATGCGCCGACGTCTGCGTTATGTCGGCGCTTGAAATACTCGGAAAAAGGCTCACATGCGAGGAGATAATGATTGAAATCGCAAAGGACGATGTCTTTATTACCACCGCAGACGGCGGTGTTACATTTTCGGGCGGAGAACCATTTATGCACTTTGAGGCTCTGTATGAGCTTTTGAAATTATGCAAAATAAAAGGGTACTCAACCTGTATAGAAACATCCGGTTACGCAAATACCGAAAATATAGTCAGGGCATCGGATTATACCGATTGGTTTTTATACGACTGCAAAGAAACGGATCCCGAAAATCACAAGAAATTTATCGGGACTGACAACTCTATTATTTTGAAAAATCTTTCAGTCCTAAACGATGCCGGAGCAAAGGTAATACTGCGCTGCCCGATAATTCCCGGTGTGAATGACCGCTCGGAGCATTTTGAAAATATTGCCGCTCTTTCAAAAAAATATACCTGCATTAAGTCTGTTGAATTTATGCCGTATCATCCGCTCGGAATTCAGAAGGCAGTTCAGATAGGAAAGACATCTGCCTTCAGCAATGAAAACTTCATGGATAAAAAGAGGTTAGAAAGACTCTGTGCGGCGGTAAAAAATAAAATGACAGTTCCCGTAAAGATAAATTAAGACTTGTTTTCGGATGTAAAAACAATACGGAGGGTAAACCATGACAGAACACTTGAAAAAATGGAGGAAATCGGATTTTCGGATGATGCTTATAAATATTTTATGAATATGTATCACAGCTCGGCGGCGGTTGCGTCTGCAATATGAAAATCCCGCTGTTTATGCGGACTTCGGGGATTTTCCTGCTTTCTCCCACTCCTGAATTTATCATTTATACAACGCGAAAAAATATATAAATCCTACTTTTTTTGAGGATATTTTCTCTGTTTTTTTATTTTCTGTACTTTACAAATCAGTAGCATTCTGACTACTCAGTCAGAAAATCAATAATATTTTGAAACTTAATACCTTCATGGTCGGTGATATAGCTTTTATCCATAGACAGTATCGTTTTTTCATAGTTGTCTGGAATAGCTTTAAGCGGAGCTAATTCACGCTCTTTAACTTTTTCATCCATAAGTGTCAGGCACACCTGATAATACTTTTTCTCGTCCTGTTTTACAGCAATAAAATCAACCTCTAATTCATACCACTTGCCAATAAAAACTTGATAACCCCTACGCAAAAGTTCCAGATACACGATTGTTTCCAAAACATGACCAAAATCACTGTCGGAGTAACCCATAAGCATATTGCGTATACCGGTATCAACAACATAGTATTTCGCAAGATTTTTTAGCTGTTCCTTGCCTTTAATGTCGTATCTTTTTACCGGATATATGATATATGCCTTTTCGAGCATATCAAGGTAGTTTGAAACGGTGGTCGCTTTTGTTTTTTCACCCCTGCCTTGACTTGAAATATAACCGCTGATTTTATTTGCAGATATGATGTTTCCCGTATTCACCACAACATATTTTACAATTTGTTCAAGCAAGCCTATGTCCTTAATATTATTACGCGAAATAACATCCTTGACAATTACGGTATTATATATTCCGAGCAGAAATTCGTTGATTGTTGTGTTATCCTGCGGCAAGGTCGGAACAGCCGGCAGACTTCCGAATTTAAGGTATTGGTTGAATTTATCCTCCAGCGTCCAATCATGCGGCAAATGGTCAAATTCAAGATACTCTTTAAAAGACAGCGGCAGCATTTTTATCTCCACATACCGCCCAGATAGCAGCGTTGAAATCTCGGAAGAAAGCAAATACGCATTTGAGCCTGTGATATAAATATCCACATTAAACTCAACATTCATGCTGTTTATTGCCTTTTCCCATTTATCAACCTGCTGTATTTCATCAATGAGCAGATAACAGCGGTCATTATTTTTTATTTTTTCCGTGATAAGATTATAAAAGGTCTTATAATCCCGCACATCATCATATTTCATCAATTCAAGATTGATATGGATGATGTTATCATCGCTCACACCCTCGCCCTTCAGATATTCCTTAAACAATTCGAGCAGAGTGGATTTTCCGCATCTGCGGATACCGGTTATAACCTTAATCAGTTTATTATCTTTAAACGCCTTTAACCGCTGCAAATAATTATCTCGTGAAATCATATCAAAGCACCCCACTTTAATTATGTCCTCATTATAGCACAAATATTCTTATTTGTCAAGATTTTGCCTTTATAAAGGTAAAATTTTATTAATTGTTGTTTTATATGCCTTTGAATTTGTAAATTCTTTGTATTTTCTTTAGATATTATTACCTTTATAAGAACTATCAATTTTAAAGAAAGTGAGGAAAGTGAATGAAATTCAGTTTCAGAAAGAAGAAGTTTTTGAAAAAAACATTCTCGGCATCGGCGCACTACTCAAATATATCATAGGCGGAATTGCCGAGAGCATTGCACTTATCTAAAAAATAAAGAGTTTGAGGGCAACTGTCAGGTCTCAAAAAGATACGCATACACGATTTAAGACACTCTCACGCCTCATTGCTCATTGAGTTAGGCTTTGCACCTTTGTTAATTTCTGAACGGCTCGGACACGAAAATGTAGAAACAACTATGAACACATACTCCCACCTATACCCGAATAAGCACGGAGAAGCAGCCGAAACATTGTCAAAATTGATACAAAACCGAAATTTTAGTACGATATTAGTACGGTTTGAATAATAAAAATCCCGAAAACCCTTAATATATAAGGCTTTCGGGATTTCTTGTTATTATTCCCACTCGGTGCGTTATAGCGTGATTTTAGTTGTGTCACCTGATTTTAAGCCGTTTTCTTCGCCGGTTCCGCTTAAAATCTTTTAATTATTTTGTCTTTAGTGTTATCTGTTATCAATTTGTTAGCATCTATATGTTAACATAATATTTGTAGTTTTGCAAGGGGTTTTGAAAATAAATTCAGTTAGTCAATATATACTGAACTTATAAAATTCCAATCCCTATTTTCTCTAAAAGCTTTTTCCGTTCCAACCAATCAGGCATAAACATCGTCATCTGCATGTAGAAGTTTTTAGAATGGTTTGGTTGGAGAAAATGCGTAAATTCATGAACAACAACATATTCTATACACGACATTGGAGCCTCGATCAAAGATATGTTAAATGTCAAAATTTTGCGTTTTGGCTGACAGCTGCCCCATCTTGAAACCATCTTTCTGAACTTAAGCCGCGGAAAATCAACCCCATATTTTTGAAACTTCGGGTATACCGATTCGCAGATTGAGGATATAACCGAAACACATTGTTCTTTTACCCATTTATCCATCGTTTTTTGTTTCATATCAATATCATCAGCATTTTTTACTGTAAGTCTTATATAAGAACCGTCACTTTCAACACAGTTTTTTGTCCCCTCAAAAACTTTTAACCGCAAATCGTGCCCGCAAATTCTGAAATGTTCACCATCTACAAATTGCTTTGGTTTCGGCGTATATTTTTGCAGTTCCTGATAATATTCAAGAGCTCTTAATATAAATTCCGATTTATCTTTCAAAAAACTTTCTATTTTTTCGTGAGAAACGCTGTTGTTGGCTGAAATCCAAACAGAATTATCCGGCTTTATCCTAAGATTGATGTTTTTTACTTTTTTGCGCTCCAAATTATATTGGATTTCTTTTCCGCCAAGGAGGATAGAGTGTATCATTTAAACCTCCTGAGAGCCACTGTAATTACATTTTCTATGATCTTATCAATGGTATCAAAATCCACTTTAAGACCGTGCTCTTTTTCATAGACATAGAACAAATCATCAATTTCCTGTGCTATCTTGTTATGAATAGTCTGATTATTCTGCCAATCCACAGTATCGTTTTTCTCTACAATTCCAGTAATTTCAATTGCTATATCTGCCACTAAATCGGAATTTTTATTGATATCTGTAACCTCATCAAGTAATGCAGAAATAACACCGTAAAATGCCTGTGCGTGAACATTGCCTTTGATTTTTTCCGGATATAAAATATTAGTCGTTCCCTTTCTGTAATCTTCCATAATATTACGCATTTTTTCAAGGTATTCTGCCTCTGTAATAATACGGTTTTTGTATTCTTCGAGTGCCTCTTTGATACGTTTGGAAAAGCTGTCATAGTATGCCGGATTTTCGTCATACTTTTCCTTGATACTCTTTGTCATATGAGATATAATTGCATCAGCTTTTGAACGCAAAGTTCCAAGCTCTTTTAGTTCTTTCTCCATTTCATCTCTGTTGAGAATGTCAACAGGATTCGTTATTTGTTTAATCCCTGTCACCGACATATGCGTATCAAGCAAATTCTGCATTTGTTTTTCATATTCAGCATTGTCTATTATATCGGCATATCTGATTTTTACACTTCTGCGGATTTTAGAAAAATACACAAAACTTTCCTTGTATTTTTTAAGTTCTGCTTTGTCGATCGCATTGTATGCTGTTTCCGAATTAACAACCGTGTTCAATGCCCTGCCGAAAGTGCAAAGTGCATTATAAAACTTAGCACGGATTTCATTATCGGCAAGATAGATTTCTATTTCTTCCGTGTCGTTTTTGTTTTTTATATTTGCAAAAATGTCATTCAGCTGCGAATATGATTCTCTCAGCTTTGCAATACAAGACATAATATCCACGACAACACCTTTTATATCCTCGCTGTCAAAGGACTCAAGTCCTGCACCGCTGTATACTTCCAAAGCATCGTCAAGTTTTTTGATTAGTCCTCTGTAATCAACAATCAATCCAAAATCCTTGCCTTCACAAAGTCTGTTGGTTCTCGCAATTGCCTGAAGAAGTCCGTGTTCTTTTAATTCTTTATCGATATATAAAACCTGCGTCAGCGGAGCATCAAAACCTGTCAGAAGCTTGCTGCATACAATCAGAATATCAATTTCGCCGTCTATAAACTTGTTTTTTATGGCATCTTCATAGTCATCGGCATTGCCGTACTGTGCCATCATCTTATTCCAGAAAGCAATTACCATATCGTCCGTGCTTTCGTCAACATCTGCATTGCCCTCTCTCATATCGGGAGCGGAAATCACAACGGCGGTTGTAAGGTCCCCGAATTCTTCAAAACATTTTTGATACCTTACTGCATCTTTTTTGAAGTTACACGCGAGCATAGCTTTAAAGCCAGTATTTTTGAACCCCTCAATAAAGTGCAGATTTATATCCAGGGCAATTCTTTTTATTCTTTCGCTTGTTGAGCCAAGCCTTTTAATGCTGCTCCACTTGTTTTTTAAGTCTTCTCTTTGAGGCTTTGTCAATCTCTTTGTAACCTGTTCAAACCACAAATCTATATTTTGCTCATCCACTGTCTGCTCAATGAATTTTCCTTCATAAATAAGCGGCACTATCGCATGATCATCTACACCATCTTTAATTGTGTATTTGTGAATCAGCCTGCCGAATTTCTGCATAGTGTTTTTTTCCGACTTCATCAGAGGTGTTCCCGTAAAACCGATATAACACGCATTAGGGAATACAACTCTCATTTTTGCGGCGAGTCCGCCATAGTTTGAACGGTGGCTTTCATCTACAAGTACAAAAATATCCTTTGAAGTATTTTTCAGCCCACTGCTTTCAACGGTGTTGAATTTGTTTATAATAGATGTTATAACATCCGCACTTCCGGAATTGATAATCTCAATCAAATGTTTTCCGCTTGTTGCGCGAGCCGGCGACAGTCTTGTATGCGAAAATGTCGCTGCAATCTGTTTATCAAGCTCTTTTCTATCTGTTACGATAACTACACGGGGATTGCATTTGGACATTTCCATAAGAATATATTTTGCAACCATAACCATAGTAAGCGACTTTCCGCTTCCTTGAGTATGCCAAATAACACCGCCGTTTCTCCGCCCTTCGGAGTCGTAGGTGTTGATTGTTTTTATAATTTCTTCCACAGCAAAAAACTGCTGATAACGGCATATTTTCTTTACATTTGCATCATACAGCACAAAATATTTTGTAAGCTTTAAAAGTCTGCTTTTTTCAAACAAAGACACTATATTTTTGTCTTGTGTGGTTGCAGTCCTGTCCACAACCGCATAGGATAAAATTTTATCTATAAACTCCGTGTCCTGTTCCCGCCATACACTCCAAAATTTTTCTCCCGTTCCGCAGGTTGCATATTGTGCGGCATTTTTATTGGTTGCCATAACAATTTGTGCAAACTTAAAAAGCTGGGGAATATATTCCTTGCCTTGATTCCTTATCATTTGGCTGATAGCTTGATTTTCACTTACCGTCGGCGCTTTGCACTCTATCACAGCAAAGGGAATCCCGTTTACAAAAAGCACAATATCCGGTCTTGCGTTGTGTTGCTTGTCCATGCTCTCGCAGGCATACTCCTCCGTTACATGAAATACATTGTTGTTTATGTTGTCCCAGTCAATATATTTTAAATTAAAGCTCTTTTGCGTGCCGTCCGGCAGGTTTTCTACATAGCTTTTACCCAGCATAAGCGCGTCATATATTTTTTCACTCGTGCGAACCAAACCGTCGGTCAGCGGCTCGTCTAAATCGGTAATCGCTTTTTCCACATTCTCCGCAGTAAATTTATATACACTTCCGCCGTACTCGTATTTGTTAAGGCTGTGCAGTTTCTCGCGCAAAATGTCTTTTAAAATAACATTATAAAGAGAACCTCTTTGCTTAACACACTCTTCCGGAGAAATATATTGATAACCCATTTTGCAAAGTAAGTCTATTGCGGGGTATTTGCTTATGTTGTCCTCTAAATATAGGTCAGATTGTTTTTGGTAACTCATTTGAATCCCTCCTGTCTGGTAATTCTTATATAAGCAGATGTAGCGAGGCGATTTTTCGCCTCGCTAAAATCTGTATTTACTTTCTGTCTCTTGGCGGACACGGATCATTTCCATGGCTATCAGAATTTGAAATTTTTCCGTCTTTGTTGTGAATCACCAATTCCGTAGCTTGATTTCTGCTAATGGCGCGTCCCTTGTCGATAGCTTCTTGTTTAGTATCTGTGTGAACGCTTGCTCTGTCAGCACCATTTCTTTTGACATCCCAACCGCCGTTTTCGTTTGGCACAATATGATGTTCTTCCCTTGGCATAATATCACCTCCTTATTTTGATTTTGAATAAACCAAAGCAATAGTTAAAAGTTCATTCAAATTTTTTGATTTATCTATTGCCTGTTTTATCAATTCTTTTTCTGTGTCAGTAAGAGGTTTGTCTCCATGTTCCACTAACTGTTTGCATATAAATTTTATTTCCTGTTCTGTCACCATTTACACCTCACGATTCCTGTTAATAATAATTGCATTAAAGCATTTTTGTATTTCTTGTTTTCCTCCAGCTTACGCTGATGAAGGGTGATAAGGTGGTCGAGCTGCTGAAAGAAACCTCCAATAGTCTGTTGTTCTCGCATCGTTGGCGGCATCATCAGCTCCATTACAGCCATTTGCTTTCCCGAAACCTCGACGAAAGTTGATCCAGCCCCAACAAGCTCTCCATATCGTTTTAATTCTTCGGTTCGAGAAAAAATGAAGTAAGAGTCAAGCTCTCCACGATGTGGGACAATGGACTGAAATCCCTGATTAGTACAGCCTTTTCGGGTTAAAATAGCTGTTTTCCCGATCCCTGCACGAGATGTAAACAGGACTGTACCGGGAGGAAGCATTTTGGCTGAACTATTCTCATAACCCAAGCCGGTTATCTTTTTCTGACTCGAATTTGCATAGATTTGATCCGCAATTTCAGCAGGTGCATACCAATCAATATCACCGTCCCAATAGCTCTGATTTCCTGTACTTGGGGTTCCGCCACCCACAATGTCAGCAATATCTCCCAACTTACGCTGTTCCCAAGAGTCATTGAATTGCGAAAACCGCCATTCGGGAGCATTTTCGCCCTTTTTAGGGAACATCTTACTTAAATATATCTTTTTCATCTTCTGCAATTCTTCAATTTTTCGCTGATAAAGCTCAATAATTCTGTCTTGTGTTGATAATATTTTTACAATTTTCTCTTGTTCTGCAAGCGGTGGATATGGCATATCTATAATTTTAAACCAGTCATATTTCAGCGAACGCGTATCATCAACAAGACCTTGCGAATTGCGATAAAAGACATTTATTACATTCTGAAGTTTGAATAAATATGAGTAGTATTTTGCATTTACATATTTCATTGGTGATAAAATTGTGTACGCAGGACTTACAATACCTTCATAAGAGCTAAATGCCGATACACCCTGCCACATTCTCATAGTGTTATACCCAATATCACCAACACATATTTTTTTATATTTACTTTTATCAGCACTTGAAGTATCTTTGCCGTCAATATCAGAACGCGGAATTATTCCCTTTTCAGCAGTTATTGATAATAACTGTAAGTTTGCATTATGGCATTCGTTTCTTTCTGCAAAAATCTGTCCACCTTGTCTGATTTCCCACTCCAACGGTACTACACCAATTTTCGTCCTTTTATACCCATCCGGAACTTGTCCGGCTTTTATTTGTTCAATTCGTTGTTTTATTTCAGGTTTCATTTTTCTTGTACCTTTCATAATAAGACTTGCGTATAATATTAATTTTTGTATTGTGCTTTTTCCCACCAAAAACAAATATAATAACAAATGCCGCAAAAAGAAGCGCTAACAAATATTTTTTTAGAATAACAGCTAAAACTGTCAAAATCAAATATATAAGAATATGGCTACGCATTAAGTTAAGTTCGGTTATCATTGATTGAAATTTTGGATTATTTGCCGATATTTCTGATATATCTATATCATATTTGCCTTTTTCCCATATCTTTGTTTTTACCAAAATCTCACCAATCAAAACTGAGGCCGCACGGTTAATGATAAATCCCATTTCATACATAGTAATTATCATGAATGCTGAAACAATAAAATTCCATTCGAGTGCTATATCCATATATTTTTGCTCTATATTTATTTTTTCGACAAACATTAGAATAACCATTATCGAAAAAACTGCTCCTACAAAAAACATATTAACAATATTATAAAACGGTATTTTATCTTTCATATACTATTGCTCCTTTGTGTCAAATGACCCTATATAGTTTCCTAAAGAAGTATTTGTCCTCTTCTCGTCATTAAGGTAATCAACCGAATAACCAGATGCTGATACATATATATGAACTTTCCCAGTTTCGCATTTAAAAGTAATATCTTTAGCGGTGTTTTGAGTTATAGTGTTGTATCCCTTATAGTAATCTAACATAGAGGAATCAGCCTCACCTATAACTATTACTTTAGGTGATATTTGGTTTAACCATTTTGTTGGCAACTTTCCACTGCTTCTTCCGTGATGTGGTGCGAATACAATATCCGCCTTAGACAAGGTAATTTCATTCTCAATGGATTCCATAAAATTCGTTTCCAAATCTCCAAACCACAAAGCATTAACACCTCGTTCGAGACTGTATTTTATTATTGGTGAAATATTGTTTGCATTTCCACCATCTTTAGCGGTTTTCAATTCAGACTTGAAGTTTTCATTTGTTGTTATCGGCCAAAGAATGTTTATGCCCGAACTGCCACGCTCATCATCACTTTGGTTCATCCATTTTCTAGAGCATCCTTTATAAATATTAAATGCTTTTTCTGCATCTCTCAATTTACAATAATGCTTGAATGATGGTGTTTCCTCAGATTTTGTCGCTTCATTTTTAACACAATAGAAGTTAATGATTGAAAACCTTTCATCAAAATATTCTATTCCGTGAAAATGATCTTCATCGGGATGCGTAGAAATAAAGCGCATAATGCCTTTGGCTTCTCCGGTACTACATATTTCATCCATAATCTTTTCTTTTTGATCATCCTGCAAATTACAATCTATTACCGTAAAATTATCAGAACCATGATTAATGTAAAACAAATCTCCATTACCAACAGAAAATGATTTAATTATACTCATAATCCCAATTCTTCTAAATACTTCTTCATCTGTGATTGAACCTCTGCAAGTTCAGCTTCTATGTTTGCAATATTTTGTTTAACCTCGTCTATATCAATCAATTCTTCTTCCTCAAAAGTATCTACATACCGGGGAATATTGAGGTTAAAATCATTCTCCTTTATTTCATCAAGCGTTGCAACATGACTGTATTTTTCTTCGCCGGTGAAGTTTATATCATTCTTATATGCTTTATATGTGCTTACAATTTTTTCTATATCACAGTCTCTTAATATGTTTTGATTTTTGTCTTTTGCGTAATGCTCATCGCCGTTGGCATCCACAAACAAAACTCTGTTATTTGTGTATCTGTCCTTTCTGAAGATAAGAATGCAGGCAGGTATGCCGGCACCGTAAAACAGGTTTGCCGGGAGTCCGATCACAGCGTCCAAAAAATTAAACTCCACTATTGTTTTTCGGATTCTGCCCTCACTTGCACCTCTGAACAACACGCCGTGGGGCAAAATAACACCCATTCTGCCATTTTCGTCAGCAAGGCTGTGCAGCATATGCATTACAAATGCATAATCACCTTTCGATGTCGGTGGAATACCCCAGTCAAATCTTCTGTACGGGTCAAGTTCCGGCGTCATTTTTTCTTTCTTTTTACCTTTTTCGCCCACCGGAATATTAGCTAAAAATCCACTGTCCCACTTGTCCAACGAAAACGGAGGGTTTGCAACAATACATTGAAACTTCATAAGTTTATCGTCTTCAACATTCTGAGGATTGGCAAGCGTGTCTCCCTGCCAAATCGTCGCGTCATCAACATTGTGCAAAAACATATTCATTCTGCACATTGCCCATGTCTGCATATTCTGTTCCTGCCCGTAAATATGCGTTTTGCCGTTCCCAACTTCCTTGTAAGCTTTCAAAAGCAAACCTCCGCTGCCGCACGTGGGGTCGTATATTCTGTCATTTTCTTTCGGAGCAACCAACTTTGCAACAAGCTCCGATACCTTACTCGGCGTGTAAAATTCTCCGCCCTTTTTACCCGCGTCCGATGCAAAATTTGCAATCATATATTCGTAGGCATCACCGATAATATCTACGCTGTCAAGCTGTGACGGTCTTAAATCCAACTCTTTAAAATCTTCCAGCAGATTTTTCAAAATTGCGTTTTTGGCTTTTGGTTCTCCGAAGTCCACGGTTGAATTGAAGTCGATCGCACGAAACACATCACGAAGTTTTGCACTGTTGCTGTTTTCAATGCTGTTGAGGGCAACGTTGATTTTTTGGCCTATTTCTGAATCATTTCTATTTTCATACAGGAATTGAAATGTGGCTGTATCTTCCATAACAAACCGTTCTCGGCTCATAGCTCTTTCCACTCTGCGTTCATCACCGTCATACTGATTCATATAGTTTTCTTTTGTTTCGGCATATACATCACTGAGGTATTTAACAAAGAGCATTGATAATATGTAGTCTTTATATCGTGAGCTATCTATTTTTCCCCTAAAGCTATCGCATGCACTCCAAAGAACCTTTTCTATATTTGCTTTACTTGTCATTTTCGTTACCTCTCTTTATCCTATCATAAATTTTGTTTACAATTGCCTTGCTGTATAAAGCTTTTGCCGCTGCCAATTTGTGTAATAATTCCTGTTCTTTTTCAGCCAATAAAAGCATATTTCCAAGCGTTTTTTGCTCCGAAATCGAAATATCTCTTATTTTAAGATTGGCTATAAACCCTGAACTGATTGTTCCGAATGCCGTACTGCCGCTAACATTTTGTATTATTTTTTGTTTAACAGCATCCCTTTTCAAAAACCAATTTAAATATTCAGGTGCAGCCTTTGTTTCGTCCGATCGTACTATTGCAAAGTGCGACGGTATTACATAGCCGCATTGCTTGGGGCTTGTTATAAACACCACCGTATACGGAGCACTTAGCCTTACGAGAATGTCTTTTTCTCTTGTCAAATATTCGGATTTCAGCGGTTCGGTAGAATAATACTCCTCTGCATCATCTAAATCCAAGTACCCCTCTGACACTGCACATCGTAGATTTAAAGCATTATATTTAAATTTTGTCTCATCATCGTCCTGTGCTTTTTTCCTTGAAAGAACCAAGCCTGTCCTTACCTCAGAAACATCACCCAATAGCATTTTATCACCTTTTTTGTACTGGAGTTTTGGTAACATATTCTTTTTAAAAAATAATCTCCAATAATTTATATTATCAGTATACCACACATTATCTAATATGTCAAGCATTATTTTTTGTCCTCGCATTTTTGTGATAATACATTTTGGCACTTAATAAAAAGTATGCCTATTCCATCATTCAGAATAGGCATAAAAGCCAAGATTATTTAATTGAAGATAGTAATTCCTTAATCATGAAACAGATATCTTTAAAATTAATATCCTTTGCATAATCAAATTCTTTTTGATATCTTGTCCACTGATTATTCATTACTGTACTGCTTGCAACAGTTTCAATAATTTCCTTATAATTTGAAACAATATGCTCTGTACCACGCTTTTTAACCGTTGCTGCAAAAGCGTCTTTTAGAATTCCGTTATCTATATTTTGTTTTTGCAGCGTATTTAAAATATAAACATCATAAAAGTCTCTCGGTCTTGTATTTTGGTCGCCTCTTGAAATGATTGTTTCAAGTTTTTCAGCAAGTATTGTTTCAACCGTATATGCCAAAACATTTATACTTCGTTCTTCAAACATTAGGTTAAAAGAATACATCATCTCACGAGGTGTAATTTTATCACCCGTTGTTATGTCAATCTTAAGCGGCACAGCCATCGGCGGATAATTCCCCGATAAGCTTACACGATAACCGCCGTACTCATCATCTTCACGAATATCAGCGATACCACTGAATTCAAAATTAATATCATCATCTATATGTATTTTGCAAATTTCACCAAACATTTCCGATATTGTTTCTTTTGTCACCGGAAGTCCTTTTATTGTTGCATCCATATCCATTGTTGCTCTTGTGTCAAGTCCAACCATAGCCGCCAAAAGGAATCCTCCTTTTAAAATAAAGTTATCATGATACTCAGAAATGGAAATTCGCTCAAGCAGCCGTTCAAGCATATAGTTCTGCAACACGATTTGAGCGGAAATATTCTTTTCTTTTGCCAAATTCTTGACATATGCTTTTAATTGCATTGCATTTTTCATATAAGTACCTCCAAATAATTCCGTACCTTTTCTTCAACCCGTGACATTTTCGCAAACTCTGAAAGCAACGGCAAATTTTTGTTTTTATATTTTGAGTATCTCTTAAAAGCATCTGTGACAACTTGTATATCAATGGCGTATTTCACTTGCAATATATCACACAGCGTATGCTCAATGCAATATGCGTTTACTTCGTTTCCGGAAGGAGTTTTAACGCTTATTATCCCTTTTTCGTATAGTTCTTTTTTTACTCTATGCGCCGTAATCTCATTCTTTATTGCAGAAGTATTATATGACGCCGGAAAAGTCATATCAAACTTAACCGGTGTTCTGTCTGTAAATCCCAATAAATACAACGCCGTACCGTTTGAAAAAACACCTTTTTTAAACCTTGTCTGCAAATTATAGAACTCATCATCTAATTTTGATGGCAGAACATAAACCCCTCTTGCAGAATGGTCTAACAATCCTTTATCAACCATATTACGCAAGATTGTGCGGTGTATCTTCATTTTATTAACTTGTTCGGTAGTTATTGTGCCGCCGTTTGCTTCGGCTGCTTTTAAAATTCTCTCTGAACTTGTCATATAAGCCTCCAAACAACTTTTATGCCTATTATTATATATTAAATAGGCGTAAAAGTCAATAAGGTTCAGAAAATTTATTAAGTTTCGACTATATTTTTTTGAATATAAACAATTCTACCGCATAATTTGATTTTTATTTCTATATTTATTCTGCCGCTCAGCTTCTTCTTCAAGTTCTATTGCCTTGTTATAATTCATCTGAATACGTTTCGCATCTTCCAATATATTATTGCACATTCGGAGTTTTGATCTAAGTTCTTTTAATTCGATGTTTATATCATAAATTTCATTTTTGGTGTTTGGTTTGCTATATAGACTCGCCCGTTTTAATGTCAATTCTGCAATTTTATCCTCTGTGTTTTGTTTCATTGCGTTAAGCTGACCGGTAGTTTCAATATTATTCTCAATTAAAAAATGAAACTGCTTTTGATAACGGTCAAATTTTATAAGTTCTTCACGCATATAGAACGATATTCTCTGCGGTGTTTCCTTTTTGCGTATTTTGCCGAACAGGTATAAATAATGATAATACAACGCCTTAAATCCGTGCAGTTTTGTCGGTTCGTACTTTTTAAGCCAAGCGTTATAGTCCGCTATAGGCTTATCCAAAACCAGTATGCCGGTTCTTGTCGCTATAATTCGCTGCCTTATTGCTTCCTCACTATAATTCTTACCAAGTGATTTAAGCCGTATATATCTTTGGGAAAATGCCGGTTTCAACGCTGTGTATTTGCCCGTAGCCTTAACCTCATACCCTCGTTGTTTTAATATTCTCCAAAATTGATCACAGGTATATGAGCACTTGATAATTTCGTCAAGTTCGTCTTTTATCTGTCCTCTGACGGTAGGTCTGCTTTCCTGCTCGGCTTTCCATTCTGCATAGTTTTTACCCTTGCCGGGATTCTCGATTACAGACAATCCGTATTCTGCACAAATTTTGTCCGACTCCGCTCGCATAATCCAATATGCCTTGCTTCCGCCTCTGAATTTCTTTCCGTCAACAAAGGAAACGGAGTTCAGGCAAAAATGATTGTGAATATGCTCGTGGTCAAGATGCGTTGTAACAAGCACTTGGAATCTATCGCCCCAAAGACGCTCCGCAAGTTTAATGCCGATTTCATGTGCCATATCGGGTGTAACTTCGCCCGGCAAGAAACTTTGATAGCCGTGATATGCCAAAATTTTATCTGTTTTCCCGAATTGCAGTTTTGTCATAACCATTTGGTCACGGGCAATGTCCGGGGATAAATTTATCCCCGAAACATAAACCTTGTTATGTGTTTTCGATCCGTCCTCGGCATAGTCTATTACATCCGCCAAGGCTTGCAATTCCGTATCGGTATATTTGCTGCCGTCCGTTTTTTCCGGATTTGTGATATAATTTATCACACTGTCAAGCCTACCCTTTATAGACCATATTCTTGTAGCAGCCATTTGTCATCCCTCCTTTCGGGAGTGAAAACGGACTTGCTGATTTCAACGATAAATTCATTTAATCTGCGGACATTCTCTTCATAAGCTTTAACATTGATAAAGCCTTTTGAATTTGCGACCTTTGCAATCTGATTTAGGCTGTTTCCGATTGCGTTTAACTCTTTCATCATGCTGTAAAAATCAGCTGTCGGTTTTTCTTTTGGAGCCGTTCCCATAATCAGCATCCTTAAATATACCTCTCTCGGAACACCCACTTTTTCAGATGATTTTATTAAACTCTCATATTCCTTATCACTGAGCCGAAGCATAATTCTGTTGTTTCTCGCTCGCATAAAAATTCTCCTTTCTGCATTGGGGTATTAGGGGCAACGCCGCTAAAACGGAGAATTTGGGCATCCAAATGCTATGCTTGTTAGAACAAAGTTCCTACTTTATACATAAATCAGTTTGTGATTTATAACCTCTATCGCAGAGGCTTTGGCATTGTTCATATGCCCAACCCATTCCATTTGGTGCGTTGCCTTGTCGGGAGCAGTTTGCTCTGCCGCCCTTATAAATTGTTCTAAAATTGCTTGTGCCTGTTCATCAACCTCGTGCAGATGTTCAAACAGTTTTCCAGTCATTAAAAGCGTGCTGTATCGGCACGGTTTGTTTGTTTTCAGATAATGTTTTCTCAATCTTCCGAATTGCCCGATTTCGTATTCACATTGCGGCACTTCAAAATCAGGCAAATAATAATCTCCGCATCGAACATACTCAATCCCGTTTTCAATAAATCTGTCTTTCATCATTCAATCCTCTCATTCTTAATTATTTTTACGGGAATGTGTCACATTCCCGTTTATGCAATTAGGGTAAAGTCAATATCTGAAATCCTTATGCATACCCACTGCATCAAGATATTTCTGCCTCGCTTGCTCCTTTCCCTCGTCTGTATCCGCTGTTTTATATTGAGTGTAATAACTCCGCTTTGAAATAGCATCAAGCTTTTGGTCAATGCCCTTTTTAATATCCCGGTAAAGTTCAAACAACTCATCATCAACAAGTTCAAATTCCTCGCTGTAAAAATATTTTAGTATTTTTACAAACAAATCTTGCGTAATTTGTATTTTCTTCATATCACATCATATCCTTTCAAGGTGGCAAGATGCCCTATTGTATAGAAAGGGGCATCTTGCCATCTTACTTTTTAATTAAGACTCCAATACCATTGGTTATTTACCCGTTTTGACTTTACGCCCAATTCCTCTTTGGCATTTCGCAAGGTCTTTTCGGCTATGCCCTTTTTCTCTGCAAGCTCCATTATCTCCGTCTGCGGCATTTGACCATCAGCAAGAAATTTTTCAAGAAAATCCACAGCTGCTTGCTTCTTTGTGCCTTTTGCCGTTCCGGAAAGCAAATCATCAGCGGAAACATCATACTCGCCAACCCATTCAAAGCCGTTTTTTTCACTCAATCGAAAAGCAACTGCTTTCGCTTCTGGTGCAAGCGAGCTTTTTGTCTGACATACAACTCTGATTTCGGGCTCGTCCTTGATTCTGCCGACGATCAGTACACTTCTTGCCGCTGCCTGAAAATCGATAGAGCCTAACCCTCTGTATGCAGATTTTCCCACGCTGCATTTGTTCATATGACCTATGAGAATTATTGCACACTTATACTTTTCAGCAAGTTCAGCAATATGCTTCATAATCGGTCTTATCTCATTCGCCCTGTGCATATCCACATCAGCACCCAAAAATCCTTGAATCGGATCTAATACAACAAGCCTCGCATTAGTTTCAATAATTGCCTGTTCAAGCCGTGTATCTTGCATTGTAAGCGGTGTATCACTGTCATCAATCACAAGCACTTTTGAGCAATCCGCATTCGCCGCCAACAATCGAGGTTTTATCGTATCAGCCAGTCCGTCCTCTGCCGTTTGATAGATTACATTTATCGGCAGGCTTTCATCTTCATCAATTATACTTTTGCCTTTAGTGAGTTGTGCAATAATTTGTAGCACAAGTGTTGTTTTGCCCTCACCGGGATCGCCTTGTATAATTGTCACTTTTCCGTATGGAATAAACGGATACCAAAGCCAGCATATAGGCTCAACTTCAACATCACGCATATTTATCAGTTTTAAATTACTCATTTTTTGTCACCTCCTATTGCAAAATTGCCGGAGGTGTGGTAAAATATCCTTGTCGGGAGGGTGTTTTACCACACTTTCCGAGTCCTTTTGTATTTCCCGATACATTAGGACTTTTCTTTTTCTGCCAATCCGTTGTAGGTTTGGACTGTAATTTGAATTTTGTCGAGCAAGTCACTGTCAATATTCGCACCGTTTTCTATTCGCCTTAGCTCTGTCAAAATATCTGCCATTTGGTTCCTTAAAGCCTTGTAAACTCTTGTGTTTGGCTGAACTATCACATCACGCTCCGACAGGCGTTTGATTATGTAGTCCTGTTTTGTAAGTCCTGACAGTTTTACTCTGACATTCAAGTCATCCCGTTCCTGCGGCGACATCCGAAATGATATTATCACATTCCGCCATCTGCCTTTATTATCAAGCGTTTTCTCCAATATTTTCACACCTTTCAATGTTTAATTTATCAGCCATTTCCGTCTGTTCACTTGGGAACATATGAGCATATCTATAAGTTATATCAATACTTTCATGTCCCACACGCTTAGCTATTGCTACAGCAGTGAATCCCATATTGATAAGCAAGCTGACATGTGAATGCCTCAATTGGTGCAGAGTTAACTTTTTAACTCCCGCCGCCTCCGAGCCTCGTTTCATTTCATGATGCAGGAAACTTTTTGTAAAATCAAAGATTCTGTCATTTTCTCCGATTCCATATAACATACCGATATAGTCTTTGATTTCTTCTTTCAAGAAATCCGGCATTATTATTGTGCGGATACTGCACGGCGTTTTCGGATCGGTTATAATATCCTCACCTTCAAGCCTCTGATATGATTTATTAACCCTGAGAGTTGATTTTTCAAAATCAAAATCTGCGGGTGTAAGTGCCAGCAACTCACCGACTCTTAATCCACACCAATATAAAATCTCAAAAGCATAAAATGCCTGCGGCTTATCCATCATCTCATCTGCAAATTTAAGATATTCCTCCTTTGTCCATATAATCATTTCTTTCGTTTGTTCCCTGCCCATATTTCCGGCTTTTCTTGCCGGATTTTCGGGTAAATTATAGAAATTACAAGCGTGATTAAAAATAGCACTTATCTGATTATGTATAGTCTTGAGATAACTCGGTGAGTGCGGCTCACCGTTTGCATCTCGCTCTGCCATAATCGTATTCTGCCACGCGATAATATCCGTAGCTTTAATTTCAGACATTTTTCTGTCTTTAAAATACGGAAGTATCTTGTTTTCAATGATATGCGATTTTGTGAAAAAAGTATTTTTCTTAATTCTCGTTTTTCGGTCTTCATAATATAGATTTAAAAATGAACCGAATGTCATATCAAGATTTGAGCTTTTTATTTGTAAAAACTCACGCTCCCACGCCTGTGCTTCCCGCTTGGTTTCAAAACCTCGCTTCATTTTTTGTTTTCTTGCACCATCCCAATTATCATATCGGCATGATACATACCATTTTCCTGTCTTTTTGTCCTTATGCACCGACATTGTTAAACACTCCTTCCGAACCGTAAAATTTTTCCTCAAAGTATCTTCTGCTCACTCTGCCTGCGACTGTTATAAAGCCTTTGGCTTCCAGTTCTTTATTCAAAAGCCGAACAACCTTGTAAGCGTAAGACATTGAGACACCTAAAGTTTCTGCCACTTCATCAGCGGAAATCATTAACTGTTTGTTCATAGCTGTTTCCTCCTTTCCAAGAAATTTATACAGTTCAGTAACGAACTGTATATTTGTATTATATCAGTTCATTTACGAACTGTCAATACCTTTTGTTTGTGTTCACAGAAAATTCACATTTTTTATATTTTTCACAAAATTATAAAAAACCATTTCATTTTTGAACGGTTTGTGTTATACTGTATGTAAAGATTATTTTTGATAACAGATATTTGGAGGTACACCACTATGGAAGTAGGGAAAAAGATTAAGCGGTTCCGCACAGCTTTTGGCCTATCTCAAAAAGAGCTTGCACAAAAATCCGGTTTAAGTGAGCCAGCAATCCGCAATTATGAACTCGGAAACCGTACACCGTCCGAAAAGCAGCTTGAGAAAATTGCCGGTGCTTTGGGGGTAAGCGTATACGCAATTTCCGATCCTAATTTAGAAAATTACGATGCTGTTATGCACGCACTTTTTTGCTTAGAAGATGAATACGGCATTGTTCCTAATGAAGTTGACGGACAAGTGCACTTGTCCGTAGAAAACAAAAACGCTGCCACAAGAACTGTAAGCAAAATGCTCAGTTCATGGAACAGCGAATTCAAAAAACTTAAATCAGGTGAAATAACAAAGGAAGAATATGATATGTGGCGTTACAGTTATCCTCGTATTAAAGCTGAACGCTTACATGAAGAATATAAGAAACTGAAAAACAATACTGAAAAATAACAAATGTTATCATCCTGTTATCAATTTCAAAATAAAATCCCCGAAAACCGCATTATAACGCAGTTTCCGGGGATTTTTTTATTACTCCCACTCAATAGTAGCCGGAGGTTTACCGGTAATATCGTAGACAACACGGTTAATGCCGCGGACTTCATTTGTAATTCTGACCGAAATTTTATCCAGCAATTTATGAGGAATTTTGGTATATTCCGCCGTCATAAAATCGGAGGTTGTAACCGCGCGCAGCGCTACGGTATAGTCATAGGTTCTGAAATCACCGACAACTCCTACGGAGCGGAGGTTTGTAAGCACTGCAAAATACTGATTTGCCTTTACTCTCGAGTTTTCGATTTCCTCTCTGAAAATCGCATCAACCTCACGCAGCAAATCGAGCTTTTCCTTAGTGATTTCGCCGATAACCCTTATGGCAAGACCGGGGCCGGGGAATGGCTGACGATTCACAAGAGCCGGCGGAAGGTCGAGTTTTTTGCCCAAAATCCTGACCTCATCTTTAAAAAGTCCTCTCAGTGGCTCAACAAGCTCTTTGAAATCCATATCCTCAGGAAGTCCGCCGACATTATGGTGACTCTTTATATTTGCCGAGTTATTCGCTCCCGACTCGATAACATCAGGGTAAATTGTGCCCTGCGCCAAGAACTTCACCTTGCCGAATTTCTTCGCCTCGTCCTGAAACACCTCGACAAATTCCTTACCGATTATTTTACGTTTCTTTTCCGGCTCGGAAACGCCGGCAAGCTTTGAAAGGAACCTTTTTTCGGCGTCAACCCTTATAAACTGCAAATCCCTGTTCTTAAAAGCGGCCTCGATTTCATCGCCCTCATTTTTTCTCATACAGCCATGGTCGACAAAAATGCAGATAAGCTGATTCCCGATTGCTCTGTCAAGAAGCGCCGCACAGACGGAGGAATCAACCCCGCCCGAAAGCCCGAGGATAACCTTTTCATCCCCGACCTGCTCACGCACGAGCTTAATCTGCCGCTCAATATAATCATCCATATTATAATCGCCCTTTGCGCCGCACACCTTAAACAAAAAGTTTTTTATCATCTTTTTGCCGTTTTTCGTATGCTGAACCTCGGGGTGAAACTGAAC
>JAXGBA010000038.1:0-9371 GCA_034186235.1 Clostridia bacterium | reverse complement strand
CCACCACTCCTGCATGAACGATATTAATTATACACTATCCGGGCGGATTTGTCAAGACTTTTTTTACATTATATAAAACAAAATGCAAAAAAAGTGCAGAATACTTCCGAAAACCACAAATACATGGAACACCGAATGAACATAAGCGTGTTTTTTGCCGAGAGCATATAAAACTGCGCCTATTGTGTATAGAATTCCTCCGGTTACGAGAAATGTCATGCCGCCGATACCGCACGCCAAAATCATAGGCTTTATTGCGGCGACTATGCACCAGCCCATCGCAAGGTAGCAAATCATCGAAAACCGCTTGAAGCTTTTTAGGTCGATTGCGTTGAGCGTTATCCCGACCGCCGCCGCAGCCCACACAAGCCCGAACATACTCCACCCAAGCGCCGCATTGTATTCTCGCAGGGTAACGAGGGTTATCGGGGTGTATGTGCCCGCGATGAGCAGAAAAATCGAGCAGTGGTCGATTATCTGAAACACCTTTTTCGCCGTGGTTTTCGGCTTTAAGCCGTGGTATATGCTTGACATTGTGTAAAGCACAATCAGTGTAAAACCGTATATCGCACCGCTGACAATCCCGAAAACATTGCCGTGCGCCGCCGCCATGCATACGCAAAGAGGGACAACCGCAATGCCAAGCGCACCGCCCACGATATGCGATACCATATTGAAAATTTCCTCGCCTTTTGTGTAAGAAGGGAGTTTTCTGTCTGAAAGCTTAGTTCTTGACATCGAATCACCTCGTATTGATTACTACATCAAAGTATATCACAAGTGCGAAAAAAAGTCAAGGGGTTTTCAGGCATTTTTACCCATGCTGTAAGCCTCATCGTATGCCGGGCCGATAAAAACCATTAAGGGTTGGGGCTTAGCCTATCTCTTAACAATTATATCATATAAAGAAATTTTTGTCAGCATACCAAAGTATGATTCGGGGTAATTTTTTGCAAAAAATAAGCAGCAAAATATTTCTGTTTTGCTGCTGCCTTTTTAAATATTATCAAGTACATCGCCAACCTTGCCCTTAATGCAAAGGTCCGCCTTGCTGTCAAGCGGCGTGGGGCTTTTGTTTATAAGCACAAGGTGTTTGCCGCCAAAGTTCCCCACAAATCCTGCGGCAGGGTAGACAGTCAGCGAAGTGCCGGCGACAATCAGGGTGTCGGCACGTGATATTGCGTTTATTGCCCCGGTGACGGTCTTTTCGTCAAGCGGTTCTTCGTAGAGAACGACATCCGGTTTTATAAGCCCTCCGCATTCGCAGTGCGGTACTCCGGCGGTCGACATAATATATTCCGCACTGAAAACCTTGCCGCAGTTTTGGCAGATGTTTCTGTGAACCGAGCCGTGAAGCTCATACACGCATTTGCTTCCTGCGGCGGTGTGCAGACCGTCAATATTCTGCGTTATAACCGCCGAAAGCCTGCCTTCTTTTTCAAGCTGCGCAAGCTTATAATGCGCCTTGTTCGGCTTTGCGGAAAGAAAAATCATTTTGTCACGGTAAAAATCGTAGAATTTATCCGTGTGCCGCATAAAATATGTGTGCGACAGAATTTCCTCCGGCGGAACATCGTATTTCAGACTGTAAAGCCCATCCTCTGAGCGAAAATCCGGAATGCCCGACTCCGTTGAAACCCCGGCGCCGCCGAAAAATACTATGTTTTTGCTTTCTCCGATAATTTCGCCAAGCGTCACATCCAACCCTCCTCGGTGATTCTGATTTCAAACGCCTTGAGTTTTTCCCTTATTTTTTTGTATTCGGGAAGTATCTTTTCGACCTCTGTCCAGAATTCTTTGCTGTGGTTGTGCTGCTTTATGTGGCAAAGCTCGTGCACGATTACATAGTCCGCAAGTTCTGCGTCGCCCATAATCAAGCGCCAGTTTATGTTGATTCTGCCGTCCGAGCTGCATGACCCCCACCTTGTTTTCGCGCGTGTGATTTTAACGCTTTTGGGCACAATTCCCGTATCAACGGAAATCTGCTTTGTGCGTTCGGTTATAATTCTTCGTGCGAGTTCACGCATGAGCTTTTCGGCGTCCTCTTTGACAAGCCCCTCACGGACATAAAGCGTGCTGTTTTCAATCCTTGTTTTTCCGATTTTTATGATGTACGGCGTGCCGAATATAAACACCTGCATTTCGGGTACGATAATTCGTTTTTTCTTTTCAAGCTCGTTGATTTTCTGCTCAATCCAGAGCTTTCTTTTTTCAACAAAGTCATTTATATATCCGATTGCGGTGTGCCTGGGAGCACGCACTTCGACCTTTCCGCCCGAGAGCACATATATCCCGATAGTTTTGCGGTCGCCCCTTACAAGCTTATACGGTATCATAAAACCACCTCATATATATTATAATACTAAATTAATTTTATTTCAAGGCTTGACAAAAAAATTTATGGGAAGTATAATGAATATATATAATATAAGGAGGTTTTTCCATGGAAACAAGAGTTGCGATTATCGGTATTATCGTAGAAAAAATCGAGGCGGCGGCAGATGTTAACCGTGTGCTTCATGATTATTCGGATATTATAATAGGAAGAATGGGGCTGCCGTACCATGAAAAATCGGTCAATATTATAAGCGTGGCGGTTGACGCTCCGCAGGATACCGTGAGTGCGCTTTCCGGGAAGCTCGGCGGAATTGACGGCGTAAGCTCAAAGACGGTTTATTCAAAGTTTTAGGAAGTTAAAACAGGCACCGATAGTTTTTTGCGTTCGGTGCCTGTTTTTTATTTCGGAAGATTAATATATTCGTTTTTGTCGAGCCTTCCGAAGCTGAAAAGCCCGAAACCGTAGTTTTTATCCCAACCTTTTCGGCTGATGTCCTCGGTGTACATGTGCAGGCAAAATCTGATTTCATCGGGGGTGAGGTGGCGGCGGTAGCGCCTCATGCCTTTTGCGTCCAGAAGCGCCGCGGCGCCCGTTATGATTGGGGACGCCATCGATGTTCCGCTGAGGCTTGCGTAGGAATTGCCGGTGTAAGTCGAGTAGATGTTAACCCCTGCTGCGCACAGTTCCGACTCATATCCGAACGAGCTGAAATCCGGAGTTTTTTTGTTGATGTCCACCGCCGTAACGGTTATGGTCTGCGAGAATTTGCCGGGGTAGCCGATGGTGCTTCTGCCTTTTTTGCCATCGTTTCCGGCGGCGCAGACGAGGGTAATGCCGTGGTCGTGCGCACGCTGGAGAATGGATTCGTATGAGGGCGAGCCGGTCTGCGATGAAAACGACATGTTTATGATATGCACGCGTTTTTTTATTAGCCAGTCGATACTTTTCATGACCGCCGGGAAGCAGCTGTTGCCGTCTTTGTCGAATGCCTTGGCGACATAAAGTTCACATTCCGGAGCAACCCCGACAACGCCCCTGCCGTTGCGCCTTGCGCCGATTATGCCGCATACATGGGTTCCGTGGCCGTTGTCGTCCTGGGGCGAGCGGACATTGGGGACAAAACTCACCGCATCCATAATCCCGGCGGCGAGGTCCTCGTGCTTGAGGTCCGCACCGGTGTCGATAACGCCGACCCTTATCCCCGAGCCCATGGTTTCTCCCCATTCCAAGGGGGCGCCGCTCATGATAACGCCGTAATCCAGAACCTCTTTCGGCTGTTCAGAGCGTATGCTGATTACTCTGTAATCTGCGAGGTTCATGACATTATCACCGGCTGAATTTGTCTGCCTTCTGCCGCCTCTTTGAGGGTTTCGCCGATAAGATTCATGTGCGCCACAAGCGATTCGGGCTTTTTCTCCGGAGCGTCCTGGCAAAACGGTACAAAATAAACATTTTCGGTGTTTAGCAGCAAGCCGATATTTTTGGCGTTTGCGCCCAGTCCGTCGTTTGTGGAAACGGCAATAATCAGCGGATTATGATTTCTGAGGGTCGCCTTTGCCGCCATGGTTACGGCGGTGTCGGTTATGCCGGCGGCAATTTTTGCAAGTGTGTTTCCGGTGCAGGGAGCGATGATAAGGGCATCGAGAATGTTTTTCGGGCCGACCGGCTCGCTGCCTTCTATCGTATGAATGATTTTTTCGCCCGTTATGTCCTCAACTTCGGCTATAAAGTCCTGCGCCTTGCCGAATCTTGTGTCGGTGGAGTAAACATTTTCGGACATGAACGGAATTATTTTAAATCCCGAATCGCAAAGCTTTCTGATTTCGGGAATAACCTTCTTAAAGGTGCAGTATGACCCCGTCATGGCAAAGCCCGGTATTAAAGATTTGAGTTCAGTATTCATTAAGTATATCTCCGTTTCTGAATTAGTTTAATATTGAAAGTATGGTTTCCGCGGCGACTGCAGCTGCGGTTTCCGGAAAGTGCTTTCCAGGGAGCGCAAGGGCGTTCGTCGCATTTATGCCGAGCGCCTCTGCGGCAGCAAAATCGCATCCGCCCGGAGCGGAAGCAAGGTCAAGAACGAGCCTCGGCGCAAGCGATTTAAGTTCCTTTTCGTTAAGAACGCAATGCGGAACGGTGTTAAATACCGTGTCGGCTTTTCCGATTTTTTCGGCTTCCTCAAACGGAAATGCAGCAGCGCCGTGCTTTGCGGCAAACTGCCTCGCCTCAGCGCTTCTTGCAAGAACAAACACATCTGCTCCGAACGCCGTAAGGAGTTTCAGCAGCGCCTTTCCGATTCGTCCGCAGCCTGATATTACGCATTTTGAACCGCTTATCGTGAAGGGATTTTGCTGCATTGCAAGCATTATCGCCGCCTCGGCGGTGGGCTGAGCGTTCTTTTCGGCAAAATCGTCACGGAGGGCGTAATCAATCAGCAGATTGCTTTTTCGGTACGGGTCAAATGCGGCGCCGAATTTTCCGCCGATATAGATTTTTTCTCCGCCCGTGAATATATCGCCGATTTTTATTTCGCTGCCGCTTATCTTTTCGCCGTCATTTGCCGGAAGCGGCAGAATTACCGCATCCGAAATCTCAAGCGCCTCTTTCGGAACCGCCTTTTCAAAATGCATAACGCTGAATTCCTTTCCGAGATATTCCGCAATCGCCCTTTGCTTTTCGGAATTTCCCAGAACCAAAACCTTTTTCATTCAGTCCCCTCCTTCATATATATAATATGAAAAAAATACGGCGGTGTGAAAAAGTATCGGCGTTTTGCGGAAAAGTGCATTGACAACACATTCAATAAGTGGTATAATTACAGAAAAAAGCAAATTGAGGAGATTTTTTTATGAAAGTAGGATTACAGCTTTATTCGATACACGATATAATGAACGGAAGGGGTATAAAAACGGCACTCAAAGCGGCTGATGTTCTGGGCTTTGACGGCGTGGAATTTGCGGGCTTCAAGGGTCTTACCCCCGAAGAAATGAATGCGGAACTTGCGGCAAACGGTCTTTCCGCTTACGGTGCGCATATCGGGCTTTCGGCTTTTGAAGATGAGTATGACGAAACGGTTTCATATCTCAAAGCAATAGGCGCAAAAACAGCGTTTATTCCCGTGCCGGGTGCGGAATGCAAAACGGAGGAAGAATGGGCGGAGTACGGCAAAAGGCTCGATAAAATCGGCAAAAGGCTTGCGGCGGACGGTATTGTTTTCGGTTACCACAACCATAGGTTTGAGTTCACGGAAAAGCTCGGCGATAAGTGCTTGCTCGATGTGATTATGGAAAACACTTCGCCGGAGTTGGTTCAGCTGGAACTTGACACGGGTCATGCGGTGTTTGTCGGCGCAGACCCCGTTGAAATTGCGAAAAAGTATGCCGACAGAATCAGCGTAATTCATGTTAAAGATACAGATATGACCAAAGATGTTGCGGCAGGCTCGGGCGTGGTTGATTTCGAGGCTCTGATTAAGGTGGCAAAAAATGTGGAATACTTAATTGTCGAGAACGAGAATGTGGGTAAAAACCTCGAGGAACTCCGCATCGGATGCAGGTATCTCAAAGAGAATTTTTAAGGTGATTTAATGAATGTAAGGTTTGGCCCGGGCGGGAATCCGGAAGACTTTTACAAAAGCGGCGGCAAGTCGTCGCTCGAAATGCCCCGATGGCTCAGCAAAATGGGGCTTGACGCATACGAATACGAGTGCGGAAGGGGCGTAAAAATATCGGATGATGCCTGCGCTGTTCTTAAAGCCGAGGCGGAAAAGTACGGCATAGCGCTGAGCGTTCATTCTCCGTACTATATAAATCTTGCGTCGCCCGACCCCGAAAAGCAGGAAAAAAGCATAGGTTATATAATGTCCTCCGTGCGTGCGGCGAAGCTTATGGGCGCAGACAGGGTTGTTGTGCATATGGGTGCCGCCGGTAAGATAACAAGGCGTGAGGGAGTTGAGCTTTCAAAGGCTCTCGTTTTGCGTGCGCTTTCCGCAATGCGTAGCGAAGGGCTTGATTCGGTGCGCCTTTGTATTGAAACAATGGGCAAGCTCAATCAGCTTGGCGACGAGACGGAAACCGCCAATGTGTGCTCGGTTGACGAGGCGCTTTTACCGGCGGTGGATTTCGGTCATCTCAATGCAAGAAGCGGCGGAAAGCTTGTGGATTCTGCGGCATTTGAGGAGTCGATTAAAATATTTGAAAATAAAATCGGTGCGGAGCGCACAAACAGTATGCATATTCATTTCAGCAAAATCGAGTATACGCATATGGGCGAAAAAAGGCATCTGACATTTGAAGATACGCTTTTCGGACCGGACTTTGAGCCGCTTGCGGAAGTAATCGCAAAACGGGGCATGACCCCGAGGGTAATCTGCGAATCTGCCGGAACCCAAGGTGCGGACGCTCTCGTAATGAAAAAAATAATGGAGGAAAAGCTGTCATGAAAAAGGTGTTTCTGATACACGGCGTAAATCTTAATATGACAGGTATACGCGAAAAGGGCATTTACGGCACGGATACGCTCAGCGATATGGTTGAAAAAATCAAGGCGTACGGGAAAGAACGGGGCGTGGAAATAAAGTCCTTTCAGTCAAATTATGAGGGAAGAATCGTCGATATAATTCATTCGGCGTATAAAAATGCGGACGCAATCATTATAAACCCCGGTGCGTATACACATTACAGCTATGCCATTCGTGACGCCGTGGCGTCGGTTGATGTGCCGGCATATGAGGTGCATATCTCCAATATATATGAGCGTGAAGACTTCAGGAAAATTTCGGTAATTGCGCCCGTTTGCCGCTGTCAGATTTACGGCAAGGGCATAAACGGATATTATGAAGCGATAGATTTGGCGGCGGAATTATGATGAATTTTGATAAAATCGATGCAATGCTTATAACATCGCTTGAAAATGTGCGGTATATCACGGGCTTTTCAGGTAGCGCCGGGGTGTGCATAGTGTTTCCTGATAAAAAATATCTTCTGACGGACTTTAGGTATAAGGAGCAGTCGCATCTTCAGTCGCCCGACTGCGAAATTGTTATCGTAAAAGGAAAATACAGCACGGCAGTAAAGGAAATTATGGAAAGGGAAAAGGCGAAAACTCTCGGGTTTGAGCCGGAAAGCCTTTCTTATGCCGAGTACATTTCATATTCTGATACGGCGGAAAATTTCGTGTCATACGGCGATTTTACAAAGAATTTAAGGATAATCAAAACGGCGGAAGAGCTTGAAAATATAAAAACCGCAGCGGATATAGCGTCCGACGCATTGCTTGAAACGCTGCCGCTTATAGGCGAGGGCGTGTCGGAACTCGATATAGCCGCCGAGCTTGACTTTCGCATGAGAAAGCATGGTGCGTCGGGCAATTCTTTTGACACAATCGCAATCGGCGGCAAAAACAGCTCCGTTGTGCACGGCACTCCGGGGGAATATAAGCTTCGGTGCGGCGATTTTTTGCTGATTGATTTCGGGTGCGTGTATAAAGGGTATTGCTCCGATATGACAAGAACCTTCGCTGTCGGCGATATTTCAAGGCGGCAGAGGGAGGTCTATAATACGGTGCTTTGTGCACAGGAGGCGGCGCTTTCGGCACTGAAGCCGGGTGCGGCTGCGGCGGATGTCGATAAAATCGCAAGGGATATTATAGAGGAAGCCGGCTTCGGCGATAATTTCGGCCATGCCCTCGGGCACGGTGTGGGACTTCAGATTCATGAGCCGCCCACGATGAACCCGAAATCCGATACCGTTTTCGCTCCCGGAATGACCGTTACGGTAGAACCCGGGATTTATCTTGAAGGAGAATTTGGCGTCAGAATAGAAGATTTAATTGTTATTACTGATAATTTTCACCAAAATTTGTGCCAAAAAATCAAAAAAGAAGTTATATATATATGAAAATTATAAAATGGACTTGATATTTTTTGTAATTTGTAGTAAAATATTAATATATCTTTATGTTTAGAATATTTGGAGGTTTTATAATGATATCAGCAGGCGAATTCAGAAACGGCGTGACATTCGAGCTTGACGGAAATGTATTTCAGGTTGTGGAATTTCAGCATGTTAAACCCGGTAAGGGAGCAGCTTTTGTAAGAACAAAGCTTAAAAATGTAATAACCGGAGGCGTGGTTGAAAAAACCTTCCGCCCCACAGAAAAAATGCCTAAGGCGCATATCGACAGAAAAACCATGCAGTACCTCTATGAGGACGGCGGTCTTTATTACTTCATGGACCTTGAATCTTATGAGCAGATTCCCCTGAGTGCAGACCAGGTTGGCGATTCTCTCAAGTTCGTGAAGGAAAATGAAGAAGTTCTTCTTCTGTTCTATAAGGGCAGCGTTTTCGGTATCGAACCGCCGAACTTTGTAGAACTTGAAATTACTGATACCGAACCCGGCTTTAAGGGCGATACCGCAACGGGCGCTTCCAAGCCGGCAACTCTCGAAACCGGAGCAATCGTAAATGTTCCGCTGTTTGTAGGTCCGGGCGAAAAAATCAGAATCGATACACGTACTGGCGAGTATATGGAAAGAGCATAAAAGGAGGATTATCTTATGGATTTGGGTGAAAAGATTTCTTATATTGCAGGTCTTGCGGAGGGTCTTGATATCGACACCTCCACAAAAGAAGGCAAGCTGCTTACCGCAATCGTTGATGCTCTCGGAGATATTGTTGACGAAATAAAGAACATCAGCTCCGATATTACCGATATCGAAGATTTGGTGGACGAGCTTGACGAAGACCTCGGCGCAGTCGAAGATGATCTTTATATGGAAGACGACTTTGACGATGACGACGATGATGAGTATGAGTTCGATGATGACGACTGTTACGAAATCACCTGCGAAAAATGCGGCGATAAGATTTATGTTGACGGCGACATGATAATGTCGGACGAGCCTATCAAATGCCCCAATTGCGGCGAGCCGATTGAGTTCGACTTTGAAGGCTGCGATGGCAATTGCGAGGATTGCGAACAGTAATAATAAGTAAATAAAAAAGGTTTTCGGGCTTCCCGAAAACCTTTTTAT
>JAXGBA010000037.1:0-4634 GCA_034186235.1 Clostridia bacterium | reverse complement strand
TCTAATGCAAATTCATTGTTTTCAACAAGAACTGCAAAACAAAAAATACACTTTAATTTTCCCATTAAAAATAAATTAATGATTTTTTGCTTGCGGTTGACCGACTTTTTCGACAGTCTGACACACCGCAGCAATCTGCTGCGGTGTGTTTCAGACTGTCGAAAAATCTATCAGACATGCCCGGCCTCAATCTTATCGCCTGCAACCGAGCACGAAACAACCTCATCCTCTCTGCTTTTTTCAAGTATTTCGATATCAAGCGCCGCCGAAAGAAGCCCGTCGGCATATGCATAAACCGTAACCTTTCCGGGGTTTTTGGAAGTAACACCTACGGTTATTCTCCCTGCATACATCCTTCTCTCCGCAAAATACGGAGGAGTCTGATCAAAATTTGCAGAACCCGTAGCTTCTATTTCCGCTCCGTTTCCCGCTTCGAACCGAACAAGCGGCCGTGCGTCACGCACATAAATTCCGTTTTCATCAACTATTGTGCATGCGAGGATTGCCATTTCGTTTCCTCCTGCATGGATAGGCTTGGTTTCCTCGCACAGCTTCAGCGCATAAGGCTTACCCGATGTATTAATCACATCTTCTGCGGCTTTCGCACCATTTATAAAGCCCACAGCCTTCAGCTCGCCCGGTGCATATTTTACATTCCACTCCGCATGACTGTATTTTTCAATCGTTTTTTTCCCGATAAGCTTTCCGTTTAAATAGAGTTCTGCCTCGTCGCAATTGGTATAAGCCCAAACATTGATTTCACGACCCTCAAGCCCTCTGTGATCCCAGTGCGGAAGCAGATGTATCATCGGCTCGTCCGTCCAATGCGACTTATTCTGATAAAAAGCGTCTTTCGGTCTTAAAAACAGATCAATTGCACCCGAAATCGAATTTAATCTCGGAAACGCCGCCTCGCCGCGATATTCAAATGCGCTCCATTGATATCCGCCGGCAAGCCAGCTGCGCTCGGCAATAAATTTCCAGGTTTCCTCACGCCCGGGATGATTCGGTTCGTTTACGCAGTCCCGCGCTTCGACAAGTCCGAGTTCGGGATGATTACCCGTATAATTGCCGAATGAACTCCTAATTGCACAGTTCTCTGTAGACAAAACAGCCTTATCCGGAAATTTCTCATGGAACTTATCAAGCTGCTCAAGGGAATAATTAATACCTATAACATCAACAAACGGCATAACCGTGCTGTTTTCCGGCCTACCGACTGCCGTAGTCACAGGTCTTGAGGGGTCAAGCTTTTTCACATGAGCCGCCATTGCACGCTGAATGTTTATACCCTGTTCAAGATTGTGATAGCGCAGTTCCTCGTTTCCGGTAGACCACAATATGACTGACGGACGGTTTCTGTCACGCTTAACCGCAAGTTCCGTCTGACGCATTGATTCCTCATTGGAATCAAAGTGCCGAACCTCTGCCATAACAAGAAAACCATACTTATCAAGAGCATCCATTATCTCTTCGGGATGCGGATAATGCGCTGTTCTGTAGCCATTCGCACCCATTTCCTTAAGCATTTTGATTTTATAATCAAAAATATTATCCGGCACCGCAAGCCCGGTAAGCCCGAAATCCTGGTGCGCGCACACGCCCTTTATTTTAATGCGCCTGCCGTTGAGCCAAAAGCCGTCGGAACCGAAATGTGCGGTTCTGAACCCGAATTTTGTTTTATATGTATCACGAATCCCGCCGCCCGACACAACTTCGGTAAATAGAGTATAAAGCACGGGAGAATCAATATCCCAAAGTTTCGGATTACCGAAAGTACCCGAAAACGAAATATCGCAAAGACTTCGCGCACCGACGTTTCCGACCGTTTCGTACAACGCACGCTCATTTCCGGCGCTATCAAAAATATGATGAATCAGCTTTACCTCCGCATCATCGTATTCATCATTCCGCACGGTTGTTGTAATATCAAGCTTCCATTTGCTGCCGTTAAATACAGGCCTTACATTATCGCCGTAAAGATCAACGCAAAGCTTGTCCGTAACTATGAGCTTTGCATGCCTGTAGATTCCGGCACCGCGGTACCACCACCCCTCAATCAGGCTCATGTCTATATAAACTGCCACAACATTCTCACAGTCAAAGCGGACATAATCTGTAATATCCGCCTCAATCGGCGTATAAGCGCAGTGATTGTATTTTATCAGACAGCCGTTAAGATATATTGCGCTGTTGCCGCTGACCGCGCCGAACAATAGTGTAATACGCTTTCCGCGCATTTCGGGGCTAAGTTTGAAATGCTTTCTGTACCACGCATTATGACAGTTGACAAAACCCGTCGGCGAACCTCTTTTAGGGTCAGGCTTCTGCCTTATGATATAATCATGCGGCAGCGTTACATTCTGCCATTTTTCATTCGGAATCTCATCGTCAAAATTCCATGAATTTTCAACATCGAAATGTTTATAAGCCCCCGGACCGCATTTTATACGCTCGGTCTTTGCACTTACATACATAGGACCGTAACCGTCATTGTGCACGCTTTCTCCGGGCACTTCCGCATGGTATCTCCAATCATTATCAAAAGAATATATGTTTCGCATAATACAGCTCCTCCGAACTCAAAATATTGCTTTTTGAATACATTTTAGCACAAACCTCTTGAATATCCCAGTGTAAAATGATATAATTATATAGTAAAATAATACTATGGAGGAAGTTGTATGTATATACCTTATATCCGTCACGAGGTATGCCGCGCAGACAAGGACGCCGTAAGAACAATCTACAGCTGCGACGTAGTGCATTATGTCGTCGGCGGCCACGGATATTTCAACGGACGAAGGCTCGGCGCAGGCGAAGGTTTCGTCTGCCGCAAAGGGCAGGCGGCAAAATACCTCCCCGACCGCTCTGATCCGTGGGAATACTATTGGATACGGACGGAAGGAGATGACACCGACAAATTTTTTGACTTAATCGCTTCCGATGACGATGGTGTGTTTCGGCATAATCTTGCCTGCGAACTGAAAAGCCTGTGCGAATTAATGCACGCAACCGACAGACCCGGCTGCGAATCGCTGAAATCCGGCGCATTTGTCGAGATTGCAATGAAGCTTCATTCACCGGACAATTCGGAAAAACTGACTGCAGCCGAACGATATACAGTGCGCACAAAGCAAATGATAGAAGGAAATCTGTGCGGCAGCCTCCGCATCTCAGATATTGCAAAAGCTCTGCATCTCAACCGCTGTTATCTGCGCAATGTATTTTACGAATGTGAAGGCATGTCCCCCTGTGCATACCGCCAGAAAAAGCGCATGGATTACGCAGCCAAGCTTCTTTCCGGCACCGAATACCCCATCGGGATTATTGCCGATTCGGTCGGATATACAGATCAGCTGCAGTTTTCGCGCGAATTCAAAAAGTCATTCGGAATATCACCGAGCAATTACAGAAAATCACACCGTTGTGATTGAAGAGGCAAACCCGCCTGCCCGAACATTTCAAAAATTCAGAAATTCTCCGCCGTGCGCACGGATAATGCCTTCGGTTTCGGGTGTAAATTCAATGTCCATGGTAATCCCCTTATCCTTGCCGGAAAAATTCAGAAACGAAGCATATGATGCGCCGCCCGGTATATCCGTTTGAATATTCCGCCCGGAAACAAACCCGATTTCGGGAATATATACAGTTCCGCTCCCAAGGTAAAGTCCTGCCGGATTATGATTTGACACATAATTCAGCGTATCCGGAGCCGAACGGTATTCCAGCCTGAAACCGTTAATTCCGGCATTTTTAAGACTTCTGCTTGCTGCGTTTGCCTGTCTTTCGCTTTTAAAAAACGCTTTTTTCTTCATATTATCACCCAACAGTATTATGCCACAGATGCCGGCCAAATAAAGCAGGCAAATTTATTCAATAAAAATACCGCAGTGACCCGCAACTATTTTTTCGGTCAGCGGATGTTTATCGACAAGAATCACCGAACCGCATGCCGTAACAAAATTTTTATAAAGTCCGGGGTCGGATATTTTAACCGATTTGCCGCTTCTCGGAGCAATTCCTACATCCGGAACACTTACATTTTTGGCTTCGGCAATTTTAAAATCCGAAATCCCGGCATTCTCGAGCGAGCGTTTTGCCGCTGCGGCGTTTGTTTTTTCGTAAAAATATGCTCTTTTTTTCATTAAAATCCCGTCCTTTTATGATTTTTTTTAGTTTTCCCGCAATTTTTTAAAAAAATATTGATTTTACTATGGAAATTTTTCAAAAAATAGTGTATAATTAAAATGATATATTATTTTTCGGAGGTAATTCTCAATGACTAAAAATATTCTTGAACTTTTGCACGACAACAGCAAGCTTACCGCAAAGGAAATTGCGGTTATGATTGATAAGCCCGAGGCTGAAGTCGCCGCCGCCATTGCGGAACTGGAAAAGAACAAGATTATCGTTTCATATAAAACAACTATTAATTGGGAAAAAACCGATTATGAAAAGGTTTCCGCTCTGATTGAGCTTAAGGTCACCCCTCAGAGAGGCGGCGGATTTGAAGCAATTGCGGAAAAAATTTATAACTATCCGGAGGTTTCATCGCTCTACCTTATGTCCGGGGCGTACGATATTATGGTTATCGTTGAGGGCAAAACCATGAAAGATGTTGCCCTGTTTGT
>JAXGBA010000036.1:0-9829 GCA_034186235.1 Clostridia bacterium | reverse complement strand
GCCGGATATGTAGGCGAGGATGTTGAAAATATACTTCTCAAACTTATCCAGGCAGCTGATTATGATATCGAATATGCCCAAAAGGGTATAGTTTATATCGATGAAATAGATAAGATTTCAAGAAAAACCGAGAATCCTTCAATCACAAGGGATGTAAGCGGTGAGGGCGTCCAGCAGGCGCTTCTTAAAATATTGGAAGGTACTGTTGCCTCGGTACCGCCGCAGGGCGGCAGAAAGCACCCGCATCAGGAACTTATACAGATTGACACAACAAACATTCTGTTTATATGCGGCGGTGCTTTTGACGGGCTTGAGAAAATAATATCTGACAGAACCGGCAAAAAACAGCTTGGGTTCGGTGCCGAGGTAAGAAGCAAGGACGACCTTGACATCGGTACGGTTTTCAAGCAGATGCAGCCGCATGACCTTATTAAATTCGGGCTTATTCCGGAATTTGTCGGCAGACTGCCCGTTTCGGTTTCTCTCAATGCACTTGATGAGGCGGCTCTTGTAAAGATTCTTACCGAACCGAAAAACTCGCTTGTCAAGCAGTATAAAAAACTTTTTGAACTTGACGGCGTTACCCTCGAAATTGACAAAGCTGCCTTAAAAGCCATTGCGCACAAGGCTATCGAAAGGAAAACCGGCGCAAGGGGTCTAAGGGCAATTTTGGAAGAAATAATGGTTGACATAATGTTCAAAATACCCTCGGACGAAACCATACAGAAGTGCACGGTAACCGAGGACTGCATAACCGAAGGCAAACAGCCTAAAATCAGGCACAAAAAAGCTTCGTAATTTAGTGAAACACGCATATCATTTCTGATATGCGTGTTTTTATGTAGCTTACAGATTTAATATTTGCCTTTTCTTTTCATCAAATTCGGCTGCTGTAATTATACCGCTGTCAAGTAATTCTTTGTATTTTTTGAGTTCGTCCGCTCCGCTTGCCTGAGTTTTTGATCCGGAATTTTTAACCTCATCATTCTTTTGCCGCTCAATAAGAATTTTGCTTATTTCCGATTGAATTTCATCGCGGTTTTTAATCAATTTGCATTTGATTTTGCCTGATGATGTCCCGATGTCAAGTCCATTGAACAGACTTGTGCCTACTGTTGATATTTTGTCTAACGGCACAGAAAACTTTTTGCGAAAGTTGCCTGTTCCGTATATTTTTGAATCTGTAACAGTAATTGAATGCTTAGAGAGCCAAAAATTCAAAAATATAATTAATAAAGCTATGCCATAGATAATAAGCGGTACATTTAAGTTATCTTTGCCTATTAACCTTACAATAACATTTTGTTTTCGCTCTTGACACTGACATTTTATATAGGACATTACCGTTGGATGATAACTTTCAAAGGTGTCCCAGTCATTGTAAACAGTTCTCCGTTCCTTGCGCCAATCGTCATATTCTTCATAATCAAATCTTCC
This sequence comes from Clostridia bacterium, assembly GCA_034186235.1. Taxonomy (GTDB): domain Bacteria; phylum Bacillota; class Clostridia; order HGM11514; family HGM11514; genus CAKSKB01. The sequence continues at coordinate 8,392 of JAXGBA010000036.1, read as the reverse complement.
TTTCGTAAAAAATAAATTTGCACTTTATATTTGACGAATGAAAAGAATTTTCCCTCCTTTCGACATTTTTAAAATAGCAAATAAAAAGTGCGTAGTCAACCAAAGATGGCAGAGCTACGCACCAAAAAGCGTATGACTCTGTCTCTAAGATTGCTACACACTTTTCAAATCATAACACAAATACATTCATTGCATAAGAGTATGACGAAACAAGAGTATACGCTTTTTTGATATATTAAGCGCACCTCTTATGAAATGAATTTGTATTGTATTAAATTGTGTTTCTAAAATTTGAAAAGCTGTAGCACGATTATTATATCATATATTGATTAAAATTACAATGTTTTTTGTGAAAAACTATTGATTTTTTCGCAGAAAAATGATATAATTGTTGCATAATTTTATTAAAGGAGAATGCACAAAATGAAAAATGCAAAAAAACTCATCACATTGGTTATTGCGATGACTGTTGCGGCTTCTTCGGCAGCGGTTTTTGCGGACGAAGCTGAAAAAACAGGGGAAGATACTGCGGTTGTAACGGCTGCACAGGATGAAACTGCGGCGGTCACCGACGGAAATGCCGATGAAACCAAAGTAGCTGATTCAACCGATGAAAAAGCAGACGAAACCGATACAACAGCGGAAGATAATGCTGACGAAACAGCTCCCGAAACGGTTGACGCAATAAAAGTTGAAACCGCTAACCTCGGCGATTTTATTTCCGATAAGGATAACTGGGGCGTTGATTCCGGTAAGGAAATTACTTTTGAAGGCGGTAAGCTTATTAACAACAACGAAGGCACTATGTACATAGCTTATAAGAATGATAATTACGCAAATAAGCTTGTTCAGTACAAACAGACATTTGATTTCGCAGAAGGCAGTGCATGGGGAGGATTTGTACTCAACGCCTCCTCGTATTCATCGCCTGTCTGGAGCGGCGGAAGAGGATACCTTGTTGTAATCAAGCATGACCAGATTGAGCTTCAGAGATGGGGCAAGAGCGGTCAGAAATTCCTTGCGGTTATCAAAAATGACTTTGTTAAAGATAAAACTGCCGCAAACATCAGCGCAGGTGCGGTTAATGTGAACGGCGGAGTTAACATCTTTATGTTTGTTGACGGTGTTTGCGTTCTTAACTGCTTTGACAGTGAAGAAGACGCTATAACAGAGGTCAATTACTTCACTCTTTACGAAACAAAGGGTTCGGAAGTTGAAGCATTTGACGGCGATGCGATTCCGGCTGTTCCGGCAGCTCTTAAGCTTACGGGAAAAGCCAACGCCGGCGAGAAATATACGGTTAGCACAATAAACGCTTCTTTCGGCTCTGACGTTGAAGAAAAATACACTTATGAATGGTTCTTCAACAGCGAGGAATCCGGCAAGCTTAACGAAACCGAAGCTGCCGCTAAGGAAGAGTTCGGTTCCAAGTATGTTCCTGCAGGCGAATATGAAAAGTCTGTAGGTACGGGCGAAACACATACCGTTGCTGCTGACGAGGTCGGCGGATATTATTTAGTTTCCGTAAAGGATTCAAAGGGCAATGTTGTTCTCAAAAGCGCTGCAACACCCGTGAACAACTTTGATTTTATAATTTCAAATTCTGTGGTTCTCCGCGTTGACTGTGAGTATTCTTATGTTAAAGGCTTAAAATCACAGATTGACCCCGAGGATTACAATGTTGCGCCTACAATCGTTGATTCCAGAACGCTTGTTCCGGTAAGATTTGTGGCAGAAAGCTTCGGTGCGGATGTGAAGTGGGATAACGACACAAAGAAAATCACAATCGACCTCGGCGGAAAGCAGATAGTTATGACCCTTAACGAAAAAGCTTACACAGTTGACGGTAAAGCGCTTGAGCTTGATGTTCCTGCACAGGTTATGTATGACAGGACGATGGTTCCCGTAAGAGTCATCTCAGAAGCTTTCGGCAAGACTGTTTTCTGGGATGCCGAAAATGAGCTTATTGTCATCTCCGATGAGGATCTCGGTATTGATTCGGAAACCGAGGCAGCTACACTTTCCTTCATTCAGGAAAAAATTATAAAAAGATTATAGTAATAAACACACCCCCTTCGTCATATGACGATAGGGGGTGCTTTTTTGAAGAAAAGATATTTGATTTTTATGCTTATACTTATATCCTTTGCAGTATTCTGGTATTTATACCTGGTAAAAAACAGTATTATTTGATTTTGCTTATATCATAAGGCGTTGTCTGATATACATAATAGTTCAGCCAGTTGGAGTAAAGGAGGTTTGCATGTGACCGCCACGAAACAACGGGCTTTTTTTTCGGGTTGTCATCCGGAAAATAATTGTGCGGTACCTCAATTTCAAGTCCCTTATCCAAATCCCGGAAATATTCCTCGGCCAGCGTAAGAGGGTCGTACTCACTGTGACCGGTTACGAATATCTGCTTTCTTGACTTTGTCGCTATAATATACGGTCCGGCAATGCCGGATTCTGCCATTATTTCAAGCGAAGGATCTTCCCGGACGGCGCCTTCATCAATTCCGGTATGCCTTGAGTGTGGCGCAGGGAAAACATCGTCAAATCCGCGCAGAAGCCTTGAACGCTTGTTTAACACTTTATGGTCGAATATTCCGAACATTTTCTTATCAAGCAAGTTCTTTTCGATTCCGAAATGATAGTAAAGCCCTGCCTGTGCGCCCCAGCAAATATGAAATGTCGATGTAACATTGGTTTTTGACCATTCCATGATTTCGCAGAGTTCATCCCAATAATCCACTTCTTCAAACGCCATTGTTTCAACCGGCGCACCGGTTATAATCATGCCGTCAAATTTTTCCTCTTTATAATAATCAAATGTATGATAGAATTTCAAAAGATGCTCTTCGGGGGTGTTCTTTGAAATATGGGTCGACACCTTCATAAGGTCAATTTCCACCTGGAGCGGAGAATTACTGAGCAGCCTTAAAAGCTGTGTTTCGGTTGTTATCTTTGTGGGCATAAGATTGAGTATAACAATTTTCAGCGGCCTTATATCCTGGCGGGTTGCTCTTTTGCTGTTCATTACAAACACATTTTCTTTTTTCAGCTGTTTTGATGCCGGTATATTTTCCGGTATTCTTATAGGCATTATTTATCACTTCCGTATGAAATATTACATTAAGTATACCATAATTGCCCCGAATAGTCAATTATTTAGCCCATATTAGCATAAAAATTAAAAAAAATTAAAAAAATTTTAAGTATAAGGTTGAAAAAAAGTAAAAAAACATATATAATAATAAGATAGGTATGAAAGGAAGATGACAATTGAATTTAACCGACAATAAAATTTTGCCGCTTGTTCCTCTCAGAGGGCTTGTGGTATTCCCATATATGCTGATACATTTTGATGTTATCAGAAAAAAATCAATTCTCGCTCTTGAGAATGCAATGGCAAACGGTCAGCTGATTTTTCTTTCGGCTCAGAAAAATCCCGAAATTGAAGTTCCTTCCGTTTCCGATGTTTATAGCGTCGGAACGGTTGCCAGAATTAAGCAGATGCTGAAGCTCCCCGGAGATTCGGTTAGGGTTCTGGTTGAGGGTATAGAGAGGGGAAATATAGAACTGGAGATTACATCTTCGCCGTATATTTCCGTGAGCGTCAGCACTCTGAAATATTCCGAACTTGCCTTTTCTTCAGATGAGAATGAGGCGCTGCGCCGAAAAGTTCTTGAAATATTCGATGGATATGCAAGGGCTTCGGGGAAAATTTCCGGCGAAACAATTGCTTCCGTTTCCGGCATAAGGGATTTGGACAGGCTCGCCGATGTTATCGCTTCAAATGTGCTTATAGAGTTTGAGCGAAAACAAGATATGCTTGCCGAAACCGACCCCTGCAAAAGGCTTATAATTCTTGCGTCTGTTCTTACGAAGGAAATTGATATTCTGAAAATCGAACAAAGAATTTCTTCCATGGTTAAAGGGCAGATGGATAAGAACCAGAGAGATTATTATCTACGTGAGCAGCTTAAAGCCATTGAGTCTGAGCTCGGCGACGAAGAAGGTACAACCGAGGAAATTGCGGAATACCGCAGAACATTCAAAAAGCTTGGGCTTCCCGACGGAGCAATGAAGAAAATCAACAAGGAACTTGACAGGCTAAAAAAAATGCAGTCGGGTTCTGCAGATGCCGCAGTGCTCAGAGGATATCTTGATACAGTTTCGGAGCTTCCGTGGAACAAGAAAACAACGGAAACAACCAATATTGAAAATGCGGAGAAGATTCTTGATAATGACCATTTCGGATTGGAAAAAGTAAAGGAAAGGATTATCGAACATCTTGCGGTGCGTGAGCTGTCGCCCGATATAAAGAGTCCTATTTTGTGCCTCGTGGGGCCTCCGGGCGTTGGGAAAACCTCTATAGCTTCTTCAATAGCCCGGGCACTTAACAGGAAATTTGTCAGAATCTCGCTCGGCGGTATCCGTGATGAGGCGGAAATAAGAGGTCACAGAAAAACCTATGTCGGCGCTATGCCGGGAAGAGTCATAAATGCCGTTAAAACTGCGGGCAGCAGTAATGCTCTTGTGCTGCTTGACGAGATTGACAAAATGAGCACAGATTTTAAGGGCGACCCGTCCGCAGCGCTTCTCGAAGTTCTGGACAAAGAGCAGAACAGTGCTTTTCGTGACCATTATATTGAAATACCGTTTGATTTATCCGATGTTATGTTTATCACAACGGCAAACACTCTCGATACGGTGTCACGTCCGCTGCTTGACCGTATGGAGGTTATTGAAATATCGGGTTATACGGATATCGAAAAGTTTAATATTGCCAAAAAATACCTTGTGCCGAAGCAGAGAAAAAATCACGGTCTTACCGCACGGCAATTAAGGTTTACAGATGAGGCAATTTGTGATATAATTAATTATTATACGAGAGAGTCGGGTGTGCGCTCACTTGAGCGCTCCGTTGCGGATGTTTGCAGAAAGGCTGCAAAAGCTATTGTGTCGGGCGAGTATAAAAGCGTGACGGTATCAAAGAATAATCTTTTGGATTTTCTCGGCGGTAAAAAATATCTCGGCGATAAAGCGGAGGAAAAACCTGAAATCGGCACCGCAACAGGGCTTGCATGGACATCCGTCGGCGGTGTTACGCTTCCGGTTGAAGTCAATGTTATGGACGGAAACGGAAAAATTGAGCTTACAGGGCAGCTCGGCGATGTGATGAAAGAGTCTGCCAAGGCTGCTATCAGCTACATTCGTGCCAATTCTTCAAAGCTTGGCGTTGACGGCTCGTTCTATAAAACAAAGGATATTCATGTGCATGTTCCCGAGGGTGCTACGCCGAAAGACGGGCCTTCTGCGGGAATCACGATGGCAACCGCTATTGTTTCCGCACTTTCGGGTGTTCCGGTTAAAAATACGGTTGCAATGACCGGTGAAATAACGCTTCGCGGTAAGGTTCTGCCCATAGGCGGGCTTAAAGAAAAGGCTCTTGCCGCTTACAGAATAGGCATTAAAAGCGTTATAATTCCGCATGATAACAGCAAGGACCTTGAAGAAATACCGCAGTCGGTTATGGATGATATGACCTTTATTCCGGTTAAGTCGATTGATGATGTATTATCCGCAGCACTTGCGGATAAAGAAACTTACAGATATATTCCGAGTGAAAGCAAGGCTTTGTCGGAACTCAGACAGTGAGGTAATTTATGAATGTTAATAATGCAGAGCTGATTATTTCTGCAGTAAGCAGCAGGCAGTATCCTAACGTGACGCTGCCGGAGATAGCTTTTGCCGGGCGGTCGAATGTCGGCAAGTCATCTCTTATAAACAGGCTTGTAAACAGAAAAAAGCTTGCAAGGACAAGCTCAAGCCCGGGCAAAACGGCTACTCTGAATTTTTATAAAATTGAAAATGCTCTTTATTTTGTTGACCTTCCGGGATACGGTTACGCCAAGGTTTCCTGGAACGAACGGCAGAAGTGGGCGGATATGATTAACGAATATCTTGCAAAAAGTGCGCAGCTTAAAGCGATTTTTCAGCTTGTGGACGCACGCCACAATCCTACAAAAGAAGATATAACCATGTTTGACTGGATTAAAGCGTCCGGGCTTGATTATATGGTGATTGCTACAAAAACCGACAAACTCGGGAAAACCGCAGTAGCCAAAAACAAGGCTGCCATCTGCGAAGCACTTGATGTGGGCGAAGATAAAGTTATCATGTTCTCGGCGGAAACGGGTCTTGGAAAAGAAGATATTTGGGACTATATCGACAATAACATGATTTTTAAGGAGGAATTGTAAATGATGCAGGCTCCGAAGGGGACAAAGGATGCCATTCCGGAAAATGTGTATAAATGGCACTATATAGAACGCAAGGCGGCAGATGTGTGCAGAAGGTTCGGATTTAAGGAAATCCGCACTCCTGTTTTTGAACACACCGAGCTTTTTCAACGCGGAGTAGGCGATACTACGGATGTTGTGCAGAAGGAAATGTATACATTCAACGACAAAGGCGGCAGAAGCATTACATTAAAGCCGGAGGGCACTTCGCCTGCCGTGCGCGCTTATCTTGAAAATAATCTCTATGCGCAGCCGCAGCCTACCAAGCTTTATTACATAACCCCATGCTACAGGTATGAAAAGCCGCAGGCAGGTAGGCTAAGAGAATTTCATCAGTTCGGGGTTGAGGCATTCGGTGCTTCAGACCCTACGATAGACTCCGAAATTATTTCGATGGTTCATACATTTTTCGGTGAACTCGGGGTTGATAATCTTACGCTTAACATCAATTCAATCGGATGCCCGGTTTGCCGCAATGAATACAACAAGGCGTTGAGAGAGTATTTTGAGGGGCGTAAATCAGAACTTTGCGGCACCTGCCATGACAGGCTTGAAACGAACCCTTTGAGGATTCTGGACTGCAAATCACCGATTTGCCACGGAATTGCAGAGGGTGCTCCGGTTATTCTTGATTATCTCTGTGATGAGTGCAGAGAGCATTTTGAAGGTCTAAAGGCAAATCTTGAAAATCTCGGTATTGAATATAAAATCGACACGCATATAGTAAGAGGGCTTGATTATTATACAAAAACCGTGTTTGAGTTTGTGTCTAACGAGATCGGCGCACAGGGCACGGTATGCGGCGGCGGAAGGTATGACGGGCTTGTGGAAGAACTCGGAGGGCAGAAAACATCCGGGATCGGCTTCGGTCTTGGGCTCGAAAGGCTTATTCTTGTTCTTGAAAACAAGGATATTCCAAAGGATATGAAAACCGATATTTATATCGCTTCAATAGGCGAGCAGGCGAAAAAGTATGCGCAGAAGCTTGCTTTTGATTTAAGGCAGAAGGGCTTTTCGTGCGAACAGGATTTGCTTTCGAGAAGCGTTAAGGCGCAGATGAAATATGCTGATAAACTCGGTGTGCGTTACAGCGTTGTTCTGGGGGACAGCGAAATCGAGTCGGGCAGCGCCGAACTTAAAAACATGGAAACCGGTGAAAAATCAGAAATTAAACTTGATGAAATAGATGAATTTCTTAAATAGAGGAGAATTACCATGGAAAATATTCAGAACTTCAAAAGAACCGATATGTGCGGTGATTTGAGACTTTCCGATGAGGGCAGACGAGTTATCGTGATGGGATGGGTGCAGAGAAGGCGTGACCTCGGCAGCCTAATATTCGTTTGGCTCCGCGACAGAAGCGGTATCGTTCAGCTGGCTTTTAATCCTGATACCGACAAGGCTCTTTTTGACAAGGCGGAATCCGTAAGAGGAGAATTTGTTATTGCCGTTTCGGGTACGGTTGTTAAGCGTGATGAGCACAACATAAACCCCGAGCTTAAAACAGGCGAGATTGAAATCCTTGTTGACGAACTCAGAATTCTCAACAACTCAGAAACGCCGCCGTTTGAGATTGACGATGATATAAATGTCAATGATGATGTCAAGATGAAGTACAGATTTCTTGATTTAAGGCGTCCTGCAATGCAGAAAAATCTTATGCTCAGACATAAAATTGTTAAGATTGTAAGGGACCATTTCGATTCCCACGGATTTATGGAAATCGAAACGCCGATTCTTATTAAGAGCACACCCGAGGGCGCAAGAGATTTTCTTGTTCCGAGTCGTGTCCATCCCAATAAATTCTTTGCACTTCCGCAGTCGCCGCAGCTTTATAAGCAGTTGCTTATGCTTTCCGGTATGGACAGGTATTTTCAGATTGCAAAGTGTTTCCGTGATGAGGACCTTCGTGCCGACCGTCAGCCGGAATTCACGCAGATAGATATTGAAATGTCTTTTGTTGACATTGACGATATTATTTCTCTCAACGAAGAACTTCTCAAAAGAGTTTTCAAAGAGGTAAAGGGCATTGATATTAAGACGCCTTTCCTCAGGCTCACTTATGCCGAGGCTATGGACAGATTCGG
>JAXGBA010000035.1:0-3446 GCA_034186235.1 Clostridia bacterium | reverse complement strand
TGCGAACCACCTTGCCCCAATGGACGATGTAATCAGCACTGCCACGCACTTTGTTCTTAAAAAGTACAAAATGGACGGCACGATTTTCGCAGAGGAGCAGCCCGATGAAAGGAGCGTTATAACCTTATGAGCAATTTCAGCTTTAATAATCTTATAAATAAAAAGGTTGCTGATATGCCGTCCTCCGGCATACGAAAATTTTTTGATATAGCAGCCGAAATGAAGGACGCAATATCCCTCGGCGTCGGTGAACCCGATTTTGTAACACCGTGGCATGTGAGGGAAGCCGGCATATATTCTCTCCAGAAGGGTCATACTTATTATACTTCAAATTCGGGCGTTTTAGAACTGAGGAACGAAATCAGCAGTTATCTTTACCGAAGATTCGGTCTTAAATACGACCCAAAAACCCAGACCCTTATAACCGTCGGCGGCAGCGAAGCAATTGACCTTACAATCCGCGCGGTTATAGAGCATGGCGATGAGGTTCTGATACCCGAACCCTGCTTTGTCTGCTATGCGCCGATAACTACGCTTGCAGGCGGAACGCCCGTTCCGATTGTAACCCGTGCCGAGGACGATTTTAAGCTTACACCGGAACTTCTGAAGGCGGCGATTACGCCGAAAACTAAGCTTCTTATACTGCCGTTTCCGAATAATCCTACCGGCGCAATAATGACAAAAGGGGATCTGGAAGCAATCGCCGAGGTTCTCGACGGAACGGATATAGCAGTTTTGTCAGACGAAATATACGCAGAGCTCACCTACGGAACGCACCATGTTTCGATTGCGTCGATACCGTCAATGTATGAAAGAACGATTCTCGTATCGGGATTTTCAAAAGCATACGCCATGACCGGCTGGAGGCTCGGCTATGTGTGCGGCGCACCGGAGCTTATCAAAGCGATAACGAAAATCCATCAGTACGCAATCATGTGCACCCCGACCACAAGCCAGCACGCCGCAATCGAGGCACTCCGAAACGGTGATAATGACATCGAAATGATGAGGACGGAATACAACTACCGCCGCCGCCTTATATATGAAGGATTTAACAGCATGGGGCTTGACTGTTTTGAGCCGAAGGGCGCCTTTTATGTGTTCCCGTGCATTAAAAGCCTTGGCATGAATTCGTCGGACTTCTGCATTGCGCTTCTAAACGAGCAAAAGCTGGCGGTTGTGCCCGGTTCGGCATTCGGCAGCTCGGGCGAGGGCTTTGTCCGCTGTTCGTATGCGTATTCCACGGACAAAATCAATGAGGCGCTGAACCGCATAGATATGTTCATCGCCGCAAGAAAAAGGTGATAAAAGGTGCAGCTTAATATTGTGCTTTTGGAACCTGAAATTCCGCAGAACACCGGCAATATTGCAAGAACCTGCGCCGCAACCGGTGCAAGGCTTCATCTTGTAAAGCCATTCGGATTCAGGATTGATGACAGAAAGTTAAAGCGTGCAGGGCTTGATTACTGGCATCTTCTTGATATTACATACTACGAAAACACGACGGAATTTTTTGAAAAGAATAAAAACTGCGAATTTTTCTTCGCGACAACGAAGGGGCGGCATGTTTATTCAGATGTTGCCTACCCCGACGGCGCATTTCTTGTTTTCGGGAAGGAAACGAAAGGGATTGACGAAGAAATTCTTATAAAAAACGAGCAGCGATGCATAAGAATACCTATGATTGATGACGCAAGGTCGCTTAATTTATCAAACTCGGTGGCAATCGTGGCTTACGAATATTTAAGGCAAAAAGGTTTCCCCAAGCTTCAGAACTTCGGGGAGCTTCACATTCACAAATGGAATGAAATAAAAAGATAGGAGTTGTGTCAAAAATGGCAGACAACAAGAAAATGGTTGAGGAAATCACCTCTATGGACGAAGATTTCGCCCGCTGGTATACCGACATAGTAAAAAAAGCGGAGCTTATAGAATATGCTTCGATTAAGGGCTGTATGGTTTTAAGACCTTACGGCTATGCAATCTGGGAGAATATGCAGAGCATTATGGACGACATGATTAAAGAAACCGGCCACAAAAATGTGTATATGCCCATGTTTATTCCGGAATCGCTTCTCCAAAAGGAAAAAGACCATGTTGAAGGCTTTGCGCCCGAAGTAGCATGGGTTACTCATTACGGCAACGAAAAGCTTACGGAACGCCTCTGCATAAGGCCGACCTCCGAAACGCTCTTCTGCGATCATTATAAAAAGGTAATCAGCTCGTACAGAGATTTACCAAAGCTTTGTAACCAGTGGTGTTCCGTTATGAGATGCGAAAAAACAACCCGTCCGTTCCTGCGCACCGCAGAATTTTTGTGGCAGGAAGGGCACACCGCTCACGCAACGGCAGAGGAAGCCCAGGAAGAAACAATCAAAATGCTTAATGTTTATGCTGATTTCTTCAAAGACGCCCTTGCAATCCCGGTAGTAAAGGGGCAGAAAACCGAAAAGGAAAAATTCGCCGGCGCAGAAGCTACATACACAATCGAAAGCCTCATGCATGACGGAAAGGCACTGCAGTCCGGAACATCGCATAACTTCGGTGATGGATTTGCAAAAGCGTTCGGAATACAGTACACCGACAAAGAAAACAAGCTTCAGTATGTGCACCAGACATCATGGGGCTCAACCACAAGAATGATAGGTGCGGTTATAATGGTTCACGGCGACGACAGCGGCCTCATGCTTCCGCCGAAAATCGCCCCGATTCAGGTTGTTGTTATACCGATTGCGGCTCATAAGCCGGGCGTAAGCGAAAAGGCGGACGAGATTTATAATATTCTTAAAAAGACATACCGCACGGAAATCGATACATCGGATAAAAACCCGGGCTGGAAGTTCAGCGAATATGAAATGAAGGGTGTTCCGATTCGCATTGAAATCGGACCGAGAGACATCGAAAACAATTCTGCCGTTATCGTAAGACGCGACACGAGAGAAAAGATTTTCGTTTCTCTCGATGAGCTTCCCGAAAAAATCGGAGAAACTCTCGAAGCAATTCATCAGAATATGTACAATAAGGCTCTTGAAAACCTCAATGCAAGAACCAATACGGCAAAGGATTTCGATGAGTTCAAGAAGGTTCTTGAAGAAAAAGGCGGTTTTGTAAAGGCTATGTGGTGCGGAAACCGCGAATGTGAAGACGAAATCAAAGCGCAGACCGCCGCAACCTCACGCTGCATGCCGTTTGAACAGGAAACAATCTCAGATAAGTGCGTTTGCTGCGGAAAGCCCGCGAAAAAGCTGGTTTACTGGGCAAAAGCTTATTAAAAAAACTGCGAGAGTTCCCGGATTGGGAACTCTCGATTTTAATATTTTATGAACAAATTTACTCGTCATCGTCTGATTTTAAATTCCACGGTTTTTTTCAGCCGCCAAAGGATCGGCCGTAATTTCAAATGGTATCTTTCTGTCTCGAACAACTTTTTTCATAAATAAGATGAG
>JAXGBA010000034.1:0-12676 GCA_034186235.1 Clostridia bacterium | reverse complement strand
TTTTGGCTATTTCAAGGATTTCGTCATAATTATCAACAACCTTATCATTAATTACATTATAATTACCTACGGTTGTCGAACGTTCGCCGTGTTCGATAAAGTAGTTTGCATTTGTGCAGGTGATTGAAAAGTCGGAGGGTTCGCCGGCTCTTACAACATCAAAGATTTCCTCAAGGTCTTCCATTGAAGAAGCGGCATAAATCTGATCAACAAGACCGTACTTCTCGGACATATCCTTAATCAGCGTTGCGCCACCCTGGTTATAAAGCACCTGTTCAACCGGAACACCATAAATTTTGCCGCCGATTGATGCGGCTTTCCAGATACCCTCTTTATAGCGTGCTTTAAGCGAAGCAAGCTCGGGGAGTTCCAGATAATCGTCAAGCTGCAAATATGCGCCCTTTGTTACATTAGGTTCGTACTTATTTGCCCAGTTTGATGTCCAGATAATATCAACCGCCTCGTCAGATGCGAGAGCAAGCTGAACTTTAGAATCATAGTCACCGGGTTCGATGCACTGAATATCGAGGCTTGCGTTGAGCTTTTCCTCAACATATTCGTTAGCCTTTTCCATAACTTCTTTAAAGCCTGTCGGCTCCGAGGACCTTATGTACCAAACCAGTTCCACATGCTTGTCGGGGTCGTCTGCGATGATACCCGCCTTCTTCTTACCGCTTTTTGACGAGCCGCACGCACAAAGCGAAACAGCTATCGAAAGCGCAAGAACTGCCGAAATAATTCTGCTGAATTTTTTCATAGTGTCCACTCCTTTTAATAATATATGTTATAATATATCATAAAACCATGAAAAAGTCAAGCATAATTTTGTGTATTTTTATTCTGTTTATGCTGGATTTTATTAATCGAGTAGGGCGAATTTAATCGCCCTCTCACACCACCGTGCATGCCGTTCGGCATAATTAACGCTTTTTGCCGTTCTTTCGCTCTTTTGCAAGAACTAAGGCACTCAGTTTTTTAAGTAGTCTATCTCCATCCTGAGGCGTTGATTTTCAGCAATTAAATCTTCTTCAACTTTCTTATCAAGTTTAGGTGGGCGACCTTTTGTCATTCCGCTTGCTTTACAAGCTCTGCCTCGTCTTTCTTTCATCAGACCTTCGGCTACTTCTTCTAAGAATATGCACCCCAAAAGTTAGACGCTTTTGGAGGTGCATATCAGGTGCGTACAGTTTTTATCGAGCTGATTTTTCTCAAGGTAGGCAAGCAAATGCAGCTAATACTTTGTGTATCGGCAAATGAGTTTACACAGTATTAGGGAAAATCAGCCAATAAAAACCATTATGGGTTTGCCCATCTCTTACCCTTGTATACGGTAGAGTCCATGTTCGGTAAAAGCAAGCAAAAAGCCTTGAAATCTCGATGATTTCAAGGCTTTTTACTTGCGGATAACCGACTTTTCCTACAGTCTGAGCCGCCGAAGTTTTCACCTCGGCGGCACATTTCAAATTATTATTTCTGAGGACCTGCGGGAACAAGTGCTTTTCCGTGCTCGTTTCCTTCATATTTCTTGAAGTTCTTGATAAATCTGTCTGCAAGGTCGTTTGCCTTTGCTTCCCATTCAGAAACATCGGCATAGGTGTCGCGGGGGTCAAGAATATTCTTATCAACGCCGTTTAACTCTGTGGGGACCTCAAAGTTGAACACAGGGATTTTCTTTGTGGGCGCATTGTTGATATCGCCGTTTAAGATTGCGTCGATGATACCTCTTGTATCACGAATCGAAATTCTCTTGCCCGTTCCGTTCCAGCCGGTATTAACAAGGTAAGCCTTTGCGCCGCTCTTCTGCATTTTCTTAACAAGTTCTTCAGCATACTTCGTGGGGTGAAGTTCCAGGAATGCCTGACCGAAGCAAGCGGAAAATGTAGGAGTAGGCTCGGTGATTCCTCTTTCTGTTCCGGCAAGCTTTGCGGTGAAGCCGGAAAGGAAGTAGTACTGCGTCTGCTCGGGTGTAAGAATGGAAACCGGAGGCAGAACGCCGAATGCGTCAGCCGAAAGGAAAATTACATTCTTAGCGTCGGGCGCAGCGGAAACCGGACGAACGATATTGTTGATATGGTTAATCGGATAGGAAACACGTGTGTTTTCCGTAACACTCTTATCGTCAAAATCGATTTTTCCGTCCTTATCAAGCGTAACATTCTCCAAAAGAGCATTTCTCTTTATAGCGTTGTAAATGTCAGGCTCGGACTCTTTATCAAGATTGATAACCTTTGCATAGCAGCCGCCCTCAAAGTTGAACACGCCGTTATCGTCCCAGCCGTGCTCGTCATCGCCGATAAGAAGGCGCTTGGGGTCTGTTGAAAGAGTGGTTTTGCCGGTACCGGAAAGACCGAAGAATATAGCGGTGTTTTTGCCTTCCATATCGGTATTTGCGGAGCAGTGCATGGAAGCAATGCCCTTAAGCGGCAGGTAGTAGTTCATCATGGAGAACATACCCTTTTTCATTTCGCCGCCGTACCATGTGTTCACAATAACCTGTTCGCGGCTTGTGATGTTGAACATTACGGCAGTTTCGGAATTAAGACCGAGTTCCTTATAGTTTTCAACTTTAGCCTTTGAAGCGTTGTAAACAACGAAATCAGGCTTGAAGTTTTCGAGTTCTTCGGCGGTAGGCTGAATGAACATATTTGTAACAAAATGAGCCTGCCATGCAACCTCAACGATAAATCTGATTGCCATGCGTGTATCTTCATTTGTGCCGCAGAATGCGTCAACAACATAAAGCTTTTTGTTGGAAAGCTCTTTTTTTGCAATTTCCTTAACTGCATCCCATGCCTCTTTTGAAGCCGGGTGATTGTCGTTTTTATATTCGTCGGAAGTCCACCAAACGGTGTCCTTTGAATTTTCATCCATAACGATGAATTTATCCTTAGGCGAACGGCCGGTATAGATACCCGTCATAACATTAACGGCACCCAGTTCGCTTACCTGACCTTTTTCATAGCCTTCAAGCCCGGGCTGTGTTTCCTCATCGAACAAAAGCTCATAAGAAGGGTTATGAACGATTTCGGTTGTACCTGTGATTCCGTACTTTGTTAAATCGATTTTTGCCATAATAATGTACCTCTCTTTTCTATTAGATTAGCATCTGCCGCAAAAGTGCATTTAAATAAAATTCAACTTTCGCCTAATATAATTATACACCAAATTCAAAAAAATGCAATAGCAAAATTATATTTTGTTAATTTTTTTGCAATCTTTGGCTTTTATACGGAATTTTTAGGCTATTTTTATTATTTTTAAAATAATTATTGAAAATTTATTTCTTATATGATATACTTTAAATATTATTGAATAAGGAGTGGTCTATATGGATTTTCAGCCGCTGAAGGATTTTATGAATAGGCTTACGGATTGGAGAATTCCGGGGAACACCGCAAGAGTTTTTATTGATAATAAGGAAGTGTTCCGGTATAATTCCGGCTTTTCCGATATTGAGAATAATATAAAAATGACGGATTACCGCATGTTTTTCATATATTCATGCTCAAAAATCGCCACCGTAACCGCCGCAATGCAGCTTTACGAAAAGGGTGTTTTTCTGCTTGACGACCCGATTTACGAATATCTTCCGGAGTGGCGCAATGTAAAAGTATCGGAAAACGGCAGGACGGTCGACGCCGAAAGGCCGGTAACATTCCGCCATCTTCTTACCATGACTGCGGGGCTTTCTTATGACAAGGGCGAAGGATTCATGGAAAAGCTCGATAAAATCTCCGGCGGAAAAATGGACAACCGCAGCTTTTCGAAAGTACTTGCGGAGCGTCCGCTTTCGTTTCAGCCCGGGACGCACTGGCAGTACAGTTTCTGCCACGACCTTCTTTCCGCAGTGATTGAAGAAATAACCGGCATGAAGTTCAGGGACTATGTTAAAAATAACATCTTTGAACGCCTAGGAATGACGCAGAGTTTCTATCATCTCACACCTGAAATCAAAAGCCGCCTTGCGGTTCAGTATAATTTCGTTGATGATACCAATGAAACAGATATCGTTAAGCTTCAGCAGACAGACCGCTCGGCAATCGGCGGACATACCGAAATACTGGGCAATGTAAATTCGCACATTCTCGGGCCGGAGTTTGACAGCGGCGGAGCCGGAATCATCACAACCGCCGACGATTACATAAAGCTTGCGTCAGCGCTTGCAAACGGCGGTCTCGGCGCAAACGGCACAAGAATACTTTCCTCCGAAGCGGTTGAACTAATGAAGCAGAATCAGCTTAGCGGCGAGCTTATGAAGGACTTTGCATGGCCGCAGCTTAAAGGCTACGGATATGGGCTTGGTGTAAGAACAATGATTGACAGGGCGAAAGGCGGTTCGCTGTCACCGATAGGAGAGTTCGGCTGGAGCGGTGCTGCCGGGGCGACAGTTATTTGCGATACGGACAGACGCCTTGCGCTTTTCTACACGCATCATATGTGCAATCCGCAGGAAACATACTATCAGCCGCGGCTCCGAAATGTGCTGTATTCCTGCCTTGACTGATTATGAATATTAAACCTGTTGCAATAATTAAAAATGACCTTCCGGAGAAATTCGGAGTACCAAAACAGAGCGGACTTGCCGCAAGTTTCAAATCTAAAATCGTGTTTGAACGGGAATATGCAAATAACGAAGCCTTCCGCGGACTTGAAGGATTTTCGCACATATGGGTAATATGGGGATTTTCCGAAACGGAAGGAAAATGGTCGCCGACGGTAAGACCTCCTCGGCTCGGCGGAAACACAAGAATGGGTGTTTTTGCGACCCGTTCGCCTTTTCGACCGAACGGGCTCGGGCTTTCGTCAGTCAGGCTCGAGAAGGTGGAATTTACCGAAAACGGGGGCTGCGAGCTGACGGTTTCGGGGGCGGACATGAAAAGCGGAACGCCCGTTTATGACATAAAACCGTATCTTGCGGAATTTGACAGCCACCCCGATGCCTTCTCGGGCTTTGCGTCCGGCGAAACGCCGAAGCTCTGCGTAACGGACAAAAAAGGCTGTGCGGATATTTTTTCGCCAGAGAGGCGCAAAGCGCTTTTTGAGCTTTTATCGCTTGAAATCCGTCCGCAGTACCACGAAGACGGAAAAACATACAGGCTCTCGTTTGCAGGCAAAACCGTGTCGTTCCGCATTATCGGCGGAACCGCAGAGATTCTGGAAATCAAATAACACAGGTGAAATTAACTTGAACAGAATTAAAAAAATACTTAAAACTTACGGAAAATCGTTCGTGAAGTGGGTGCTGATTGCGGCGGCTGTCGGTGCGGTATCGGGCGTTGTGGGTGCGCTTTTTCATAAGGCGATCTCCTTCGCAACGCAAACAAGAGAGGAAAACTCCCGCCTGATATACTTTTTGCCGCTTGCCGGAATTGTAATTACGGCGATGTACCGTCTTTCAAAGCAAAACCTTTCGACAAACACCGTAATCGACTGTATAAGATCGAAACAACCGGCGTCAAGCCTGCTCGTTCCCTTCATATTTATAGGGGCGTTTTTAACGCATCTTTTCGGCGGCTCCGCCGGAAGAGAGGGTGCGGCGCTGCAAATCGGCGGCGGAATAGGCTCTGCTGCCGGGCGGCTTTTAAAACTCAAAAAAGAAAGCATGGGCACGATAATAATGTGCGGCATGAGCGGTGCATTCTCCGCCATTTTCACAACTCCGGTAACGGCGGCAGTGTTTTCTATGGAGGTTGTGTCCGTCGGGCATATTAAGTACTTCCGTTTTTTGCCGTGCATGCTTTCATCGGCGGTAGCATTTGAAATCACAAGGCTTATGGGCAATGCTCCGCTCTTTTACCACATAAGCGGATTCCCCGGCGTAAGCGCCGCAGAAATGGCAAGAGTTGTGCTTTTTTCCCTTGCCGCCGCAGCAATATCAATCATATTCTGCATATCCCTGCATATGGCGGAAAAGGGATTTAAAAAATACATTAAAAACCCATATATCATTTCAGCTCTCGGCGGAGCGATTATCGTTCTGCTCACGCTTTTGGCCGGCACAACCGACTATAACGGCGCCGGCATGAACATCGTGGAATCCGCCTTAAGCGGCTCCCCGGCACCTTACCGGGCTTTTGCGCTCAAACTTATATTCACAGCCGTTACGGTAGGCGCAGGCTTTAAGGGCGGCGAAATCGTCCCGGCATTTTTTGTGGGAACTACCTTCGGATGCGCCTTCGGTGCTTTTTTCGGACTTGACCCGTCCTTTGCGGCGGCTCTCGGGCTTTTGTGCATGTTCTGCGGAATATCAAACTGCCCGTTTGCAACCCTTATCATGGGGGTTGAACTGTTCGGCTCGAGCGGCATTCTTTATTATGCACTTTCGTGTGCGGTTTGTTTTGTTATGTCGGGTCCTTACGGACTTTACAGCAGTCAGAAACTCGTATATTCAAAATACAGTTCCGACGAAATAGACAGATTTTCAATTTAAATAAAAGGAGAAAACAGTATGAAAAGAATTACATTCGGAACCCCCGAAAAATTCGTTCCGACGCATTTTTGCAAAACCCTTAACTATACCGAAACCGACATATCCTACGATGTGTCAAGAATCAAATTCAAAGAAACCGCAAGAGGATGCCTTCTGGAACTTCCTCTGCAGTTTGAAGAACAGATTTACGGAGGCGGTCTGCAGCTCAAAGGCTTCAACCACAAAAACCACAAGCTGAAATTAAGGGTCAATTCCGACCCCGTGGCAAATACCGGCGACAGCCACGCTCCCGTACCGTTTTTCATCTCGACCGGCGGCTACGGAATTTTTGTGGACTCCGCAAGATATATCGATGTTTTCTTCGGGATAAGCCGTAACTGTAACCGTGAATCTCACCCCGACAACACCGTTATCGCATCGGCGGAGGATCTCTATAACAAGGTTGGCCTTAAAGAGGAAACGGTTATGACAATCGATATTCCCGTTGCAAAGGGCGTTGACCTTTACATATTTGAAGGCAAAAACATAACCGACATCGTATCGCAGTACAATATGTTTTCGGGCGGCGGCTGTGAGGTTCCCGATTGGGGGCTCGGCGTTTTCTACCGCTGCTATGCAAAAAATACAGGCGACGATGTTATGAAAACGGCTGACTATTTCAGAGAAAACGACATTCCCTGCGATGTAATCGGGCTTGAACCGGGCTGGCATACAAATTCGTACTCCTGCTCCTATCTTTGGGACACCGAAAGATTTCCGAATTACAAGGAAGTTATCGCTCATCTCAAAGAGAAGGATTTCCATATAAATCTCTGGGAGCACGCATTCGTAAACGCCGCTGCGCCATTTTACCGGGAAATGAGAAAATACTGCGGCGATATTGAAGTCTGGAAAGGCCTTATCCCCGACTTTTCAACCGAAGGCGCAAGGAAGCTCTTTGCAGATCACCACAAAAATTATCTCATAGATGAAGGAATAGACGGCTTCAAGCTTGACGAATGTGACAACTCGGAATATGTTCACGACTGGAGCTTCCCGGACTGCACCGAGTTCCCCTCCGGAATGGACGGCGAGCAGTATCACACTATGTTCGGCGTGCTTTATATGCAGACGATTCTAGAAGCCCTCGGAGAAACAAAAACCCTTTCCGAAGTAAGAAGTGCCGGTGCACTTTCGGCGCCTTATCCGTTTGCACTTTACAGCGACCTTTACGACCACAAAGATTTCATAAGAGGCGTTGTCAATTCCGGATTTTCCGGAATACTCTGGTGCCCGGAGGTTCGCCATGCAAAATCAGAAAAGGATCTTATAAGAAGAATACAGACGGTTGTTTTTTCCGCACAGTGCCTTATAAATGCATGGTACTGCGTTGAAGCGCCGTGGATTAAATGGGGCTGCGAGGATAAGGTGAGGGAGCTTCTCAAAATCAGAAAAACTCTGGTTCCCATGCTCAAAACCGCTTTTGAAGAATATAAAAAGACAGGCAAAGCGCCTGTCCGTGCGCTTGTTTCCGACTATACGGACGACCCCGAAACCTACGGTATCGACAACCAGTACATTTTCTGCGACAAACTTATCGTTGCGCCGATGACCGAAGCTGACGGCGACTGCAGAAAGGTTTATCTCCCTGAAGGAAACTGGGTTGATTTTTGGACCAAAAAGCCCGTAAATCCGGGGTGGTTCGAGGTTAATACCGAAAATATCCCGGTTTTCGAGAAAATATGAAAAAAATGCTTGACAACAATAATGCTTTTATGATAATATATATTTAAAGCTTGTAGTCTTTTGGCTCAAGTAAAAAAATATTTATGAAAGGGCGGATAAACATGTTTTGTGGAAAATGCGGAAAACAAAATGAAGACGGTGCAACCTTCTGCGCAGAGTGCGGAAATCCTTTAACACCGGAAAACAATCAGCCTGCCAACCAGGTTCAGGCTCCTCAGCCTAACGGCAAACCGGATGATGGAAAGGCGTTTTCGATTACGGCTTTGGTACTAGGTATAGTATCGGTTGTATTCTTATGGTTCTTCGGCGTTATCAGTATTCTTTTCATTGCCACCGGTGTGCTGGGCATAATTTTAGGATACATAGGGAGAAAAAAATCCATTGCTTGCTACGGAAAGGCTTCAGGCATGGCAACAGCCGGATTTGTACTTAGCATAGTAGCAACTTCAATTGCAATAGTTTATGTTGCAAGCTGTGTTGCTTGTGCGGGATGTATTGCAGGGAGTGTTCCCGGTGCTTTGCAAGGTCTTGAAGACCTTACTTAATTTTTGAACATAAGCCAAAGCCTTTTGTGTTTTACAAAAGGCTTTTATCTTTTTACAGGAGAATTTTATGTTACCGCAAATTGAATTTTTCGGAAGAATTATCAGTGTATACGGGCTGATGGCGCTTGTCGGCGGCTTGGTTTCCGGTACGGTTTTTTGCAGGCTTATAAAAAAAAGAGGACTTGACGATAATCCGGCGATTGCGTTTTTGCTTTTTGTTGTTTTGGGTGTGATTTTGGGCAGTCATATACTGTTCGGGATTGTAAACTTCGACAGAATAATATTGATTTTTAATTCCGGCAGCTTTGCCGAATTTAAAACGTCTTTTGCCGAGGCTTTCGGAGGTTCGGTTTTTTACGGAGGACTGCTCGGAGGGATAGCGGCAGGTCTTATAACAATTCGGGTTATGAAGCTGGACAAGGTCATTTACGCCGACTGCATTGCGGCTGTTATTCCGCTGTTTCATTTTTTTGCAAGAATCGGATGTTTTTTTGCGGGATGCTGCTACGGTATACCGTCAAAATTCGGCTTTATCACAACAACCAACAATTTTATCCCGGGGTTAAACGGGGTCAGAAGATTTCCGGTGCAGCTTTTGGAGGCGGCATTTAATCTGATAATATTTATTATATTGTTTATGCTCCTTCAAAGGGCGCAAAACAAAATCAGAGGAAAACTTTTGTTTATATATTTGTCACTGTATTCGGCAGTCAGATTCGGTGATGAGTTTTTGAGAGGCGATGCTTACAGAGGATATTTTTTCGGTTTATCGGTTTCGCAGATTATAAGTATTGTTCTGTTTGCGGTTTCAGTTATATTTTTGACGCTTGACAACACACGGAAAAGCCATAAAAGTATCGGCCGAAAGTAATTATATCAAGAAAAAGGAGTTGATTTTATGAAAAAAACGGCAATGATTATTGCGGCGGCGCTTATGCTCCAAAGCATAACGGTGTTTGCGGCACCGTTTTCCGATGTTGAAGACGCCTACTGGGCGGCAGATGTAATCGAACAAATGAAGGAACAAAAAATTCTCGATGGCTATGAGGACGGCACATTCCGCCCCGAAAACAGTCTGACGAGAGCAGAATGCGCCAAAATTCTTGCGTGCATCGCAAAGCTTCCCGAGGGAAACGCTTCATATAAAGATGTAGCGAAAGGTGCATGGTATTACGACTATGTATCCGCCGGCGGAAAATATTTTGACACGGGCGAAAACTTTGAGCCGGACAAAAAAACAACCCGCGAGGAATTTGCGACCGCAACCGCAAAAGTCTTAGGGCTTTCCGAAAGCGAAAAAGTGTTGGAGTTTTCCGATGCGGGCAAAATCACAAACAAAGGAATGGTTGCGGCGGCGGTTGAAAGCGGTTTTATTTCGGGATTTGATGACAATACGTTCAGACCGAACGACCCCCTCACCCGTGCGCAGTGCTGCTCGATGCTTGCAAGGGCATTTAAACCTGCGAATGACGACAGCAAGCCGGAAGATGTGAAATCCGACTGGAAAATAACAAAACTGACCAATACGAAGTTTGAAAACTTCTCGCATAACGCAATCGCCGACGAAAAGGGCAAAATCATTCTGATTGAAAAGGATGAAAATGAGATTCTTTTTGAAATCGACCTTCCCGAGGGCGAAATTCAGAAAGAAACAATGCTTGAATTGCGAAAACTGATTCTTCACAAACAGGGCCAGGACAATGAAACCGGGTACACCGACTTTACTCCGTTGCAGCTGATTTATGACGAGTATACCTCAAAGACGCTGCTTTTCGGAAAATTTGGCAAGTATACCGATGAAGACGGAAAAACCTCCGAGGTTGAAAAATATGTGACTCTCGATTTCACGATAAGGGTTGAAAGCTATACCGAGTTTGAAGACAGCATGATAAAGGATGAAAAAGCTAAGGATGAGCCGGCGCTCCTTGCGATGTTCAGGGATAAATATGCGGTTGTATCCGACGGACTGCACACGATTTACCGCTTCAAAAAAGATGACGGAAGCCGCCAGGGCGAAATGTTCGGCGGTAAGGACGATGCGATAATCACCTCGTTTGCCGACGGCGATTTTCTGTACTTTATCACAGACAGCATGAAACTCGAAAAGTATGACATGTATAACCGCAGCTTTGAAG
This sequence comes from Clostridia bacterium, assembly GCA_034186235.1. Classification (GTDB taxonomy): domain Bacteria; phylum Bacillota; class Clostridia; order HGM11514; family HGM11514; genus CAKSKB01. The sequence goes on along the minus strand of JAXGBA010000034.1, from coordinate 1,841 downwards.
GCGAAACCAAGAACCTTGACGCCGACCTCTGCGGTATGCGCGGCGGAAAGTTCTGGCTCTGGAACAGGGAAAAAGGTGAAATTTCAACCGTGACCCCCTCAGGCAAAACAGAAACCGTGTACGAAAATGTTTCGATTCCCGAAGACTGCGGCATAAATACAGATAAGCTTGACAAGTATATGTTAGTGATAAATGACGGTAAGTTCCTGCTTTATGACGGCACTTCTTTGTACATTATGGAAAAAATCTGATTTATCGCCCCGTTTTGCAAAAAAACACTTGACAAATCGGGTTGTCCGATGTAAAATATTAGAGTATGTATTTGTATTTGTGTAAAAAGGTACAGAGGACAGACAAAAATGCTTGATAATTTGAAACATGTTAATAAAGTCGTGGGAGTGAAGCAGTCGGAAAAAGCGATTTCTGCCGATGAGGCGGATTATGTCTATATAGCAGCCGACGCTCATGAACGGGTGACCGGCCCTATCCGCCGCCTTTGCGCCGAGCACGGCACGGAAATCATCACGGCAGAATCCATGGCACGTCTCGGCTCCGCCTGCGGAATAGATGTCGGTGCGGCAGTCGTTGCGGTATTAAAATAGTTTATTTCGCAATTTTTGCGTAATAATATATTCTATATATAGGAGGTGAAAGAATGCCTACTTTTAACCAGCTTGTAAGAAAGGGCAGACAGACTTCTGTAAAGAAATCAACAGCCCCGGCTTTGCTGAGAGGTTTTAACATCCTCAAAAAGAAACCCACAAATCAGAGTTCTCCTCAAAAGCGTGGCGTTTGTACTTCTGTTAAGACCATGACTCCTAAAAAGCCTAACTCGGCTCTTCGTAAGATGGCCAGAGTAAGATTGACCAACGGTGTTGAAGTATCTTCATACATTCCCGGTATCGGTCATAACCTTCAGGAGCATAGCGTCGTTTTAATCAGGGGCGGCAGAGTTAAGGATCTTCCCGGTGTGCGTTATCATATCATCAGAGGTACGCTTGATACCGCAGGTGTTGCTAACAGAAACCAGTCCAGATCCAAGTATGGTGCAAAGAGACCTAAGAGCAAGTAATCGCTCGTGCGTTTGTACCTGATAACTTTATAGTGTAACGTACGGGATTTATATATATAAATTTGTACTTGCACTGACGGTTTGCGGAAAATCTTTCAATCCGCATATCGAGTACCCGGATATTTATTATCTTTTAAGGAGGGAAGTACGGTGCCAAGAAGAGGACATGTACCTAAGAGAGAGGTTTTAGCCGATCCTTTGTATAACAGCGTAGTAGTAACAAAGCTCATCAACAACATCATGCTTGACGGTAAAAAGGGTGTTGCTCAGCAGATCGTTTACGGCGCATTCGATATATTAAAGGAAAAAACCGGTAAGGAACCCCTCGAGGTTTTTGAAGAAGGCCTTAACAATGTTATGCCTGTGCTTGAAGTTAAAGCACGCAGAGTCGGCGGCGCAACCTATCAGGTTCCTGTAGAAGTAAGACCTGAAAGACGCCAGACATTGGGTCTTCGTTGGTTAACTCAGTTCTCGCGCGCAAGAAGCGAAAGAACTATGAGTGAGCGTCTTGCCAACGAATTAATGGATGCCTGCAACAACATGGGCGGATCCGTTAAGAGAAAAGACGAAATGCACAGAATGGCAGAGGCAAACAAGGCTTTTGCTCATTTCAGATGGTAGTTTATACTGCCGTATATGACTATATGAGAGGAGGAAGGGCTTTTGCCTAGGTCACATACATTAGATCATACCAGAAATATCGGTATCATGGCGCATATCGACGCAGGTAAGACTACGACAACAGAGCGTATTCTTTACTATACCGGTA
>JAXGBA010000033.1:0-3565 GCA_034186235.1 Clostridia bacterium | reverse complement strand
GCTTTGCAGCAGGCTCATGCCATCTACCGCCCCATCAAAGGCAAATATGTGAAGTCAATGGCCAAGAACGATATGATCGGCATGTTCCTCAATGTCGACGGCACGAAGTTCATCAAACTGCATGAGGACGAGTACCTTCTCAACCTCATTTGCTACGGTATTGAGGGCCGTGATTTCACTCGTGACGCCGAAAATCCCAAGAGAATTACCAAGAATACGGATTATTATATTTCGGAATTTATGGTGGGAAGCCAGTTCCTTGCTTATCTTTCGCCTTCATACGAGGACGGAGTATGGGAGGAAACCAAGAAAGAAAATGCGGCTGCGGATATTGACCCCAACATCGGGTTCTCATTTGACCGCTCGGTCGTTGAAACCGAAATTTCAAACGTTTCTTCTGCATCAAAGGAATATGCCGGACTTGGCAGCGGACTTTACGATAACTATGAGGAAATGTACCTCGAAAGCCGTGAAAAGATTAAGCTTGCAGGCTCCGAGATAATTAAAGAAGAAATCGAAAGACAGTACAAGGAATGGAAAGAAAGTAAATAACAGAGAATAGTAAAAGAAGGTTTTCAGGAAATCTGAAAACCTTCTTTTATGTCTGAAAGACAATTCATTATCTTCCGATACTATTATCTCTTATCTGTTTTCCGCCAATCGGCAAAAAGCTCTATGCTTATTTACCCTCCCTGCTCAGAAATTCGGCTCTACTATATTATCTTTTCCATCCACACAATATCGTACAGCCTTCCGAACTTCTCGCCGCAGGCGTTGAATTTCCCTACGGTGGTATATCCCATTTTTTCATGAAAGCCCACGCTTTTGTTGTCGAGGGTTTCGTCGGGGAAGCCGGTGAAGGCGATGCAGGCGTAAAGATTGGTAATTCCGCAGTCTTTCGCTTTGCGCTCAAGTTCTGCGTAAAGCATTTTTCCAAGACCGGCACCCCTTGAGTTTTCTCTTATGTAGATGCTCGTTTCGGCCGAGTGACGGTAAGCCTCACGGCTTTTAAGAGGCGAAAGGTAAGCATAGCCGAGCATTTTGCCGTTTTCCTTAGCGGCGATGTACGGGCGGCTTGCCGAAATTGTCCCGACCCTTTCGGTAAATTCCGCAAGTGTCGGAACGGTACACTCAAATGTGATTGCGGTTTTTTCAATGTACGGCTTGTAAATTTCCAAAATAGCCGGTGCGTCCGAGATGTTTACATTTGTAATTTCAACCATTTGCGCTTACTCCCTGAAAACAACGCAGAGCGGATTCGGCATCGGAAGCTCCATATCGAGTTTATTTAAGTTTTCGCCGTCGATTTCAAAAACGGTTACACTGTTTGTTTTTTCGTTTGTGCAAAGCAGGAGTTTTCCGTCAGGGGTTATATCAAAATCCCTCGGGAACTCGCCGCCGCAAGGTGTCGATGACAGCAGCCTAAGAGCCTTGCCTTCGATTTTCAGCTGTTCAATCGAGTCATGTCCACGGTTTGAAACATATAGCCTGCCGTCGTGGATTCTTATAGCCGCAGCGGTATTTTTGCCTGAAAAGCCTTCCGGCAGAGTGGGGTATGTTTCAAGCGGAATCAGCGTCTGCCCGTCAAATTCAAACACCGTAACCGTGGCTGAAAGCTCGTTTACGCAGTAGAGAAGTCCGCCTTCGCCGAAACAAAGATGGCGGCAGCCGTGGCCTAAGGGCACAAACGCCTTTGATTTGAGGTTCAAATCACGGTCATATATGAAAACCGTGTCAAGCCCGAGGTCGGGCACAAGAACGGATTCCCCGTCCGGCGTGATTACGCACTGGTGCGTGTGCGGTGCGTCCTGCCTCGGAAGATTAACCCCAACGCCTTCGTGAACATCAAGTTTTCCGCCGAGTTTTTTGACACTCCCCGACATATAATTTGCAACATATACATCACCGTCCCGTGATGCAATGTGGCAGCCGCATAAGCCCTCCGTTGAAAATTCGCCATCGATTGCCTCGGGTTTTCCTCCCGAAATATCGAAAGATACTGCGCTGCTGTTTTCACCGTTTTCCATATCGCCTTTCAGACAGACCCACATTTTGTTGCCGTCAAAGCTTATGAACATCGGCTTGTCGAGCGGCGTTTTTTCCGCAAACGAAAGTGTGCCGTTTTCGTAAATATACCTGTAAATTCCGCCGTTTTCATCACATGCGGCAAAGTAAATGTTCATAGGTTAACCCCTCCTGTATTTCACTATGCAGTAAAGCGCACGGATGCCGTCGGACAGCCCGATTTTCTTGCCTTCCTCGGTGGTTCTGGGCTTGTATGAAATCGGCACCTCCGCAATTTTCACAGTTCTTGAAATTTTGGCGGTAATTTCCGGTTCAAACCCGAAACGGTTTTCGGTGATTTCAACGCCCTGAATGATGTCCCTTCTGAAAGCCTTGTAGCAGGTTTCCATGTCGGTGAGTTTCTGCCCGGTGAAAAGGTTTGAAAGGAATGTCAGAACTGCGTTTGCCGCACGGTTTGCAAGATATCCTTCGCGCTTGCCGGCCAAGAATCTCGAGCCGTACACAACCTCTTTTTCACCGTCGAAAATCGGCTGCACGACCTTCGGAATCTCCGCCGGGTCGTATTCGTCATCTGCGTCCTGAATAATCACAACACCGCCGGTTGCGTGCGAAAAGCCTGTTCTGAGCGCTGCGCCCTTGCCCATGTTGACCTCATGGTACAGGATTTTTGACACGAGCGGTTTCACATCTTTTTCCAGAATTTCTCTTGTGCCGTCGGTCGAGAAATCGTCAACCACGATGATTTCCTTTTCAAAGCCCGGCACGGCGTTGACCTTTTTCACGATTGAAAGTATGTTGTCCTTTTCGTTGTAGCAGGGTATCACAATACTTAATTTTTCCATAGCTCCTCCTTGTAAAGCGGAATTTCTTCATATATAAATACAGAATAGTTTTCAAAATTTTTGATTTCTTTCGGTTCGCCCAAAACCGATTTGATGTTTTCTTGTGTAATGCCGTAGTCGAAACCGTAGCCTGTGCGTGAGGTAAATATGCCGTTGTAGCGGTAATTGTCCTCCTCGGGCGACGGGGAATTTCGCACAATTATGAAGTTTTTCGGCTCATCATACCACGAATTTTTGCAGAACCAAACCCTCGGCGAGAGCTGCCCGTCCTCAAACTTAATTGCCCGAACGCTAAGCTTTCCGCCGGAATAAGCCGAAAGCACGCTCGAATCCCAAAACGCCGCATAGCCTTCTGTCAGATTTTCACTTTCGAGAAACGCCGCAAGCCTTGAAAACGAGTTTTCAGCCGAATATGCACTGCCGTGCGGAATAAGCGAGGATAAGAAAAGAGCGGCGCAAAGCGCAAGCGAAATAGGGCGAATCTTTCCTTTTGGTTCAAAATTCCTTGCTGCGGAAACCGCCAGCGCAAGCGGAAGGTAGGCAATGTATCGCCCGGTTGTAATATCGGTGGTGTAGCTGGTGAGCCACAGTAGCGCCGTTATCACGGCAAAGCCAATTGCGAGCGCCGCCGAAATTAGGTCAAATTTCTTGCCCTTCACCATTTTTTGTACTTCACGCACGGCGAAGAATAGCGCTGC
>JAXGBA010000032.1:0-4067 GCA_034186235.1 Clostridia bacterium | reverse complement strand
CTTCAAATCTCGGCCTTGCCGCTTTTACACATTCCCATTCCGTCCAGCCTTTTCCGTGCCACATATCGTTAAGCGGCGTGGGGTGCCAGTTCGGAAAATACCATGCAAATTTTTTGATTTCTTTCATATTATACATCTCCTATCTTATAATTGCACTTTCGATGCCGAGGACATCCGCAATTTTTTTAATCGTGTCCGCATGATGACCGACCCCGAGGGCATAGTGATGAGTCGGACCTTCCATAACCCATTTTTTCACAAACTCCTTTGTAGTCGGCTCAAAGAATCCGCGTGTATTGGTGTTGCCCGTTGGTGGAATAGGCCCTTTTTTTGATATACCCTCACCTATCACAAACTTAAATTTTCCGCCGAAACCTTGGGTAATGCCGAGCATGGTTATTGGGCCTTCCTTAATCTTAAATTCGACCGATGCACCGCTTCCCGGCTTTCCGTGGTACTTTTTGAGGCTCCGCAGCACGGGTTTTCCGTCAGCGACCGACAGATGATGAGGTCCGTCATGACCGACAAGAATGAAATCCTCGGCAAAATCGAACGGATGAAATTCCGCAAAACTGCCGCCGATATTAAGCCTGTCCATTATCAGCATTGCAATGCAGGTTTTTATATCAAACTCGCCGCACATCGGAAAACCCTGTGCGTTCAGAATGGAGTTTCCGACAATTAGCGATGACGCAATCTTACGCTGTACGCTCCCCTCAAGTCCTTCATAATAATATGCAAGCCCCGTGAGGCTGTGTTTTTCGATGAATTTATCGAGCGCGGCGGCTGTTTTTGCCGCATTGTATTTATCCTCAGCGGTAAGCTTGGTCGTCACAGGGTCGGATTTTGGCTCGGGCATATCAAATTCTTCGTCAATAACTTTAATTTTTGCCTCAATTTCTTCCTCGGTTATTGTGTTGTAAACCTCTGCCACATCGTCAATTTCAAGCAGCGGCACGTGTAGTCCGAAGGCTTCCGAAATCGCCGTTGGGTCTGCGTGCATATCGTACATTGCCTCAAGCGCATGACCCATGAGCCCGATTCTCGCACCTTTGAGGTCATGAAGCACCTTTGCAATTTCGCACCATTCGGAAACAGCGGCTTCGGCTTCCGCATCATTATAAAGCGTCCCCAATATTACATCCTGCACTTTTTTGCCCATACGCACAGCAACTCCCGCGAACTCCGGAACAGAGCAAATGTTATCGTTTTCAAGCTGCATAAAGGTCGATGCTTTTGTGTAATCCAAATGCTGCAACGGCTGAAGTGCAGCAAGAACAACAGGCACATTAACATTCCGTATAACAGGTGCAAAAACCGATGATGTGGCATATGTAACCATATTGCAGATCAGAAGGTCAACATCTTCACAGGTTATTCTTTTAGCCGTATCGAATGATTTTTGAGAACTGTCAACCATACCGAAATCAATCACTTCAACACCGTTTGCTTCAACTGTTTTGACAAAATCAGCGTGATATCCGGCTATTCTTTCAAAAAGCCCCGGAAACTGTTCCCAATAAACCGCATGGGCAACGGCGAACAGACCGACTTTTGCGGTTCGTTTGTTTTTCCTTTCAATCATTTTTTAATCTCCTCCTATGTTGCAAATAATATATCTTGATTTTACAACGTATTTATGTTAAAATCAAGTATGATTATAAATACAAATATGTCGGAAATAAATATTTGCGGAGGATATAAAGATGAAAACAATTACTCTTGGCGAATGTCGCCCTTTTGTACGCTTTTCGAGGTTTCAGAATGTTCCCGAGCAGCACGGTTTTTCGATTTGTGCATATGATTCAAGGCTTTTTTACTGCATTGACGGGCTTGGAAAAATCAAAATCGAAGGCAAAATTTACGAGGTTCATTCCGGTCTTTTGCTTTTGTGGAAGCCCGGCGTTTCATACTGCTATTATCCCGATGAGAGCAACCCGATGCGTTTTCTCGCAATTAACTTTGATTTTTCGGGAGACTGCACGGATTTTAAGACGCCAATTCCACCGGACCGCGAAGAAAATTTTGATAAAAATAAGATAACCGAAGATGTTTTTATATCCGACGCACCGCTTCTGAACAATCCGGCAGTGATTGAAAATATGCACCCTGTATATGACAAGCTCTGTGAAATACATTCCGAATTTACGCTGAAAACTTCTTTTTTCAACGATAGATGCTCGGGACTGCTTTTAAATATTCTTGCAAAAGCGGCGGCTTACAGCGAAAAAAAGACGCACAAATCAAATGAAATTATAAAAAATGCCGTAGAATTTATGAACGAAAATCTCGGAAACGACATAGATAACAGTTCAATAGGAAAAGCGCTCGGGTATCATCCCAATTATATTAATTCTCTGTTTGTTTCGTATACGGGAAAGTCGCTTCACCGATATCTTCAGCATATGCGATTGCTAAAAGCTATCGATTTACTGCAGGAAACCACATTGCCCGTATCGGAGATTTCCGAGCTTTCCGGATTTCGGGATTACGCTCATTTTTCAAAATATTTCAAACAGGAAATCGGATATTCACCCTCAAAATTCAAGCTGTAACTTGACAAACAGTTCTTTCTCGGCTATAATTGTGTTAGGTGATTGTGATGAAAAACATAATTGACACAAATTTCGCAACGGCGCTTTTCAATATAAAATTTGAAATAGAAGAATTGAGAACGGCACATCTCGACAACCGCTGGCAATCCGGTATGGCATTATCGCCTTACACAAGAATATACATGATAAAAGACGGCCATGGAATAGTTTGGACGGAGAAGGAAAAAATTGAACTTCTTCCGGGCAAAATATATGTTATTCCGTACGGCACCAGATTTGCCTACCGCTGTGATGATTATATGGACAAGATTTATATTCACTTCCGTGCGCTGTTGCCGGACAAGAGCGATGTTTTCGATTCCGCCAGCCGTATTTTTCAGTTTGACGATACGGAAGGGCTTATACCTGCCGTTGAAAACTGCATGCCGCCCGAAACCGCAGCAAAAATTCTCGGAATAAACGCAATCACTCAAAAAATCGCATTCAACTGCGCCCTGCTTCTCGGCGACAGGAAAATCAGAGGATATTCCGACTATACAAAAAGCGTAATTGATTATGTTGAAGAAAACCTGAATGTCAATCTTACGGCAGAAAAAATTGCGGAAGGGCTTTTCACCTCCTCCGCAAAGCTCAGGAAAATTTTCAGGGCAGAAACCGGTATGTCTCTCGGGAAATACATTGACATCAGAATCATGACGCACGCCGAACTCATGGTGCGTTCAGGTCAGAAAACCCTCAAAGAGATAAGCGATATACTCGGCTTCTGCGACCAGTTTTATTTTTCAAGATGTTTTGCCAAAAAATACGGACTTCCACCGCTTACTTACCGCAAACAAAAGAATATGTTTTAATCTTCAACGATTTCGGGGCGAACGTCTTTTTTTGCAAATTTAAAGCTTACATTTTCGGTCCGCACATTCTTTGCGTGTCTTATATATATGCCGCTCGCCGGCAAAACCCCGAAATTATGAAATTCAGGATACCTGTCCCCCATCTCGGGGATTTCTTTTTTTGTGTATTCCTCAACACCACCCGCCATTTTGAGCGAAATATTCCTAAGGGTGATATTCTCTGCCGGTCTGTCCGCCGTACCCGAAATGCACACTGCGGTTTTTGCGTTGCCCCATGCTTCTCCCTTATAAACCGTACCGACGGCATCGCAGCAGCTTCCGCAGACATTTTCTATAAGAACATCGGATATGTTCCCCGGAAGTGCCTTTTCATGCCCTTCATGATAAACTCTCATGCGGCTGCCGTTTGCAATGAATATCGGTCCCGTAACATTTATAAGCTGCACATTTTTGATTTCAAGCCCACGAAGACTTGCGCCGTCAACCGGGCAAAGCTTGATTGCACAACCGCCGCAGTCATAAATGCAGCTGTCACGGAAAACTATATTTTCAAAATCGCCGACCGACTCCGTCCCGACCTTAAATCCTGCCCATGCGGTTGTTATAACACATCCGCTGACAAATATATCGGCGCACGGCTTATTATAGGTAAATTTACGCT
>JAXGBA010000031.1:0-2895 GCA_034186235.1 Clostridia bacterium | reverse complement strand
TCACATCCTCGGATGTGAGTTTGATTCTTGTTCATTCAAACATCTGTCGATTTACTTCAAAAAAATTAACGTGAATTAATTGTCTTTACGCTGTTTAGTTTTCAATGTTCATCCGCTGCCAGGCCTTGAGTTTTTCTTGCCCTCATCGCCGACAGCTATATTAGTATACCACCAAAGGTTTGATTTGTCAAGCCTTTTTTTGAAATTTTTTTATTTTTTTTGGTTTTTTGGTAAAATCCTTGTCTATTTGAACAATTTACTTTACCGCAAAAATTTTCTCTTCCTATTGATATACTATTTCAAAACTGTCTGAACGGCCTTGCCAAGCAATAACCCAGATAGAAAAAAACTTCACGATTCAAAAAAGGAATTTGTGTTTTAGCACTTCTATACCTCGTCGTGGGCGTAGGTGATGAATAAGCTCCAAGCCCGAAATCCTTTGCCATCAGCATTGACCGTTTCATATGGAGAGGATCACTGACAATTATACAGGAGCTGAAATTTTCTTTTTTCATTATTTCTTTTGCATATTTTAAATTTTCCTCAGTAATAGAGGACTTGTTTTCGGTGAAAACTTTACTTGCGGGGATGCCGCAAGCAACAATATATTCTTTGGCAATTTCCGCATCGGACTTTATATTTCCGTCAGCGATTCCACCGGTTGTGATTAGGCAAACATTGTAATCCGCATTTTTACTTTCATCTTATCACCTTAAAACCCCGATAATAAGCAAATCGGCACCTCTCTTGTGAGAGATACCGATTTCAGCTCCTCGTGTTGGACTTGAACCAACGACCCTCTGATTAACAGTCAGATGCTCTACCGACTGAGCTAACGAGGAATATTCAACAATAAATATATTACCACAAAAAACACAATTTGTCAATCGTTTTAAAGTAAATTTGCAAGAAAATCGAAAATTTACATACACTTAACATAAAACAGGTTTCGGAATTAACGCAGATGAGGGTATAATATGTTCAGATAAAAAAATTAGGAGCGTGATTTTTATGAAGAAAATCGTATCAATTATTTTAACAGTAGCAGTAGCGGCAAGCCTTCTTACAGGCTGCGGCAACAGCAGCGGCGGGACAGGCACGGGCAGCAAGACGGCAACGGTTTCGACGGACGGCTCAACCTCCATGGAAAAGGTAATCGGATATTTAAGCGAGGCCTATATGGAAGACAACAGCGGCGTCAAGGTTACCTACAATCCCACAGGTTCAAGCGCAGGAATCCAGGCCGTGTCCGAAGGACGCTGCGACATCGGTCTTTCAAGCCGTGACCTCAAGGACGACGAAGTAAAGACCCTTGAAAGAAAGGTAGTGGCGATTGACGGTATTGCAATGGTTGTAAACCCCGAAAACAAGGCGACCGATCTCACGGTTGACCAGATTGCAAAAATTTACACCGGCGAAATCAAAAACTGGAGCGAAGTCGGCGGCGACGACGCACCGATTGTATTAATCGGAAGAGAAGCTGCATCGGGCACAAGGGACGGCTTTGAATCAATCACGGGAACTAAAGACAACTGCAAATACAACCAGGAGCTCACCTCCACCGGTGACGTTATTCAGACCGTTTCCTCAAACCCCAACGCAATCGGATACGCTTCACTTGCGGCGGTTTCTGACAGTGTAAAGGTTCTGTCGGTTGACGGTGTTGAACCCTCGGAAAAGACGGTTCAAAGCGGCGAATACAAAATTCAGAGGGATTTTGTTCTTGTAACAAAGAAAGGCGAAAAGCTTTCCGATGAGGCTCAGAAATTCTATGACTATGCAACAAGCAAGGACGCTGATGACTTAATCAAAAAAGCCGGTGCAGTTCCGGTTGTAAGATAGGGCTGATAGCATGAAAAAGCGCAACTTAACCGAACAAACCATGCATACGATTTTTATAATCTGCGGACTTGTATCGGTAGCATTTCTGGTTGTAATTACAGCGTTTCTGGCGGTGTCGGGCATTCCGGCAATCGGAAAAATCGGAATCAAAGATTTTCTTTTCGGAACAGTCTGGCAGCCCACGGCAAAGGCCCCATTATACGGCATTCTGCCGTTTATACTGAGCTCGGTATTCGGAACCATCGGTGCGATAGTCATCGGGGTTCCGATAGGGCTTTTATGTGCAATATACATTTCAAAGTTTGCCGGAAAAAGAGTTTCAAAGATTCTGACATCGGCGGTTGAGCTGCTTTCGGGCATCCCGTCGGTAGTGTACGGCCTTGCGGGCATGATAATAATCGTGCCGTTTGTAAGAAAAGCTTTTGACATCCCCGACGGCGCAACGCTTTTTTCGGCGATAATAGTTTTGGCGATTATGATATTGCCTTCGGTTATAAGTGTTTCGCAGACGGCGCTGAGAGCGGTCCCGAAGGAATACGAAGAAGGCTCGCTTGCACTCGGCGCAACTAAAACCGAAACGGTTTTCAAGGTGACGATTCCGGCGGCGAAGAGCGGAATATTCACATCGGTTGTTCTCGGAATAGGCAGAGCGATAGGCGAAGCGATGGCGGTTATGATGGTGTCGGGCAATGCGTCGAATATGCCGAAGCTGTTCGGAAGCGTGAGATTTCTCACTACGGCGGTTGCGTCCGAAATGTCGTATTCATCGGGATTGCAGCGCGAAGCGCTTTTCTCGATTGCACTGATACTTTTCATATTTATACTGATTATAAACCTCATACTGAATATCGCCGGAAGGAAAAACAGGTGAAATTATGACTGAAAAACATTCAAAGAGGCGCAAAGCGAAAGAGGCGGTTATAAAATTTTTCATGTATGCCGCAGCTACGATAATAATACTGACGCTCGCATCTTTAATCGGATATATTGTATACAGAGGCATGCCGAAACTCACATGGGAGCTTGTAAGTTCAAAGCCGAGCCTGATAAGGG
>JAXGBA010000030.1:0-16531 GCA_034186235.1 Clostridia bacterium | reverse complement strand
TGTAAAGCTGTCGGAAACCGTTGCTTTACCTTCTGCAATCGCTTTTTCAAGCGCTGCTTTCTTGTCTGCAGGATACTGTCCGTACCCACTGCCAATCTCTGCTTTTGCAAGGAAGCCTTCCGCCTCCGCAATTGCTGCGTTAAGCTTTGTTAAGTCAACCTCTGCGGGGGAGATTACAACCTTAGCTGTACCGTAGTTCGAGAATGCAAGGTAACCGTCAGTTCCCATAAGCTTGGAGTTTACAAATGTGTGCTCATATGTCAGCTTGCCGTCAACATACAGAATATATTTAACTCCGCCGTTGCCGTCATAAGCACCTACTGCAACTTCGTAATCCTTATTGTACTCGGTAAACGCATTATTGGGAATCGTAAGCATTGTCTGAGCGTGTTCCCACTGCTGCGCCTCATACTGATGATTATGGAACCAAAGCAGGCAGCCCTTGTTGTCTCCTTCCCAGATATTTCCGCTGAGGAAATCGGTTCTGAAATAGAATGCGCTATTAAGGTCATTTCTTTCAAGAAGGTTTGCCTCTTCCTCATCACATTCAAATCTAATTTTGAATGTAAAAATCTTATTAAGGTATTTCGAACCCGTATAGGTCTGCATATCGCCCTTTGAAAGAATGAGCGTACCGTTCTTGAATTCTGCCGTACTTCCGCCGGTTGTGTTCCAGTTTTCGGTATCCGCAAGAATATTCCTGATATTAAGATATTCAAGTGTTGAAACAACCGAAAGCTTGAATGTTTTGATTGCGTCGGAAAGCTTTTTAGCCACATTGTCGACCTGATACTGGTAAGCCCCGCTGTCAGCAAAAACATCGGCTGCTTCGTTGAACGCTACCTTGAGTGCATCGAGTGCTTCCTGCGGATACATACCGTCTTCCGTGCCGATAACTGAGGTCTTTATAAGGTTATCCGCTTCTTCAAGAACATCGGAAAGCTCAGACTTATCCACATTTTCGGTGCTTGCCGAGATGAGAAGCGGTGCAGACTCGATTGTTGTGCCATATCTGTTATTCTCGTCAACGGGAGTTACACTGTATTTTACATATTTTCCTGCAAGGGATTCGGAAACAAGCATTTCCTTGTCGCCTTTGCCGAGAATTCTTGTATATTTTCCGTCAGCCTTTTCAGCCTCGTACCATACAAATGTCGAATGACCCTCGCTATCGCCGTCGGGATCTGTAAATGTATAAGAAGCCTTAAGTGTCCCGCCAATTGCGGGGTTACCGATGAGCTTAGCCTCAGTTGCGGTCGGCCTTGAACCGTTAGCAGGGTCGATAACACTGATTTTGCTTGTATCAATGTTTTCAAAGCCCGGAATTGTCTTCTGAACTTCCGCAAGACCTTCAGCGGTAAGCTTGAAGTCCGTTCCGTAATTTACAAACATCGATTTTCCGCTTGAAAGCACATCGCTTGCAAGTTTGAGGTTTGTTCCGACAACAGCGCTGTTTGAGGGTGTGTACCCGGTATTGTTTGCGATTTTAACCATAAGATTCTTATCGAACACATTGGTTGCCCCGGGTGTGAAGGGAGTTATGTAATCAACAACGCCCTGTGCGTCACCCTGTGCTGCAAGCTCAACGAGCTTTTCGCGTCTTTCCTTATTAAATACATTGAAGAAATCTTCCCAGATTGTACCTTTGTAATGTTCTTTCCAAGCGGCATTTTCAACGAAAGGCTCCATAAACGCCGACCAGTTAAGACCGCCGGTTTTTACAGAAAGCTTGCCGTTTGTATTTGTAAGATTTATACCATAGTTATATGTAACAAATCTACCCTGCTTGCTGCCGGTGAGAACGCCGTTCCAGGGCTGGAAATAAGCAGACGACGGGTTATCAACAAACACATTGTTTTCAAGCTTGAAGAACGAACCGCCGTGAGTTTTGAAGGGATATGAGCTTGTTGAGCCGCCCCTGTCAGCAGTCAGAGTTCCTCTGTAGAAGATGTTGCCCGTAACAACAGCACCGTAACCGCCGTCATCACAGAATACCGACTGGTTCCAGCCGCCGTTATAGATGTTGCCGTTATCATGGAAGAAGTTGTTCTTAATCGTGATACCGAGCATTGCCGGGTTTCTGCCCCAGTAAATGGCGCCCATATCACCGTGCTCTGTTACTGCGTCATGGATTTCGTTGCCTTCGATAAGAACGTCACTTACCTGACCGGAGGTTCCGAGACCCAAAATCTGGTGCGGGTTGTTATAAAGAAGGTTATTCTTTATTGTTACGCCGAAAGCGTTCTGCACCTGAATAGATGTTGCATACGATCTTCTGTAAATTGCATTGTCATGGAAAACTGAATTTACAATTTCGTTTCCGGAGGAAATGCAGTTTTCTCTGTCGCCGCCGGCGATTGTGATACCGCCGTAGCCTGTGTCGTAGATATGGCAGCGGTCAATTTTAATGTTTGTGCCGGCAAAGTTGCCTGCCATATTAGAGGAATGTGCCATTACGCAGTTTTCGAATGTTACGTTATCTGCGTTTATAACCGTTGCAAGCATACCTTTTGTATACTTGAATTCAAGCCCTTCAAAGCGGAGGTTGCTTGCGCCGCTTATGCTAATCATGGTCTTATCAGAGCTTGAAACCTCAATATCCGCACCGTCAAGGTCGGTCGCCGGGTAGAAGTAAATAACCTTATTTTCCCTGTCGAGGAAGCTTTCGCCGGGCATATCGATTTCTTCAAGAATATTAAAGAAGAAGAAATTATATGTATCCTGCGGATTGTTCTGCATAGCCTGTTTGAGGGTAAAATGTCTGTTTTCGGCATCTAACGCTTTTATCTGGAATATGTTTGAATACCAGTGGTATGCATCCTGTGCCGAAACAAGACCGTCATCCGAAATTGCCTGAGGAAGCCACTTCTTGGTTCTGCCTTCCGCATCCGGATAACCGAGAGACGCCGTATTCTTATCGCCCGTTACATTTTCGTATTTGAGCATTGCGGTGTCGGTTTCATCATTAGGCCACCTTGCCATTTTGAGTCTGTCGTTATTGACATAAACATTAGCGGGGAGCCACGAATTTGACTGACCTTCTCCTCCGGGAGTTGTAAATCCGGAGAAGGTTCCGCTGTAATCGGAAAGGTCGATTTTGTAAAGCTTGGTTTTTGCCTGTTCGTCAATAATTCTGTCAAGGATCTTGTTGCCGTACTTATCTTTATCGTTTTCGGTAACCCTTGAAATCCTGTTGGAAGAAATCTTCTCGGAACCTACAAACTCAACCTTTTCATTATTATAAGCCTTGTAAACGATTGTTGTATTAGCCGTGCCCGAATCTGCCGCCGTAAATGATACGGTTTCGCTCATCGGATATCTTCCGCCCTTAATGTAAACCGTCACTTCGCCGCTTGGGAGTGAGCCTTTATCTTTAAATGCCTTTACCGCTTCCTTAGCGGCTTTGAGCGTTGCGAAAGGTGCTGCTTCGCTGCCGTCGTTTGTATCCTTGCCATTTGCTGCAATATAGAACGCAACCTCGCCTACATAGAAACCGTCTGTTGTAACATCTCTCCATGTTTCTCCGTTTGCGTTCTTCGCGGAAATTACCGCACGGATTGATTTTCCGTTGTCGCCCGTTTTAATTGTGTAGGTCTTTGAAGAAGCGCCTTCGATGTCTGACCAGTTTTCGCCGTCGAGAACCTGCCATTTGTATGTTGAATCATCTGCAACCGTCGAAATATAATCGTACTTAACTTCTACAGTTGCGCCGACCTTTCCTTCGCCTTCAATCCTTGCATTCTTAATGAAAGGAGTTGAGGGCGAAACGGTGTCAATCGCAATATCGAGAGAAGCCTGCTTAATATCCTTTCCTGGAATTGTGAATGTAGTTTCCTTCAATCCTTCGAAAGGAATGTCCTTACCGTCAAACTTAACGCTTGCAATGCTGTCGTTTTCACTGCCGGTTGCTTTTACGGTAACCGTCATTCCGTAGTAGTCGTTGGCGGTAACCTTGCCGGACGATGTGAAATTCGTCTTTTCGCCGGTATATGTATTCGTTACGATTTCAACATCTGCGCTGCCTGTGATATTTACAGGTATTTCTTCAAAACAAGCGTCAGCGTTAAATTCAATATCATCAACAGCGATTATGTGACCGATGCTGTCAAGCGCCGCCTGGAATGCAGCTGTTCTCTTTGCGGATTTGAGCGCTGTGCAGTCCTCAGCAAGCGACCATTCTTTGCAAAGGTCAGCCTTTGTTTTGCCTGCTGCAAGACCTTCTTCATCACCGTAAAGGTCAGCTTCGGTTATGGTGAACTTCGAACCGGAATTTTTAATACCTTTACCGGAATATGCCTTGTTGTCAACAAGAAGCTTTTCAACCATATCGCCGTAGTTCCACTTGATAAACAGACCGTCTACCGTAGCGGATTCCATGCTGTCAGCCGAAGCTTCGTCATTACCGTCCCACACGCGGTACGAAATGCCTGTGTAACCCTTGGTTGTCCAGCCGGTTGCTTCATCATAGCTGCTCACGGCTTTCAGGGTATTATCGGACTTCCCTGTTGCATAGCCGCCGTACCACTGAGAAATTTTCTTCGGCTTTCCGCCGGAATATCCGAGAAGGTATCCGCCGGTCATACCGTTTATCGCAAGAAGGTCAAGATTAACTTCTCCCTTTTTGCCGTTTCTTATAAGGGAAGCCTTCATTGTGTAATCATAGGATTTTCCGTTAAGATAATTGATTTTCACTCCATTGTTGCAGCGGAATGAAAACAGTTCCTTTGCGGTGTTTCCCGCAGCTGCCGAAATCTTTTCGGCATCAAAATCAGAAATTGCAAAATACTTGTTGCCGTTATCTTCCTTAATTGAAGATGTTGCAAAGTTGTTATAGCTCCATCCGAAATCGCCGGATTCGAAATCGGCTTTGTAAACCGAAACCTTTCCTTTTCTGCCGGTAGGAATAGACGAGGCGTCAAGCTCTATTTCAAGTGTGCCGTTTGTGGTAACTTTATCGGCATCAATTTTAATTTCAAAGCTTTCGCCGTTGTTTACCGCATCAACAGCCTCGCCGTTATACTTTGCGGATTTAACTCCCGCACCGTTTGCTTTTACGGTATAGGTTGTTCCAAAATAGCTGTTTACGATAACCGTTTCGCCATTTTTAACCGCTGCCGTTTCACTTGTTGCCGGGTTTGTAAGCGCTGTGATTTCCGCCTCTGCGCCGGTTACGGCTACGGTGTCTGTATAATAAACCGTATCGGTTACCCACTTATAGTCGTCAATACAATACTTGATCGGGTTTTCGTCAAGATACTGCTGAAATCTTGCCAACTTAACCTCTTTTGTATCGCCTATCTCGGTACAGTCATCTTTAAGCGAATACTGCGTTCCGCCAATCTCAAACGTATATTCTGCCGCAGTGTTTCCGAGACCTGTCCCTGCATATGTTTTTGTTTCAGCCATTGCTCTGGCATAAGATTTGCCGATATCGGTTCGTACATATCCGTCCGTAAGAATCGAGCCGCCCTCAGCAATCGTCAGCGGAGTAGCTGTTTTATAAGCCTTCCAGCCGGGCTTGCCTTCAGCGTCGCCCGTGAGTTTTGTGTCGGGCCACTGCTGCGAACCGTCAACCCTCGGGATAGTCTGTCCGAATGTCGGGGTTGAACCGTCGGCGGTTTTAGCGTTGAAGGTAAGATAATACTTTGACCCTTCCTTCAGCGAAATTCCGCCGGTATAATTGGCATTGAATGAATAGCTCAGAATTTCAATACCGATTCTGTTTGATGGCTTTGAACCATAGTTCAGTGTAATAATCTGCTCTGCCGTAAGTCCCGGCGTAACTGCAAGATACTTATTGCCGTCTTCTTCTTCGACATCTGTCTTTACAGCTCCCTGAGGACCGAATGTTCCTTTACCGTTTTCGAAATTGTTTTCCCAAACGGTAATCTGTCCTGCCTGCCCCTCATCGGCGGAAACCGATACGAGGCTTACCCCCGTAAGACAGGTCACAGCCATAAGCAAAGCAAGTGTGAGTGATACTACTCTTCTCATCATTCTCCCTCGTTCCTTTAATAAATTTTTTATACAGCATTTCCGCTTTTGCGGAAATGAATGTACCACATTGAAAACACGATTTCACCGTTATTTTCCATAAAAGCAGCTCGTCATTCTGCACAAAAAAATTGCATTATTTTGTATAATTTGCACATTTGCCCAAAAATGGTTTTTGCCGCATACATAATTAAGAAATCACATATACGGCAAAATCAAAACAATAAAGAGAACTGTGCTGCGGCAGCGGCGTGGGCAAAAAGATTAATTACATAATCTTACGCCGATGCATCAGCTACGATTACATTATAGCAATATAAACCGATATTGTCAACACTTTTTCATGTTTGTTGTGAATAAATACTAAAAAACACATCTTTTAATATCAAAAAATACATTTTTTAAGTAAAAATAAAGCTATTGTGTCGTTAAGCACAATAGCCTTTAATTTATCTGTTATCCTGAGATTGAAGCTGCTTGACAACCATGGCTTCAAACTCGGCATTATCGGCGGTTGAAACCAGCCCGGAAATTATCCTTTCGGTAACATCCGCCGGCTGAAGGCTTGAAAACGCCTTTCTTATGCTCCAGACCGCTTCAAGTTCGGCTCGGTTCATGATGAGTTCCTCACGCCTCGTGCCCGATTTATAAATATCGATTGCCGGGAATATGCGTTTTTCGGACATCTTTCTATCAAGATGAACCTCCATATTGCCGGTACCTTTAAATTCCTCAAAAATAACATCGTCCATGCGGCTGCCGGTATCGATAAGTGCGGTTGCAAGAATTGTAAGGCTACCGCCCTTCTCGATATTCCTTGCCGCACCGAAAAACCTTTTCGGTTTATGAAGCGCCGCCGGGTCAAGTCCGCCGGAAAGGGTTCTGCCGCTTGAAGGAACGGTAAGGTTATACGCCCTTGCAAGCCTTGTTATGCTGTCAAGCAGAATCACAACATCCTTATTGTGCTCAACAAGTCTCTGCGCACGCTCAAGAACCATTTCCGCTACCTTTATGTGGTGCTCTGGCAGCTCATCGAATGTAGAGTAAATAACCTCCGCCTTGGTGCTTCTGATAATATCGGTTACTTCCTCGGGGCGTTCGTCAATCAGCAGAATAATCAGCTTACACTCGGGGTGGTTGGTGCTGATACTGTTCGAAATTTCTTTAAGAACGGTTGTTTTACCCGCCTTCGGAGGCGAAACAATCATACCTCTCTGCCCCTTCCCGACGGGTGCAACAAGGTCAATCAGCCGCATTGCAAAGCTGTGGCGGTTTGTTTCAAGGCTCAGGCGTTCGTTGGGGTAAATCGGGGTCAGGTTTTCAAAATGCACCCTTCTTATAGCCGTATCAGGGCTGCATCCGTTAACCATTTTTACATAAATCAGGGCGGCAAAGCGCTCGCCCTCGCGCTTGGGTCTTGTAATACCGTCGATATAGTCCCCTGTGCGCAGGCGGAAACGCCTTATCTGCGACGGTGCAACATACACATCATCGGCGCCGCTAAGATAATTTTCGCAGCGGACAAAGCCGAAACCGTCCTCCATAACCTCCAAAACTCCGCTCACCGTTCCGGTTTCTCCCCGTTCGGACTGTGCATCGTCATTTTTTTCGTTCAGAGCCTTCTCTACTCTTTTTTCTTCTATTTCAAGTTCTTTTTCTTCTTCAGCCTTTTCCTCCGGCGAAACTCTGATAATTTCGTTTATAAGTTCCGCCTTTTTGAATGCAGAAATTTTCTTTATACCCAGCTCTTTCGCTGTTTTTTTCAGTTCGTCAAGAGATTTGGATTTCAATTCGTCAAGCAGCATTTCACACCTCAGATTAACTTTAATAAAATATTGTTTTCGTACAATTGTTTAACAAACCTTGATTTTTCTATAACATCTGTTGCAGCGGACACATCGCAGGTATGCCTTACGGAATATATAACCGCCAAAACCGCAAGCGTCAGCGCAAGAGCCTTTGCCGCACCGAAAATTCCGCCGAGCGAGGAGTTCAGAAATGACGGCACCGCCAAATCCATAAGTCCCACCGAAAACCTGTAAAGAATTCTGATGCCGATATAAATAACAACCGCAATTACCGCATTGACCGCATACCCCGCAACACCGGATTTTTCAATCCATGCATATGTATCGCCCGGAACATATGTTTTCAAAAGCCCGGCGGCATACTCCACCGCACCGGTTTTGCTGACATAATTATAGATAACAACCGTCAGCGCACCGCAAATCAGAACGGAAAACATACCGAGCACAGACTTCACAAACCCGACCTTTCTGCCGCTCAGTATAAAAACAAGCACAACCGCCGCAAAAATAATATCCGCAAGCACATTATTCACCAACCAATCATTATTTTGCCGTCAGAGTTTCATACCCGAAGCTGTGGACGATAATACCTGCCCTATCCTCCGGCAGCATATATGCACCTTTAACATCAACCGAAATATCCTTTTCGGCAATTTCATATCCGTGGGTTGTAACAAAAATAATATTACGGGGCGTTACCGCCATAACGGCGTCGTTGTTTACATCAATCATTTTTATATTCGCTCCGGAATACTCGTACTCATAATTACTGCCCGATGAGTCGATGCACACAATGCTCTGCTTGCCCTTTTTAAGGCATAAAGCGATAAAATCCGAACTGTTCACCGAAAATGACTGCAGTATCGCACCGTCATAGCTGTACTGCCACGAAGCTTCACCGGAGGATGAAAACCCTACGGCTTTTATATCCCCCACCGCAACGGCGGAGTAGTCGGAATAAAATTTGATATTTGTAAGAACCGTATCGGTATAAGAACTTTCCGCATACGGTTCTTTTTTGCTTATATCGTAGAACCGGGCAACGCTTGTAAATTCATCGCCGTTTGTATCAAAAAGGCAAAGCGCAAGCTTCTTTCCGTCATCGGAAAGCGCAGCATCAATCACATATTTTTCACCGAATGACGCACGGAATGCCCTCTTGCCGTCGGGGTCGTAAACCGTAACCTTTGAGCGGTAGCCCGACTCATTGGTAACAACAACCGAAGACGCATTCTTGCCGACCTTTGCAAACTGAATACCCTTGCCGTCCTCTACAGTATATGCTTTCTTCATGCCGTCAAATACCACGGCTTTGTTATCCGCCTTACTGTATATCACAAAGCATGAGCCGTTTGACTTCATAATCGGCTCGGTAATTTTAAGTTTAACGCTTTTTCCGTCGTCACGGCAGACGGAATCGGTATCGTAATACACAAGGCTGCTTCCGGAAAGGCAGGATGCAAGCACCGTATCGGACTGAAATTTTCCCGTGCTTTCAACCTCAAGCTTTTCCGAATAAAGCTTAGAGAAAATCGGATAAAGCAGAGGCGTATCGCGGAACGCAAACGAAAGCACCGCCAAAACTGCCAGTGCGATGATTATTACGGACAATATTCTTTTCGGTTTTGATTTTTCAGCCATCTGTAAAATTCCTTTCAGTAATACACACGGTTTAAGTAAAGCCCCTCCGGGGGTGCTGTAAGTCCAGCACGGCGGCGGTCACGGGAGCCGATAATACCGTCAATATCGCCGGGCTCTGTTTTTCCAACCCCGACCGAAAGCAGCGTACCGGCAATAATTCTTACCATATTATAAAGGTAGCCGTCGGCAGAAGTTTTAAGCGTAATGAGATTTTCGGATTTTAAAAGCCTGACATATTCGAGATTTCTAACAAAATCCTTAACGGTTGCGCCGGCAGCACAGAATGCGGAATAATCGCGCTTTCCGTGCATGGCTTCCGCCGCTTTCAGCATTTTTTCAAAATTAAGCTTATAGGGATAATGACAGGCATAATTTCTTAAAAACGGGTTTTTGTGCGGAGAATTGTCAATCAGATAAATATATTCTTTTCCCTTACAGGAGAATCTTGCGTGGAAGTCATCGGCAGCCTTTTCGCACCGAATGACCGAAATATCGTCCGGAATAACCGCATTTACGGCATACGGAAGCTTATCGGGCGGTATGCTCATAGGAAAATCAAAGCTGCAGACATATTCCTTTGCATGCACACCGGCATCTGTTCTGCTGCACCCGGCAACCGTGACATCCGCCTTAAAAAGTGAAGAGAGAGCATTTTCCAGAACCTCCTGAACGGCAAGCGCATTTTTCTGCCTTTGCCAGCCGTGATATGCGGTGCCGTCATAGCAAAGCGTTAATTTATACATATTAAAAACCTCAGATAAATCTCGAAATAATTACAAGAACCAGAAAAAGCAGGCAGAACAGAATCCCGAAAACATCGATTTTGCCGCATTTTAGCTGCACAAGCCTTGTTCTGCCCTCGCCGCCCCTGTAGCAGCGGCATTCCATAGCTACCGCCAAATCGTCCGCACGCCTGAATGCGCTGATAAACAGCGGAACCAGAATCGGCACAAAACTTTTTGCACGCTTTACAAGACCGCCGCTTTCAAAATCCGCACCCCTTGCAGACTGCGCCTTCATAATCTTATCGGTTTCCTCAATAAGCGTGGGGATAAACCTCAGCGCAATGCTCATCATCATTGCAAGCTCATGCGCCGGAACGCCGAATCTTGAAAAGGGCTTCAATATATTTTCTATGCCGTCCGTCAGGCGGATAGGAGATGTAGTGAAAGTCAGAAGGGTCGTTCCGGTTATAAGAAAAAACACCCTGACAATCATCATAAGAGCCATCTTTCCGCCCTGCACCGACGCAGTGAGCGGCCCTATCGAAAAAAGCTTGTCGCCCGGAACCATAAAAAGATTGAAAATCCCGGTGAATGCAATTATAAAAAGCACCGATTTAAGCCCGCGCACCATGTTTTTGAACGGGATACCCGAAATGCGGACGGCCGAAAACAAAAACACTGCGGAAACGGCGAAACCCAATATGCCGTTCGCCAGAAAAATCATCACTATATATATAAATGTCAAAAGAATCTTTATTCTCGGGTCAAGCCTGTGCACGGGCGATGCGCCCGGAAAATACTGCCCGATTGTTATATCCGTTATCATACTTTACGCTCCGATGTTTTATTAAGCATATCCGCAATCGTTTCCGCTGCGGAAAGAGGCGTGCAGGCGGTTTTATCAATCTTGTAACCTATTTTATAAAGCCGCTGCACAACCGATGCCGCCGGCGGAATCGCAAGGCCGAGCCGCTCTATGTCACCGCTCCTCTGAAAAAGGTCTTTCGGAACGCCCGAAAGCGCAATCTTACCTCCGCTTAAAACAATCATTCTGTCGGCATATTTTGCAATATCCTCCATGCTGTGGGAAACAATCACAACAGTCAGCCCGCGGTTTTTATTAAGTTCCTTAAGCAGCGAAAGAACCCTGTCCCTCGCCTTGGGGTCAAGCCCGGCGGTCGGCTCATCCAGAACTAGAACCTCCGGCTGCATTGCTATAACTCCGCCTATTGCCGCCCTTCTTTTCTGACCGCCCGAAAGCTCAAACGGAGATTTTTTAAGAAGCTTTTCGTCAAGTTCCATAGCCTCTGCCGCCATCATTACACGGCTTTTTATCTCATCTTCCGAAAGTCCCTGATTTTTCGGTCCGAATGCCATATCGAGAAAGACGGTTTCCTCAAAAAGCTGATACTCGGCATACTGAAAAACCATACCGACCTTAAACCGTATATCACGGATATTTGCTTTTGAAATATCCTCTCCGTCCACCAGCACCCTTCCGGATGACGGCTTAAGAATACCGTTAAAATGCTGAATAAGCGTGGATTTACCCGAACCCGTATGCCCGACAATCCCTAGGAACTCACCGTCATAAACCGACATTGAAATACCGTTCACCGAGGTCTTTTCAAAAGGGCCGCCGGGCATATATGTGTGTATTAAATTTTCAACCCTGATTCTTTCCTTCACACTGACAACCTCTCAATTTCGGCAATAAGCTCGTCCTCTGTCAGAACATCCGTTTTTATGTCAAAGCCCATATTTTTAAGCTCAAATGCAATTTCTGTCGGCTGCGGAACATCAAGTCCGAAGCCCTTCATTTCGGAAACTCTTGAAAAAACCTCTCTCGGCGTTCCCGAAAGCACAAGTTCGCCCTTATTCATAACCAGTATTCTGTCCGCCTGCGCAGCCTCGTCCATGTTATGCGTTATAAGCACAACCGTAATCCCGAGTTCGCTGTTTAGCTTCCTGACGGTTTCGATAACCTCTCTGCGGCCCGACGGGTCAAGCATTGCGGTCGGTTCGTCCAGAACAATATACTGCGGCAGCATTGCGATAACACCCGCAATTGCAATCCTCTGCTTCTGACCGCCCGAAAGCATATGCGGCGCATGCATTTTATATTCCGTCATGCCAACCTTCTCAAGCGCCCAATCGACCCTCTTTCGGATTTCTTCCGGCGGAACACCGAGGTTTTCCGGCGCAAACGCCACATCCTCCTCGACAACCGTCGCAACAAGCTGATTATCGGGATTCTGAAAAACCATTCCGACAAGCTTTCTTACATGATAGGCATCGGCGGTTTTTGTGTCGGTTCCTTCAACCAGCACGCTCCCTTCTGATGGCCGAAGTATGGCGTTAAAATGTTTTGCAAGCGTTGATTTACCCGAGCCGTTCCTGCCCAATAGGCACACAAACTCGCCTTTTTTTATTTCAATATTTATATTTTCAAAAACCGGTGTTTCGTTTTCCGTATTCTTGTATGAAAACGAAAGCTTATCCGTCTTAATCAAATTATCGCACCCCTTACAGGCTTTCCCATCTTGCGGTGCACCCTGCCGGGAGTGCAATATCCGCATCCTTGAACGGCAAACCTATTTCGTCCGCCGAAACCGCTCCGCCGAAACGCCCGAGAGAAATCTTCAAAAGATTGCTCACCGCACTCGACGCAATGCCGGTAGAATAAGTGTTAACCACAAAAAACAGTGGCTCATCGCTGAGTATTTCCATGCACGAGGAAACAAGCTTGTTGAGAAGCACATCAACCTCCCACTTTTCCCCGTTCGGACCTCTGCCGTATGACGGAGGGTCCATAACAACTGCATCGTATTTTTTGCCCCTTCTTGCTTCTCTCTGAACGAACTTGAGGCAATCGTCAACAATATATCTCACATTCTCGCCAGAAAGAGAATTAATCTCGACATTTCTCTTTGCATGCGCAACCATACCCTTCGATGCGTCCACATGGCAAACATGCGCACCGGCCTTAAGGCACGCAACGGTTGCGCCGCCGGTATATGCAAAAAGATTCAGCACACGGATTTTTCTGCCCGAATTTTCAATTTTGCTCCGCATAAAATCCCAGTTGACAGCCTGCTCAGGAAAAAGCCCCATATGCTTAAACCCCATAGGCTTAATGTAAAACTTCAAATCGCCGTATGAAATGTTCTGCCCGTCCTCGGAAGCAGGAACATTGAAATCCCAATATCCGCCACCTCCGCTCCTTGTATAAACAGCGTCGGCATTTCTGCGGAAATCACCGCTTTGCCAGATAATCTGAGGGTCGGGTCTGAGATAAGTATACTTTCCCCACTTTTCAAGCTTTTCTCCTCCGGAACCCGAAAGCAGGATATAATCTTTCCATTTATCAGCAATCCACATATTTCTGCTCCAAAATACAGTTTCGTTCTTAATATTTTATTTTACCATTTTTTTATGCCGCCGTCAATGCTTTTTTTTAAAAAATAATCGGCGGCCGGAATATATGTAACATATGACGAAAATTATAAAAAAATCGGATTAACAAAATATGTTAACCCGATCAAAAAATATTATAAAAAGGAGGGAAAATGAAAAAATAATTACATTACATATATGATACCATATTCCGCTCAAAAATGCAATATCTTTCTTTGTAGTTTTTGTACAAAATCAACTGTAGTTTTTTGTGCACCTTGCACAAAGCTCAAACATATTTTTTCATATGCCGCAGAGCCGATTTTTCAAGTCTGCTCACCTGCGCCTGGCTGATACCGACCTCATCGGCGACCTCCATCTGTGTTTTTCCTTCGTAAAACCTCATTGCAAGAATCTTCTTTTCTCTTTCTTTAAGGTTACCCATTGCCTCACGGAGCGAAATTTCTTCAATCCAGTTTTCGTCCAGGCTCTTTTTGTCGCACACCTGATCCATCACGAAAACCGCATCGCCGCCATCATGGTAAACCGGCTCGAAAAGTGACACCGGTTCACGCACCGCATCAAGCGCAAGAACAATCTGCTCGGGCTGGGCTTCCATTTCCCTTGCAATTTCGTCTATTGTCGGGTCTCGGTTAAGTGAAGTGGTAAGCCGTTCCTTAGCCTGAAGCGCCTTATACGCCGTATCACGCAGAGAGCGGCTCACCCTTATTGAATTGTTATCCCTCAAATAACGCCTGATTTCACCGATTATCATCGGAACGGCATAGGTTGAAAACTTAACGCCCTGGCTTGTGTCAAAATTATCTATTGACTTGATAAGTCCTATGCAGCCTATCTGAAACAAGTCATCGGGGTTTTCTCCTCGGTTGGAAAATCTCTTAATAACGCTCAAAACAAGTCTTAAATTGCCCTGGATAAACTTCTCCCGGGCAGCTTTATCCCCTGCCTTAATCTTTCCGAAAAGTTCTTCCTTTTCGGCATTTGTAAGCACCGGCAGTTTTGAAGTATTAACACCGCAGATTTCTACCTTGCTCAGCATATTTGAGTCCTCCGGGAATTAATTTTGTCAATATCAATTTTTCCCAATGAGGACATTTTATATACTTAGTTTTCCGCTTTACCGTAAACAATCTTTCGCACAAAACGGCCTGCTTTTTCCATGAGGTTGCAGCCGCGCTTTGCGCACGCATAACCGATATATGACGCAAAAGGCGCCGGAAGGAGCGTCAGAATATGGCAAATCATACTTTCGCCGAAAATTTTATAAATCCCCTTGTAAGGCGACATATAAAGTTCAAACCATGCCGTCTGGCGCACCGCCCGAACATAATCATAAGTAGGCGAAATGCCGTTTTCTAGGTCGCCGGGGTCTATAATATAAGCCTCTTTGAAATAAATCGGCGACACCCCCGTCCATATAAGCAGCGCAATAGGAATTATGTATACCGCAATGCTCGAAACGCACGGAAGCGGCGGCTTTTTGCCAAGACGGATGCACTCTCTCGTTACCTTGAACGAATCGGAATAAATCATCATGAGATACACAAAAATAAGCAGCACGCTCGCCGGTATGTTTATCCATAAATGCGCCAGCGTGAACTCGTTTGTCGCAAATACAATAAACGAGAAAAAAATCATAATAATCTGAACTTCAAAGCCTTTTAGAATCAATTTTTTCATAAGCAACACCTCTGTAAACGATTATACCACAAAATTTTGTAAAAGTAAACAGTTGACTTTATTATTTAAATGTTATATTATATAATTATATGAAAGGATGTAATAAATGAAAACTTGCTGTTTTACAGGGCACAGAACAATCTCCTCGGCAGACAGGGATACTATTAAAGATAATCTTTACAAGGCTATTGACGCTCTTGCGGCGGAAGGCTGTACGGAATTTATAAGCGGCGGCGCAAGGGGCTTTGACACACTTGCGGCGATTACGGTTCTGGCTGTCAGAAAACTCCGCCCGGAAATAAAACTTCGCCTGATTCTGCCATGTTCCAATCAGACGGAGCATTGGAACGAACATGACAGGATGATTTACCGTTATATATTGGAGCAAGCGGATTCCTCGGAGGTTCTGCACGATGCGTATATTAATGGATGCATGCATGAAAGAAACCGAAAAATGATTGACAGCTCCGATATCTGCATTGCATATCTCAAAAGGAATTTCGGCGGAACGAAATTCACTGTTGATTACGCAATAAAGAGAAACAAAAAGGTGGTATACATCACATGAAAAGAATAATAATGGTTGGAAATACACACTTTGACCCCGTCTGGCTGTGGAGATGGGACGAAGCAATGGCATCAATCCGTTCAACCTTCCGTTCGGCGCTGGAGAGAATGAAAGAGGATAAAAACTTTTGTTATTCATTTTCCGCACCTTCGGTTTTTGAGTGGGTTAAAAACACCGACCCCGGACTTTTTGAGGAAATAAAAGAAAGAATAGCGGAAGGCAGATGGGAGCTCGGAGAGGGCTGGTGGCTGCAGCCAGACTGCAACAGCGCAAGCGGCGAAAGCTATATCCGCCACGGGCTTTACACGCAAAAATATTTTGAAAAGAATTTCGGAAAAACCTGCGACACCGTTTTTAATATAGACTCTTTCGGTCATAGCGCACAGCTGCCGCAGATTATATCGAAATGCGGCATGAAAAATTATGCCTTCTGGCGTCCGAATGAGGAGCATATGCACCTTCCGCAGGCACTTTTCAGGTGGACAGGGATAGACGGCTCATCGCTTAAATGTTATCGCATCGGCGGAACCGGAGGTGAAATTTTTACCAAGGATTTTGAAAAAGACACGATGAAAAAGATATTTGAGGACAACACCTCCCACGATGTTATGTGCGTGTTCGGCGTAACCGATCACGGTGGAGCGCCCAAAAAGGCACAAATGGAGGTTATAAACCGCCTGTCCAAGGAAAGAAACGAC
>JAXGBA010000029.1:0-5474 GCA_034186235.1 Clostridia bacterium | reverse complement strand
GAAGCTATATTACTATTGACGGCGGAACAACAAACACAAGAATAACCCTTTTTGCAAACGGCAAGCCGATGGAAACAGTTAAGCTGTCAATCGGCGCAAATTTCGGTGCGGAACATTCCGAAAAGTATAAATCGGAAATACGAAAAGCAATTGACAGATTTTCGGGAGCTGACCCATTCAGAATTATTGCATCCGGAATGATAACATCGGAAGACGGACTTTATAATCTTAATCACATCTGCGCTCCGGCAGGGATTAAGGAACTCCATAATGCAATACGTGAAGTGCGTCTTCCCGAAATATCCGATATACCGTTTGTTTTTATACCCGGGATCAAGACAGTCGGCGAAAGCTTTGCGGAAACCGATATGATGAGGGGTGAGGAAACAGAACTTTTCGGGCTGGCACAAGAGAGAGGTGACTGCCTTTATATTCTGCCGGGCTCTCATTCTAAGCTTATCGAAACTGACGCCGATTGCAGAATATCTCATTTTTCTACATATATGACAGGCGAAATGATTTCGGCTCTCTCACAGCATACCATTCTTAAATCTGCGGTTGACCTTACGCAATCGGAAGTTGACGAAAACTATCTGCTTGAAGGGTATCACACCTCATTTCGCATGGGAATTAATGCGGCGCTTTTTAAAACAAGAATACTAAAAAATATCTTTTCCGCAAGCAATTTATCGGCATACAGTTTCTTTCTGGGTGCTGTTTTAAGCGGTGAGATAAATGCCGTGCTTAAAACAGCGGCAAACCGTGTTGTTATCGGCGGTAAAGCTCAGATAAAGGCGGCGGAAGTGTTGCTTTTGAAAAGACTTTCAGAAAAAGAAGTTATTTGCGTTTCGGATGAAGCGGCAAGCGCTGCGCCGGCTGTCGGTGCGGTAAGAATTTTTGAATACGGAGAAATCAAGCTGTGTATCTATATGAAGTATTTCAAAATGGAATAAAACAAAAAGTTAATACTGCTCTTATAAGACTGGTCCCGTACAACAAGGAGAAGGTTCAGGAATTTTTATATGCGGCTTTTCGGGCGACGATATAATTGAAGTTAATACCGAGAGAGAGATTCATGATGTTATTATCCGACCGTTATCGGCTACAGGGGTAATAACGACGGCATTGATGTCTGCGGTTCGAGAAATGTTACAGTAGGCGGAGCGTTTATAAGAACTTGGGATGACAGTTTTGTTGTAAAAGCGGTTGATGAGCGTGACAAAAAAAGCGTGCATTATGTTATTTGGGACTCGCCGACTGATATGTCAAAGGCATTTTAATGCGTGGGGGATGTTTACAATATTCTCTTCAAAAACAGCGTTTTGTGGAATGATTTTGCAAGACCGATTGAAATCGGAGTATCCCTCCGTGCGGACAAGGTACATGATATACGATATGAAAATATAGATATTATTCACAGCACAACCGGTTATCCTCTTATGGGTGCGCACCACGGCGACCGTGCAGAGGTTTATAATGTTGAATTTGAGAATATCCGTATTGAGGACACTCCTGGGGCACAGCTTTTTGATTTCAGAATTACAGATTCGGAGTGGAGCACGGACGATCGGAAAGGCTGCATGCATAATTTCAGCTTTAAAAATATTAATCTTATAGGAAAACCCGGGATTGATATTCTGCCCGAAGCTTCCCGTCTTGAAGGATTTTCTTATAAACACGGAATTAAAAATTTCAGCTTTGAAAATATAATTCTTCTTGGCAAGACGTCAGAAAATGCTCAGCAGGTCAATCTTGATATAAAAGGATTTGCCGATAATATTTCATTCAAAAATACGGTTGGCAAACCGTGTATCGGCACGGTTGAAAGCTGCATAAAATTATCCGACGAGCCGATTTTGAATTCTGACGGTAATTTCAGTGTAAATCTGATTTTAACGCTCGAAAACAAATCCGACGCTACGGCTGAAGGAACTGCTTATATTAAAGCTTCGCCCAAAAATTCAGGTAATCTTAAAAGCAAAACCAACTATGCACTTTTACCGTACGATAAGAAAGAATACATATTTTGCGGAATTTTTCCGCCGGGAAAACATTGTTTCAGCGTAGAGTCGGACAACTTAGATGTAAAATCCGCAAAACTTCTTGTGAATTTGCCACTCTATGCAGCAAACGATATTAATTCGGCATCTTCGCTGTATTTTACAAATTATTACGGTGACACCCGTCCTCCGATATACATATCTGTAAGCGATAACCGTCTGATTCTAAAATCGGAACTCATTGCTTCTTCGGATATTATCATTTATACCGCTGATCCTGTTCCGGCAGAACAAGGTGAGGTTATGTTTACTGTCGAAGAAACGGATTTTGGCGAAGCGCCGGCGCTGGTTATGGGCGAGGAAGGTCCTGTCAGCGCACCGCAGCTAAGATGCCCTGAAGAGATAACTTATGTTTTTCATAACGAGCCTAAGGTTGAAAAAATAAGCCGTTTTTCCGTGCCGAAAAACGAAAGCGGCTGCTTTACGATTCCTTTGGAGAAATTGGGTGTTAAACAGGGCGAAAAAACATTTTTGCTCGAAATATGCGTGAACGATGAAAAGTCCGCATTTCATCGGTATCCGTGTGCGCTTGGTCATTCGGTTGTTCCGGATAAAATATGCCATATGTTTTTAAAAACGGTGATTGAATAACCTCAGTCGGATTTATTATTAAGCAACATGATTTTTTAGTGAAACAAATCATTTTAAAAATGTCTGAGGTTATATTTCGATTACTTACTTTTCGTGTTTGCCGGATTTTTTTCTGAATTCGGACGGGCAAATGCCTTGTCTTTTTTTGAAAAAGCGGCTGAACGCATATACCGACGGAAAACCAAGTGCGTCCGCTATATCAGAAATAGCGTAGCTGCTTATGTTCAGCATTTTTTTCGCTAAATCGAAAATCAGATTATTTTTATAGGCAAGCGGCGGACAATTATATTCCGCTCGAAAAATCCTGCGCGTTTGAGATTCGCTCAAAAAGCACAAATCTGCAAGAGTGCGCACAGAAAAATTTTCATTATAGTGTGTCTGAATATATTCAACAGCAGGCAGAATCTTTGATTGATTTTGCCCGCTGTTGCTTGTTTGTTTTAAAACCGAAAAAATCAAATCATATACAGCGCACATTGCTATACCGCCGGAAAGGGCATCATCTGCAGCTGATTTTATATTTTCAAACAGCTGCTTCATTTTTTCATAAGGATAATAACCTACGATTTGCGGAGCGTCGGAGAATGTCGTCCGTTTGTTGTTTTCTGTCAAAATATCCAATTCAATCTGATAACATTTTGTATTCATGCTTAATACATCATAATGGTAATCCGCTCCTTGCGGAAGATAGATAAGCGCATTGCTTTGCGCGGTGAAGCTGTCGCCTGAAAAGGTGTATTTGTATGTGCCGTGGCTAATATACAAAAAAGAACTATGTGCGCGCCCCTTTACTTGTCTGCGAAAAACGCGCGGTGTGTAGTCTAAATATGAAAGTATCGCAAAATGATAAGGCGCCTTCAATATTTTCAATTGTTATCACTATCCCCAAGAAAATTTACATATTTATTATATCACAGTATTATCTTATTGTAAAGCTTAGGCAAGCGAAACTCGAATCCATAATGCCTTATGACGGCAAATATTTGCCCTTTTCGGCTTGTCGTCATTGAGAGGCGACAGGCCTGTCTGCTTCATCCGCACCAAAAATGACTAAACATTTGCTCGCCATAAGGTGCGCGCAGTTTTAATCGAGCTGATTTTTCTCAAGACAAGCAAGCGAGTGCAGTCAATACAGTCCGTATTATCAAGCGAGTTTGCGCAGTATTGGGGAAAATCAGCCGATAAAAACCATTAAGGGTTCGAGTTTTGTTTGCCTAATGCGTGAAAATGATAAATTTATGCTCCTTTTGAATATTGTTTATTTAAGCACGCATGATATAATATTTACATCAATTACAAACGCGGCAGTGCTTGCAATTGATAATAATATCGATGAGGTTTAAAAAATGAAAAAAATCGGAAAGTTAAGGACGTACAATTCAAAGCAGATTAAAAATTCGCGCATAAGTATTGGGTTTGAGTGCTTGGACAGAGATATGTTTAAAGCGGAAAAATGCTATGACGCCATGGCAGAGGCCGGCATTAAATATGCCCGGGTGCAAACCGGATGGGCAAAATGCGAGAAAGAGTCCGGCGTTTATGATTTTGCCTGGCTTGATGAAATTGTAAACAATTTAATTGAAAGAAATATCTGTCCGTGGTTTAATGTTGGGTTTGGAAATCCTTTATATATGGATGCGCCGACGCCGGCGGCAGTCGGTTGTGTTCCCACTCTTTTTGGCGAAGAGGCAACTGAAGCGTGGCAAAAATATGTTTGCGCCTTAACAGAACATTTCAAAGACAGAATCAGTGAGTATGAAGTCTGGAACGAGCCGGACATTGCGCATTTTTGGCATCCGCAGCAACCTGACCCGCAAAAATATGCTGAATTTTTTTCATTGACCGCAAAAGCCATACGAGGTGTTTATAATAATGCTAAAATTGCGCTTAATATAACAGGCGTTGAGAAACTTTCGTATGCCGACAGTGTTTTCAAATCTATAGCGCCGAACGAGGCGAATATATTCACTTTCCATTTTTACGGACGTTTTCCGGAATTGGGTTATTTTGAATATATTCATAACTTCCGAAAAATATTAAAAAAATACGGTCATACTGAAACGGTGATTTGGCAAGGCGAAAGCGGTATGCCTTCGTGGGCGCCGGAAAATCATTCGTTAAAGCTTGACCCGTGTGCCGTTGACGAGCGCCGGCAGGCAGTTTATCTTCTGCGCAGATTTACACTCGACCATGCGTCGGACTGCGAGAGAACTTCATTCTTTCAAATGGCTGATATGATGGAAAAACCATATCCGATGGCAAGTCTGGTTCAAAAAAGCCCGGCTCGTCACGGTCTGCTGAACGGGTTGACATACACGAAAAAGAAATCATTCGAGGCTATGCAAATTGCGGTTTCGGTTTTTTCCGGAAATATATATTTAAGCGATAAGCTGTTTTGGGGTAAGATTGATAATGACCGTGCAGAGGACGGCTTGCTTGCAACTTGTTATTCGTTTTCCCGTAACGGGCGCGATATGTTTGTGTATTACAAAAAATCCGACATTGGTTTGGCGCAGAGAACAACATGGGACTTTACGGCTTTTCTTAATGGATTGGATGGTGAATTAACAATACAAAATCCTGTGCTTATAGATGCGTTTACCGGTTATGTTTATAAGATTTCCGCAGAACAAATTGATTATTGGTGTGGTAATATGCTCATACGCGGACTGCCGTTTGCAGACTATCCGTGCATAATCTGTGATGAGTCCGATTTTGAAATTGTTGAGTAAAATAAAATATAATCATAAAATATCGAAATTTTATTTTAGCTCCGAATAAAACAAGCGGCAGGAAAATTTTGTTATTTCCTGCCGCTTGTTT
>JAXGBA010000028.1:0-16915 GCA_034186235.1 Clostridia bacterium | reverse complement strand
CCGGCGGCAAGGTTACGGGGCTTTCCTATGTTGCCGGTGATAAGGTAAGGGGCGGCGACAACCTCCTTACGGTCGACAGTGACGATACCGCCACCCGTGTGACGGACGCTCAGATTGCCTATAACCAGGCGGTAAGGCAGCTTAACGACCTTAACGAGTCGCTTGACGACGATTATAAGATAAAAGCGAAGGTAACGGGCAAAATCGTGCAGAAAAACTCCAAAAAGGGCGATACTCTCGATACCACGAACGGTGCGGCGGTTATGGCGATAATTCAGGATGTAAATTCGCTTAAGTTCAATATGACCGTCGATGAGCTTGACATTACATATATGAAGGAAGGGCAGACCGTTGAGGTTACTGCGGACGCTGTCGAAGGCGTGACATATATCGGCAAAATCAAGACCGTAAGCACCGTCGGCACAACCGCAAACGGCGTTACGACATACCCCGTTGAGGTAACCTTAGAGGGCGAGGACATCGAATCGGCGGAAAAAGCGGTTTTCGGGGAGGAGGACTACAAAAGAAAGCTTATCCCCGGAATGAATGTTGACGCAAATGTAATCGTTGAGTCGAGAGAAGATGTTATCCGTGTGCCGGTTGCGGCGGTTCAGAGAGGAAATACGGTTGTTGTAAAGAGCAAGGGCAGCGGCAAAAAGGCCGCAAACACCGATAAAAATGCGGGCACCGCAACCGATGTAAGAATCCCCGGCGGAATCACCGTTCCGGACGGATTTGAAACCGTGCAGGTTGAAACCGGGCTTTCGGACGATGATTATATCGAGATTATCTCCGGGCTTTCGGTCGGCGACGAGATAGTTGTGCCGGAAGTCGAGATTGAAAAGAATGACGATATGTTCGGCATGATGGGCGGTCATCCGGGCGGAAATATGGGTGGCGGCGCACCTTCGGGCGGAGGAGCGCCATCCGGCGGCCCCGGCGGCAGACAATAAAGGGGGGTCAAAAAAATGATTGACCTTAAGGATATTTATAAAATTTACGGCGAGGGTGATTCTGAAATCCGTGCGCTGGACGGTATTTCGCTGCATGTGAGCAAAAACGAGTTCGTTGCGATAGTCGGGTCGTCGGGGTCGGGTAAGTCCACCTGTATGAATATAATCGGGTGCCTGGATATTCCGACGAGCGGAACATATACCCTCAACGGAACCGATGTCAGCACAATGACCGAAAAGGAGCTTGCGCATGTCAGGAACCGTGAGCTGGGTTTTATATTTCAGCAGTATAATCTTATCCCGAAGATGAACCTTCTTGAAAATGTGGAGCTTCCGCTCATTTACCGCCATGTTTCGGCAGATGAAAGGCGGCGGCTTGCGCTGGAATCCTTGGATAGGGTCGGGCTTGCGGACAGATATAAAAAGTATCCGTCGCAGCTTTCGGGCGGTCAGCAGCAGAGGGTGTCTATCGCAAGGGCGCTTGCGGGCAATCCGCCCGTGATTTTGGCTGATGAACCAACCGGTGCTCTCGATTCCAAAACCGGGCACGATGTACTTGAGTTCCTCAAAAAACTGCACAAGGACGGCACGACAATCGTGCTCATTACGCACGATAACGGTATTGCGGCGCAAATTCCGAGGGTTGTGAGAATCCAGGACGGGCACATTATCTCGGACGAAAGGAGAGAGGAGCTGTGAATTTAAGCCAGGCTTTCAAAATGGCTGTAAAAAGCCTTGCAACAAGCAAAATGCGTTCCTTTCTCACCATGCTCGGCATAATTATCGGCGTTGCGTCGGTTATCGTTTTGGTGAGCATTGTAAACGGCGTGACAAAAGAGATTAACGACCAGTTTGAGTCCATGGGCAGCAACCTTCTGCAGGTTATGATAACCGGCAGGGGCGGAAACCGTACGGTAAATACCGATGATATGCTTGCCCTGGCGGACGATAATGCCGATGTTATTTCCGGCATTTCGCCGAGCGTTTCCGTTCAGGCGGAGGTCAAGGCCGGTAATGACGATGTTTCAACAACTGCGACTGGCGTCAGCGAGGAGTACGGCGCAATGCGAAATGTCGAAATCGGGGAGGGCAGAAACC
Organism: Clostridia bacterium; assembly: GCA_034186235.1. Lineage (GTDB taxonomy): Bacteria > Bacillota > Clostridia > HGM11514 > HGM11514 > CAKSKB01. The sequence continues at coordinate 14,864 of JAXGBA010000028.1, read as the reverse complement.
TCTGCTATACCGATGTTTCCGACCGCCTTCATAACTGCGTTGTCGGAACATATATTACCAAAGAGCTGTTCGGCGGCGAGGACTATATGGGCAAAAGCATCAGAATAAACGGCACTTCCTTCAAGATTGTCGGCGTTGTCAAAGAGGACGCAGACAGCGAGGAAGGATCGTCGGACGATGTTATTTATATTCCGTATACGATTGCGCTTAAGATGTCAAATATGAAAAACGCAAACAGCTATGTTATAAGTGCGGTTTCGGCAGAGGCCACAACCGAGGCGGAAAATATCGTAAACAAGTTCATGTACGACCTGTTCGGCAGCACCGATTACCATAGCGTCATGAACACTAAGGAAATACTTGATTCCCTTAACGAAATAACCGGTATGATGAGCATTATGCTTGCCGGTATCGCCGGGATTTCGCTGCTTGTCGGCGGAATCGGCATTATGAATATCATGCTGGTGTCGGTGACGGAGAGAACGAGGGAAATAGGCATTAGAAAGTCTCTCGGCGCAACGCCCTGGGATATAAAGAGCCAGTTTGTGGTGGAGGCGATTACCACAAGCGCAATCGGCGGAATTTTAGGGGTATTGGCCGGGATAGGCTTAACCGAGCTTTGCGGACTGTTTACAAAGGTTGCGCTGTCGGCGCCGGCAATGCTTTTGGCGTTTTCGTTCTCGGCGTTTATCGGGATTGCGTTCGGATATTTTCCGGCGAAAAAGGCGGCGGCGCTCAATCCTATCGACGCACTAAGATATGACTGATGAGGTGAATGACTATGAAAAATAAGATTATAGCCGTTTTTCTTGCGGCAATGTGTTTGATTACGGTTTTAATTCCGAATGAGGCATTTGCGGAGGAGAGCGGTATGCTCGGAATCCTCAATGAGCTTGAAATTATGCAGGGCGATGGTGACGGTAATTTCCGATTGGATGATACCGTAACAAGGGCGGAGTTCACAAAAGTTGCGGTTGCGGCGTCGGCCTTCCGAAACTCCGTTCCGGCGGGGCTTTCCGTTTCGCCTTTCCCGGATGTTAATTATAAAAACTGGGCGGCGCCTTATATCAAGGTTGCGCTGTCAAACAGCATAGTTTCGGGGTATCCGGACGGCACCTTCCGCCCTTCGCAGACCGTAACTTACGAGGAAGGGCTTACAATTCTCCTGCGGCTTTTAGGGTACGGCGCAGAGGATTTCGGATCGTCATGGCCTTCGGGGCAGATAGGTCTTGCGGAGAATATCGAGCTTACAAAGAATGTTTCGAGGGTAATGGGCGAGGCGCTCACCAGGCGTGATGTTGCAAACCTTGCGTATAACCTTCTGGGGCTTAAGGCGAAGGGCGGCAATGCGGAGTATATCACAACTTTCGAGTGGACCCTCGCCGACGATACCGAAATCGTGTCCGTGAATGATGATGATAACACAATCCTCACCACGGATAAAACATATAAGCTTGCTGATAAATTTACCGGTCTTGCAATCGGCTGCGAGGGCACGCTTTTTATCAATAAAAGCGGCAAGGCGGCGTATTTCGTGTCGGATAACGAAAACGGGCATGGCGAAAAATATGTTGTGTATTCCGTCCTCGGGGACGCAGTTGTCGCTTACGATAACGGAAATCTTTCGCAGGTCAGCCTTTCGGGCGATACGGTGGCATATCTTGATTCGCAGAAAACAACTTACAGCGCCGCAAAGGCTAAGCTTTCAATCGGCGATGTTATGTATGTTAAGCGTGATAAAGCCGGTAAAATCGACTATATTTCGGTTACCACAAACGATATGGAAGGCCCTGTCCGTGTGGATAGGGGCGCAGCATGGTACGATTCGCTCGGCGTTTCCTCGCTTTCGGGAATAAAAATCATGCGTGACAGCTCAAGCTCCGATGCTTCGGCTCTCGAAACCAACGATATTGCGTACTATTCGGGCGAGCTGAACATGATTTTCGCATACAGCAAAAAAGTGACCGGTATTTACGAAAGTGCGTCGCCTAACCGTGATACGCCGACTTCGGTAACTGTTTCCGGCACGACATATAATATTGAGTCCGCAGCGGCATACAATGCGCTCTCGTCGAGCGGCAGCTGCCGCCTTGGGGATACCGTAACCCTCCTTTTGGGCAAAAACGGCGAGGTTGCAGGCGTTGCTTCGCCCGAAACCGCTGCGTCTGCGGTTTACGGCTACCTTGTGGATTCCTCAGTGACCGAACAGGACCTCAACGATGACGGTACAACCGAAACCGTGTATACCGCATCAATTGTTTTGGCTGACGGCGAAAGGGCTGCATATACCGTTAAAAAGGACTGCTCCGCCATGAAAAACAAGATTGTTAAAATTGCGTTCGATTCGGGCGTGGGTACGGTAACAAGCGTTAATAATTATTCCTCGATAAGCGGAAAAGTTGACGCAAAATCCCTTAAACTCGGTTCATATACTATCTCGGCTGACGCTAAAATCCTCGATGTTGCCTCCGATGACCCGGACGGCTACACGCTTTACAAGAGGATTTATGTCCAAAGACTGGACGGTAAGAAAATCGATTCCGGCGATGTGCTTTATTATGAAAGGAACTCCGCAGACGAGATAACAACGCTCTTCCTGAAGGATGTAACGGGCGATATGTATGAATACGGAATCGTCACATCTTCACCGAAAATCAATAACGGAACAGGTACCTTTGGCTACCGCATAGGCTCAAAAACCGGCACATGGAACCAGACCTCAAAGCTGTGCCTCCTTGCCCCCGAAACGCTTTCGACCGGCATCGGCGCAAGGTTTGCTGCCGTAACTTCGGGCGGCGGTGCAGCTGCGGTTATGAACGCCGATGCACTCTTTGCGGTGAAATCCATAAAGGATATAACCCGTGAGTACCTCATCAGCTCCGACAGCGTGAGGTATGAGATTGATGAGTCCGCAACCGCATATGAAAAGAACGCAAACGGCGATTATATGCAGGTGGATGTTTCGGAGGTTCTCGATACCAAGCTTAATATCAGGGCTTATTATGACGCTTCTCCCTCCGAGGGCGGAAGGATTAGGGTAATAATCAGCGAATAGTGCGGAGGACTGCATTAAAGTGCACAGACCGCATAAAGCGATTTGATAGCGAATTAGAAAAGCTGAAGCAAAATTATTTTGCTTCAGCTTTTTTGTTATCTGTATTTTTTTCTGTAATCTGCCGGGGTTTCGCCGAGTTCCTCTTTGAATTCCCTTGAAAAGTGGCTCAGCGACTCAAATCCCGTCAGCTGCGCAACCTCGGTAATCGGCTTTTGAGTGTTGCGAATAAGGTCCGCCGCACGGCTCAGCCTTATGTCTTTTAGCTGCTGGGCAATGGTCAGCCCGGTTTCTTTCTTGAACGCCCTCATCATGTAGTGGCGGTTGAAGCCCATCGTGTCGGCAATCGTTTCTATGGTCAGCTTTTTGTTGAAATTGTGCGCCAGAAATTCATTCACCGCATTGGCGATTCCGCCCCGCAGCGTTACGGGCGAGTATTCAAACGGGGTTTTGAGGTAGTTCCTCACAAGATGTATCACAAGTTCGTGAAAAAGAGCGTCGGCATTCTGATTATACATTATCGGGCGCTCGAAATATTCCTTCACAATCGTTTTGAAAATGCGGTCGACCACCTCATCTCCCTGCACAAGATGGACAAAATTAAGAGGTTCGGGCGATGTGACAAAGTTTGAAATGTAATCCGTGTTGAATACGATCGTGCAGTATTTTACGGTGCTTTTTCCCTTTACAAATCCGTGGTAGGTATTGGCTTTTACGATAATCAGGTCACCGGGCTTTGCGTCAATCGTGTGTTCCCCGACTGTCACGCACATTGTGCCTTCAAAAACATATTTCAGTTCGATGTTCGGGTGGCGGTGTAGCTTGCAGTTGGCGCTCGGGCCTTCGTGAACATATACGCAGTTGGGAATGTAATCATCCGTAATGAAACATTTAACAGCGCTTCCGTCCGCCATAAAGTCGGTATGAGCTTTAAATCTGTAATTCATTTTACGTCACCTCCGCATATATTTTAACATATTTTTTGCTTTTTTTCAAGTTTTTTATTGAAAGCACGGCGAATTTGTGGTAGAATATATTGGGTGGTGTTTTACTGTGTACACAATTTCAGCAATCTTCATCATTGCGCTTTCTGCGGTGGTATACTATTATTATATGAACTATTACAATATAAAGGGGCAGTATTGGATGGTCCGAGGCGACGGTGCGCGTGCGCTGGAATACTATAAAAAGGCGTACGACCGAAAGCCGAAGGCGGTAAATACGCTCAATTACGGGTATCTTCTGCTTCGCGCCGGAAGGCTTTCCGAGGCGGAAACGATTATAAACAGTGCGTTTATGCTGTCTAAAATCACGGAGGACGATAAAAACCGCGCACGCATGATGCTTGCGCTTATAAGCTGGCAGAAGGGCGATATTTCGGAGGCAATCGGGATTTACGAAAGCCTTCTTGCGAAAGAGGAAAACACGGCGGTTTATGCGAATCTCGGTTTTTTGTATATTGAGAGCGGCGACATTGATAAAGCATACAAGTTTTGCCGCCGTGCATATGAGTATAACGATGATAACAATGTGATTTTGGATAATATTGCGGAATGTGCTTACAGAAGCGGAAATCTTTCGGAGGCGAGGGAATATCTTGAAAAGGCGGTTAATTCAAAACAGCCGATTGCCGAAAATTACTATCATTATGCGAAGGTTCTTAAAGATGTAGGCGACAGGGAGCAGGCGCTGAAGTACGCACGCATGGCGGATTCGATGACGATAAATGCACTGTCGGGAATTAAAAAGAGCGATGTTTCGTCGCTTGTATCGGAGCTTGAGAATGAGTGTTAAAAGTATAAAAATAGGCGGCGTCGAGCTTGAAAACAATGTGTTTCTGGCACCTATGGCGGGGGTGTGTGACTATACCTTCAGGCTGATTTGCAAAAAATACGGCGCAGGGCTTGTGTATTCGGAAATGATAAGCGCAAAGGCGCTGTCGTTTGACGATAAAAAGACAAAAGCGCTGGCAAAACATGACGGCGATGGCAAAATCGCAATGCAGATTTTTGGGCACGAACCCCAGTGTTTGGCAGATGCGGCGAAACGCATGGAACAGGAGTTCGGTGCGGATATTGTTGATATAAATATGGGCTGCCCGGCGCCGAAAATCGTGAATAACGGCGACGGCAGTGCGCTTCTTAAAAATCCAAAGCTTTGCGGCGAGATTACGGAAGAGGTTAAAAATGCGGTTAAAATCCCGGTTACGGTCAAAATCCGCAGCGGTTTTGACAGTGTTAACGCACCCGAGGTTGCAAAAATTCTTGAACTTTCCGGGGCGGATGCGGTAACCGTGCACGGCAGAACGAGGGTTCAGCAGTATTCGGGGCACGCCGATTGGGGCGTGATTGCGGATGTTGTAAAAGCCGTTAAAATTCCGGTTATCGCAAACGGTGATGTTTCTTCAAAGGCGGATTTCGATGAAATAATGAACGAAACCGGGGCGGATGCGGTCATGATTGGCAGGGGCGCTTTCGGAAATCCCTGGATTTTTGCCGAAATTCTCGGGGATTCATACGAAATCACTCCCGAAATGCGCATTGAGGCAGCGCTCCTTCACACTAAAATGCTGATTGAGGATAAGGGGCGGCATACGGGGATTTTGGAGGCAAGAAAACATGTCAGCCAGTATATAAAAGGTATGCGTGGCGGGGCTGCGGCGAGGAATCTTATAAACTCGGCAGAATCATATGAGGAAATGGAAAAAATACTGAAAGGCAGCTGTAAAAATGATTAAAAGATTTATGTATCTCGGGTGGTTTACCGATAAAAAACTTACCCCGAAAGCTTGCGAGGGTGTTTCCCATCTCTCGGTTTACGCCTATGAAGACAGGGCGTTCATGTACTTTGAGTCGGAACGGGATGATATAAATCCCGATGATATAATATCCGAAAATATGAAGGAGTTCCCGGACGGCTCGCACTGGATGAGAATGGGTGAGATTTTTCATTTTTCAAAGCCTCGGTCAAATGAGCAGTGGGAAAGAAAAATTGCGGATAAAGAGCCTTTCGTTCAGATAATGTATCTTAAGGACGATAAAATAGGAAGCTATGTTTTTAACCATTACCGTTATCAGGAAGAACTTCCGGGGGACGGCGATAAGTACGGCATTATATTCCTTCTCGGCAATTTCATGGCGTTTTATCTTGAAAATCCTACGGAAATCGACCGCAGCGCAGCGGGTTCTTTAACCACCACCGACACCCCGTATCAGACCTGGGGCGAGGTGATGAACGAGCATTTCAGACCCTGGGAAAACGAACAAAAGGTATTCTGGAGAAAAATCGAGAGAATTTGTTAATAATAAAAAGCACAATATTTTATAAATCATATTATTAATCGATACGGGAGGTCTATATGAAATCAGATATTGAAATCGCATCGGAGTGCAAAATGAAGCCGATTTATGAGATTGCAGAAAAAATCGGTATAACGGAGGACGAGCTTGAGCCTTACGGAAAATATAAGGCTAAGGTGTCGCTTTCTGTGAGGAAAAGGCTTAAGGATAAGCCGGACGGGAAGCTTATTTTGGTGACCGCAATAAACCCGACCCCGGCGGGAGAAGGCAAAACCACGGTTACGATTGGGCTTGGGCAGGCGCTCAGTATACTGGGCAAAAAGTGTGTTATAGCGCTCCGTGAGCCGTCTCTCGGACCGGTGTTCGGCGTGAAGGGCGGCGCAGCCGGAGGGGGCTATTCTCAGGTGGTGCCGATGGAGGATATAAATCTTCATTTCACGGGGGATATTCATGCGGTGACGACTGCGCATAATCTTCTTGCGGCGCTGATTGACAATCATTTGCAGCAGGGAAATGCTTTGGGGATAGATTCAAAAACAATCACATTTAAAAGATGCCTTGATATGAACGACAGGGCACTCAGAAATGTTGTAATCGGTCTCGGCGGAAGGCTCAACGGCGTTCCGAGGGAGAGCGGATTTATGATAAGCGTTGCGTCGGAGATAATGGCGATACTTTGTATTGCGGACGGGCTTTCCGACCTCAAAGAGAGATTTTCAAAGATAATAATCGGCAGAACATTTGACGGGAAACCCGTAACCGCCGGCGATTTGCACGCTCACGGCGCAATGGCGGCGCTTTTTAAGGACGCAATCAAGCCGAATCTTGTGCAGACGCTTGAGGGCACGCCCTGCTTTATCCACGGCGGACCCTTCGCAAATATTGCCCACGGCTGCAACAGCCTGACCGCCACGAAAACGGCGCTTAAGCTTGGGGATTATGTTGTGACGGAGGCAGGCTTCGGCTCTGACCTCGGTGCGGAGAAGTTTCTTGATATCAAGTGCCGTTTCGGTGGGCTTGAGCCTTCGGCGATTGTGCTTGTTGCAACGGCTCGTGCGCTTAAATATAACGGCGGCGTGAAAAAAGAGGACACCTCGAAGCCGGACACAGAAAGTCTTAAAAGAGGTCTTTGCAACCTTGAGGCGCATATCAAAAACCTTAAGGGTTACGGCGTTCCGGTGGTTGTGGCAATCAATAAATTCCTTACCGATACCGATGAGGAAATAGGCGAAATCGAAAAACTGTGCAAGGCTTTGGGCGCAAAGGTGAGCGTTACCGAAGGCTTTGCTAAGGGCGGCGAGGGCGCAGTGGAACTTGCGAAAGAGGTTCTGGATGCAGCCGATAACGGTAAGCATGAGTTTAAGCTGCTTTATGACGAAAACCTGCCCATTACGGAGAAAATCGAGATAATTGCTAAGAATATTTATCACGCAGGCTCGGTTGAGTATTCAAATAAGGCAAAGCGTGCGATTGCGCAGATTACTGAGGACGGGTTCGGCGGAGTTCCGGTATGCATAGCAAAAACGCAGTATTCTTTTTCGGACGACCCCAAAAAGCTCGGCAATCCCGAAGGGTTTAAGTTCACCGTGAATGATGTGACGCTTTCTGCGGGAGCCGGGTTTGCGGTTGCTCTCTCAGGGGATATTATGACCATGCCCGGGCTGCCGAAGATTCCTGCCGCAAATAATATCGATATCGATGACGACGGCAATATTACGGGACTTTTCTAAACGGTGATTTATATGAAATATGTAAGCAATTCCGAGAGTGAAACACAGGAAATCGGAAAAAATTTCTGCAAAAATCTGAAGGCCGGCGATACGGTAAGGCTGGAAGGCGACCCCGGCGCCGGTAAAAGCGTTTTTGTAAGGGGAATGGCGGAGGAACTTGGCGTGAGTGAATACATCACAAGCCCGACATTCACTCTTGTCAACGAATACGAAAGCGGAAGGATTCCGCTGTATCATTTCGACGCATACCGCCTTTCGGGGTGCGATGCGGCAGATTCGGGACTGGACGAATACTTTTGCATGGACGGAATCTGTGCGGTTGAGTGGCCGGAGAATATGGAAGGCGTGATACCGGAGGGCGCATATACCGTCACGATTGAGCGGAACCTTGATATAAGCGACGATTATCGCAGTATAACAATAGAAAAGAGCAAAAAAGTATGATTTTGGCAGTTGATACAACAACAAATGTGCTGTCGGTTGCTGTGACGGAAGGACGCAGAGTTCTTTCGGAGTACAGCATCGACCATAAGAGAACTCATTCGCAGAAGCTTATGCCGGTGATAGAGGCGGTGCTCGGAAATCTCGGGGTTGATATTTCGGAGATTGACGCATTTGTGGCGGCGGCAGGGCCGGGGTCTTTTACCGGGATAAGGATAGGGCTTGCGGCGGTCCGTACGCTTGCGCAGGCGACAGGTAAAAAAGTTGCGGCAGTGAATACGCTTCTTTCGCTTGCGTATAATGCGGAATTTACAAAAGGGCGTGTGCTTGCGGTTTTGGACGCAAGAGGCGGAAATGTGTATGCCGCCGTCTACAGCTTTCGTGGCAAAGCGCATAAATGCGTGCTTGAACCTATGTTTATCAGCATAGAAGCTCTGAACGGGTATCTGTCGGGGCTTCGGGGAAAGACCTATGCGGTGGGCGATACGGCAGGGATAGAAAACATAACGGTTTTGGGCGGAACATTTGACCGCCCGAGGGCTTCTTCTGCGGCGTTTGCAGCGGAAGCCGAAGGGAATTTCGGGGATATAAATTCAGCGGCGGCGGTTTATATAAATAAGCCGCAGGCGCAGAGAGAACTTGAAGAAAGGGAGAAAAACAAATGATTATAGGAATGGGTGCCGACCACGGCGGTTTTGAACTCAAGGAGCATATTAAAAAGTATCTTTCGGAAAAAGGGTATGAGATAAAGGACTACGGAACATACAACGAAGAGTCGGTTGACTACCCGGATATAGCGTTTTCGGTCTGCGAGGGGCTGCTCCGGGGGGAATGCGAAAGGGCAATTCTCTTTTGCGGAACGGGCATAGGCATAAGCATTGCGGCAAATAAGGTTGACGGAATACGATGCGCACACTGCACCGACCCCTATTCGTCCAAGATGTCACGGCAGCATAACAACGCAAATGTGATAGCGCTCGGCGGAAGGATAACGGGCAGCTGCCTTGCCGAGGAGATTGTTGACGCATACCTCAACGCCGAATTTCTGGGGGGCAGACATGAGGCGCGCGTTGAAAAAATTATGAATTATAATAAGAGGTAGGCTTATGAAACGCAGAGATAAGGTGAATTATTATCTTGATATAGCCGATACGGTTCTGGAACGGGGCACATGCCTTCGGCGGAACTTCGGTGCGGTAATCGTTAAAAACGACGAGATAGTGTCAACCGGGTATACCGGTGCGCCGCGCGGTACCGGCAACTGCTGCGACAGCGGAGAGTGCCTTCGTGAAAAACTGGGTATTCCGAGGGGGCAGAGGTATGAACTGTGCCGCTCGGTTCACGCAGAGGCGAACTGCATTATAAGCGCTGCGAGGAGCGAAATGAACGGCGGAACGCTGTATCTTTCCGGACGGGAAGTGAAAACGGGCGATATAGTGGCGGACGCATCATCATGCTCAATGTGCAAAAAGCTTATTATAAACGCCGGCATTGAAAAGGTGATTATAAGAAAAAGCGAGGACGAATATGCGGTTGTGCCGGTTTCCGACTGGGTGAAGGACGAGGAAGCAACAAGCGGCGCAAACGGATATTAAAATTGAATAAAATCAGGCATAATCCGCAAATAATACCAATGAGGTGTTATTATGCGGATTTTTGATTTTCTGAAATACTCTCCGCAGAAAGAAAAGGGGAGTTTTTTTATACCGGAATATAAAGCGCCGCAGCAGCCGTCGGGCGGAAGCGAAAATATATCGGAAAATGTGAACGAGGCAAGAAAGAAGTTTGAGGAGTTTTTCCGTGCCGACCGCAACAGCGATATAATTATAAGGGATTTTACTGCGGCGGACGGAACGCACGGCTTTGTTGTATGCATAGACGGCATGGTGAGAAGCGACAGCATAAACGAATTTATACTGAAGCCGCTTACGAAGAGCAGTTCTCTCGGCCGTGATAATATAGCGGACATCGTGCAGATAAATTCCGTAAGCCGTGCAAAAACCTACAGCGATGCAGTAAGAGGCGTGCTGATGGGGGATACGGCGGTGATAGCCGAGGGGTGCGGTTTTGCGCTTGTGTGCGAAACGAAGGGATTTGACCGAAGGAGCGTTGGGAAACCCGAAAACGAGAGCAGCATAATGGGCTCGAAAGAGGCGTTCTCGGAGAGCATACGTACAAACACCACGCTTATAAGAAAGATAATCAAAAGCGATAAGCTTGTGAGCGAGTTTGTGCAGGTGGGCAACCTTACCGGGAATTACTGCGCAGTTATGTACATGGACGGGCTTGCAAACCCGGCGCTTGTGAGGGAGGTTAAGGAGCGGCTTTCGGGGATAGACTGCGATTTTGTAAGCGGCAGCGGCATGGTGGAGCAGTTCATAGAGGATGGGGCGTACAGGATTCTTCCGGGGATACTGTCGACGGAGCGCCCCGATACCGCAGCTTTGCACCTTTGCCAGGGAAGGGTTGCTGTGGTGGTGGACGGCACGCCGTTTGTGCTGATAATGCCTGTCGGGGTGACGAATTTTATAAAGTCCGCCGAGGACTCAAATTTGCGGTGGCAGTATGCAACGCTGCTTCGGGTAATACGGTTTTTCTCGATAATCATAGCCATGCTGCTTCCGGGGATGTTCATAGCGGTGGTAAATTTTCACCGCGGAATGATACCGACAGACCTTTTGATTGCGATAGCCAAATCGCAGGAAAATGTGCCGTTCCCGGCGGTTTTTGAAATATTGATACTTGAAATTTCGTTTGAGCTTATAAGGGAAGCCGGTGTGAGAGTGCCGGGGGCGGTGGGCAATACCATTGGAATTGTGGGCGGTCTGATACTGGGGCAGTCGGCGGTCACGGCGGGGATAGTAAGCCCCGTGGTGATAATTGTGATTGCGTTTACAGTGATTGCCAATTTTGCGATACCGGATTACAGTTTTTCGTTCGGGATAAGGCTGCTTCGGCTGGGATTTATAGCTTTGGCGGCGTTTCTGGGCTTTTTCGGTATAGGTATCGGGCTTATGATTGCCGGGCTTGTGGCGTCGCAAAGCTCGTTCGGGGTGGGTATGCTAAGCCCCGAGGCGCCCAAAACGAAATCGAGGGCAAATGTGCTTTATAATCCGCCGGTGTGGAAAAAACGGTTCAGACCGGATGAACTGAATCCGTCGGATATTGAAAATCAGCCGGAAAACTCAAGAAAATGGAGGAAAAGGCAATGAGCGGTGAAATAAGCGTCGGAAAAAGAGAAGGATTTTCGGTTGTGTATATTCTTATAACGGCAAAAATGTTTTGCTCGTATCTTCCGGGTGCGGTGGCGGCGGAGGGTGGCTCTTGCTGGTATACGGCAGCGCTGTCGTGCGGTGCGGCGTTTCTCGGATTTTGGTTTATAAATTCATGCGGATTTCCGCTGTTTGAGCTTTTTGAAAAATCTCTCGGAAAAACCGCCGGCAAGGCGATGCAGGTGCTGTTTTCGGCGTATTTTTATCTGTACGCCGCAGCGGCGCTTAACGAATTTATTAAAATCATAAAAATTTACAATTTTCCAACGGCGTCGCCCGTGATATTTGCCGCAGCATCTCTTGCGGCGGCGGTGATTGTGGGCGCAAACGGCTTTACGGCGGTTTCAAGGCTTTCGGAGTTTTATATAAAGCTTGTCATAATAACATATCTGCTGATTTTTGCGCTCGGGACGGGGCAGTACAGCTATCTGCGGCTGTTCCCGGTTTTCGGGCACGGAGCGGTAAGCATAGCGTCGGGGTTCTTTTCATGGATTTCGGTTTTTTCGGACGCATTGATTCTCCTTTGCCTGAAAAGCGAAGCCGGGAGCAAAAACTGTTTCCGTGCGGGACGTTCGGCGCTGATTTTTTCGGGGATAACGGTAACTGCGGCAACTCTTTTTTATAACTGCGTGTTTGATTATACGGTTTCGGGGGAGAAGGCGTCGGGAATGCTCGAAACGGTCAAAAATGTGTACCGTGGACATCTGGTGCAAAGGGTGCAATCGGTATTTTTTCTTATGATGACGGTGGTTTTCGCCGTTTCGGTTTGCATACTTTTCTCGTTTGCGGTGCATATGTTCGGGAAGGCGTTTGAAATACAGGACAGACGCCCCTGCCTTGTGCCTTCCGCAGCGCTTATATTGGGGATTTGCGTTATTATGCCGTTTGCCTCTACGCTCAGCCCGATTCTTAAATGGGGCGGAGCGGCGGCGTTTGGGATTTCCGTAGCGGCTGCGGCAGTTTATAAGCTTAAAGGACGGGCAAGGGCTGCCGCCTGCATGGCTGTCATACTGCCGCTTGTGCTTCTTTGCGGATGCAGCGATATGAGGGAGGTGTCGGACGAGGCGTATGCGATACTGCTCGGCGTGGACAAAGCAAAAAACGGCGTAAAACTGACCGCTGCAATGCCGACATACGAGAGCGAGGAGGAAAGCCAAAATGCGGTTTATACCGTGGTGGCAGAGAATATACCGGAGGGCCTTAACAAGCTTAATTTTATGCTTACGAGAAAGGTGTCGCTTATGCACCTTAAAGCGGTTGTGTTTTCTGCTGAAATTTCACGGGAAGGGCTTTCGAAGTACGCACCGTCAATCCAGCGCCACATCGATGTTCAGAATGCGATGGGGGTAATGGTGTCGGAGGGCAGCGCAGAGGAGCAGATAAGGTTCATGTGCGATTCCGGCAGCGGAAATATTTCAAAAGAAGCGGAGCTGCTGCTGCTTTCAAAAAAGTATAATTCGTTTTATCCTGTTGTAATGTTCGATACATTCTGCGATAATATGACATCGCCGTATATTTCCCCGGTGTGTGCGCTCGGCGCAGCGGAGGGCGAAATGATAAGCGGAATAGCGCTCTTTGACGGCGACCGGATGACCGCCTCGCTCGACCCTTCCGATGCGGCGTACTATATGCTTGCGCGCGGAAAGCTTCGGGGAGTTCAGCTGACTTTTTCCGACGGAACATATGCCGAGATTACCGAAAACAAGTCGAAAATAAGCGTGAAGGGCAATAAGGTAAGCGTGAAAATCACGGCGGAGGGAATCTCCGGCGGAGGAACAAAAGACATAAATTCGGAGCGTGAGTTTGCTGAAGCCGAAATGTGTGAGAGAACCCGTGCGGTTTTGAGGCTTGCCGAAAGAAGCGGCTGCGATATCTTAGGTGCGAAGGGCGAAGCGGCAAAGAATTACCTCACAGTCAGCGAGTGGCAAAAATTTACACCCGATGAGGACGCAGCCGATGTTGAAGTCAAACTAACGCTCACAAGGGGTGTAAACGGATGATATTGATGTGTGTTATAAGCCTTTTCGGCGCAGTTAAAGGGTTTTCATATGCGTGCCTGCTTTTCAGGAGAAAAAAATACCTTTCGTGCATAGGGGTGTCAGCGCTTTCGCTTTTTAGCTTTGCCGTGTGCGTGTACGGCAGCTGACGACGCAAGAGATGCTGCGGCGAAATTTGCGATAACGGACGAGCCGCCGTAGCTTATAAACGGCAGCGGAATACCTGTTACCGGCATAAGCCCCATGCACATTCCGATGTTTATGACCGTGTGAAAAAGCAGCATGGCGGAAAGTCCGCAGGACATAAGCCCGGAAAATGAGTCTTTGGAGCGTACGCCGATTGTGAAAAGTCTCATGATTATAAGCAGCAGAATGACCGTTACGGCGGCGCAGCCGACAAGCCCGAATTCCTCTCCGATAACCGAGAATATGAAGTCCGTGTGCTTTGAGGGCAGCATCTCGCCCTGAGTGATTTTGCCGGCTAAAAAGCCCTGTCCGAATATCCTTCCCGAGCCGAGCGCAAGCTTTGACTGTATAACATTGTAGCCGTAGCCGGTGGGGTCAAGCTCCGGGTTCAGAAAAACGAGAATCCTTTTTTTCTGGTAGTTTTTGAGAAGTGTCCACAGCACAGGCATGCTGACCGCAAAAATCAGACCGCCGCCCGCAAAGTACTTCCATGAAAGCCCGGCGAAAAACAGCATCGAAACGGTTATAAATACAAAAACAAGCGCCGTGCCGATGTCGGGTTCGAGGGCGATTAGCACTATGAAAACCGCCGAGTGCAGCAGAAGAAGCGACAGTGTTTTTGCGGAATTAATGCTATCTTTTACCTTCGACAGGTGCGCCGCAAATGTGATAACAAAGCCTATTTTTACGAATTCCGACGGTTGAAACCCGATTTTGCCTATTCTTATCCAGCTCTGACCGCCCGTTTCTTTAAGACCGGTTCCGAAAATCAGCACCGCAATGAGAGCCGCCGCCGAAACGATGAATATAACCGGTGCGCATTTTTTGAAAACGCTTGGCTGAAAAAGCCCTAAATGACCCGGTCCCGGTAGAGCCCGCCCTCGATG
>JAXGBA010000027.1:0-13829 GCA_034186235.1 Clostridia bacterium | reverse complement strand
GCCGAGGCTCAGGTCTTTTACAACGCGCTGCATACCGTATTCCGAGCCGGTACCGCCTATTGCGGCATTCATTTCAATAACATTTTTGTTTGAGTAGTTTTCCTTAAAATATTCATTTACCACCTTTGTTGCCCATCTGTTCTTAATTGCTGACGCACCGGCGCCTTCGGTAATAGAGCCGCCCAAAAACCCGATACGCAAATCACCGGATTTGTTGTTAAGATTGTCAGCACCGTACATGACCGAAGCAGGTTCGGCAAATACCGGCATGCCGGAAAAACAAAACATCAACGCAAGCATTAGCAATATAATCTTTTTCATTTAAATTACTCCTATTCAGATTTTTTATATACTTAATTATATAACAAATCAACTAAAAAATAAATGTCGTATCACAACATGATTTTTCAGTTCCGCTGCTTGCAAAATCAACTAAAGTATCAAATCCGACATCCTGAATAATACGGTTAATTACTTTATAAACGAATTAATTTTGTAAATAGTTGTTGCTATGCCGCCCTCATCGTTCGTGCCGACATATTCAACAGGGGCTGTGGCTGAAACTGCCGGCTCCATTGAGTCAGCACAGATTGCGTAAAGCACAATTTCGGTATCGCTTTCGGCTGCGGCAATTTCAACAGTGAAGTCAGCATTCTTTCCGCCTTCAACCAATTTTGAAACAACCTTTGAACCCGTGAGATATTTATATTCACCGACAGTTTTATATGTTGCGGCTATAACGCTTACGGTAACATTGCTGCTTCCCGAGTTTGCAAGAGAACCGGAAAATGCATTTGTTCCGACGCCGGGTTTTGCTGCATCGGCGCCGTTTACTTTAATAGAAACAGGCGATGCGAAAGACACTTCGCCGGTAGGTCTTACAACCTTGGTTGCGGCCGAATATACCGTTTTACCCGAAACGCCTTCTGTATTTTTCGGTGTTACACCGAATTTTATGTATTTACCCAAATCTTCCGGCTTAACGGTATAGCTTGTGCCGTCCGCAAGCTTTGTAAACTGTCCGTTTTCGGAATCGCTTACATAAATAGCTTTTTCCGAATCTTTTTCATCATAGAGTTTGCAGTTGAATTTATAGCTTCCGGTGATTTCCTTCCCGATAACCGCATTAGTGATTTTAACATCGCTTGCATACGGATTAATCTTAGGCATTGTCTTTTCAACAACAAAGTATCCCATGTTGAGCTGCAGCCCCGTGCCGCCTCTGTCCGATTGTTTGTTGTTATCTTCCACAGCCTGGGCATTAAGCACACCCTTTGCAACAATTCTATACTTTCCGTAAGGCAAATCACGAACAAGCATATGACCGCAGCATCTGTCCCAATCCGCACTATAATACATTTTTGTTGTACCGTTTTTAACAACAGTGCCCTTTTCGTCATAAATTGTATACTGAAGGTCAGCATTGTTTCTGTTTCTTACAAAATCTATTCCTATGCTGCGGCCGGTAAATTCAAACTCGATTGTTGCGCTTGTGCCGTCCTCAACCTTCATATATCCTTCTTTGAAAAACCTCTGCGGATACTTTGAATTCATATAAGAACCCATATCAATCAAAGAATAGGTCTGCTTCTGCCAGTTGCCGCTGAGCTGAACCCTGTCACCCGTAAACGGAACTTCCTCAATTTCACCGTAAACATAGTCGCAGTACGGCGGAGTGTCGGGGTCAAGTTTTTTGAAAACCTTTGATTTATCACGGTTAAACATCTCGATGATTCTATCGGCATAAACCTTATAACCGGCATTGTTGGGATGCGTTCCGTCGTCTGTTATGGATTTTGAATCGCCTGCAATCCAAGTCCACTTGCCGTCTTTAACGCCTTCCCAGACATATTCGTTGAGGTCAACCTCATATATGCCATAGTTTTCGGCAACCGCATGGTCCGCCGCAATTGCGTTTTCAACGCACGAAGAGGCTGTTCCCTCACCGTTAAGCGACCGCTTCGATGTTGTATAAACAAAAACTATTACCGGAATTTTAGGAAGCGCCAGAAGCTGACGGACTATAGATTCCATCTGATTGGAAATAGTCATTCCGCCGCCGCCCGCATCGTTGACCGCAAACTCCACAAACACAACATCGGGTGTGGAAGCGGACTCAAGCGCAAGGTCCTTTCTCATACGAATCATGCCGTATGCCGAACCCGTACCTCCGATTGACGCATTGCGCTCAATGACATTTTTATTGGGATATTTCACCTTAAAATACTCATTTACAACCTTTGTTGACCATCTGTTTTCAATTGCTGTCGCATGTGCACCCTCCGTAATTGAGCCGCCGAGGAACCCGATAACCAAGTCGCCGGACTGATTATTCAGGTTGTCTGCACCGTATGTACGAAAAGTCCCGGAATCTGCCGAAACCGTCATCACGCTTACGCATGAAAACACAAGAATCAGCGACAAAATCATAGAAACAATCTTTTTCATTCAGTATCTCTCCTTATAGTTAAAATATAATTTTATTCTATCACAAAAGCCATGCAAAGTCAAGTGTTTTGCACAGCTTTTTGCCCATTACATTATAAAATTTTATTGAAAAACATCATTTTTGTCAAGAGCGTTTTCAAATTTATATGCACTGAGATTTCCGTCCGGATTAACAAAACCGAGATACACATCGGAAATTTTTCCTATACCAAGTCCGTCAAGCTGTTTTTGAATCCAGTTTTTATCTAATCCCGCTTTTTTCAGATTTTCATTCATCACGCAGCCGTCCAGAATAACATTTATGCAAATGCTGTCCTCCGAAACGGGATTTTTTATGTCCGAATTGGTTGCGGGTCGTGCAGAAGCCTTAGGCAAAACCGAAATTTTTCCGTTTGATTCAAGCACCGCTGTTTTAATATCGTCCGGATTGAAATATCCGCTCACTCTCAGTTGTGTAAGCATATCGTTTATATCAAGCTTCGCCATTTTAAGATTTTCACGGTATATTTTACCGTTATTCATAAGTATCACTGATTTTCCGGCAAGAAAGCGCCTTACCGCCACAGACTTATTTGTCATTATCGAAAACAGCCATGAAAGTATACCGTAGGCAATCATAGCGACAAGCGGTTTTTCAAAATGCTCGATATCCGTTGCCATCTCGGCGGCTATCGAACCTATCGTTATGCCGTTTATATAGTCGAACATATTGAGTTCCGACATCTGGCGGTTACCGATGAGCTTTGAAAGCAAAAACAGCACCGCAAATGAAACGACAGACAGAACAATCACATAAAAAATACTCACACAATCACCTCTTGTGTGAGTATTATTACCTATTTACTTTTTCTTATTCTTTTTCGCCTGATACTTATCAAATTTCGCCTTTTCTTCTTCGGTTTCAAGTTCAAGCTGCGGAACCGCCGTAGGCTTTCCGTCAGAATCGAGCGCAACGAAGGTCAGCCTTGCTTCGGTTGTTTTGCGCCTGTCGCCGGTCATAAGATTTTCGGCATAAACATTGACTTCGACAATCATTGATGTCGTCCCGACCCACGCAAGCTTGGATTTTATACACACAAGCTGCCCTTCCGGTATCGGTTTTTTGAATATTATTTTATCAATGGAAACGGTTGCCACCACACGGTTGCTGTGCCGCTCCGCCGTAAGCGCTGCGGCAATGTCTATCCAATGAACTGTCTGCCCGCCCAAAAGATTGCCGAGATGGTTTGTATCCCCCGGCAGCACCATTTGATTTGTTTCAACATACGAATCCGATATTTTCTTTTTCTTCATAAAGCACTTCCTCCGATATAATTATAAAAATCGCCTTGCTTATATCCGTTTTCTTTCATAATAAGGTCAATTTCGTCCCTTATTTTCCACCAGCTCATATTCCAGTTGCAAAAAAGCGAATCGCCCTCCGGCGCTCTGGCGAGCAGCCTCTGAACCGCAATCCCGGGAGCGAGAGTCCTCAGAAAAGCGATGACTCGCTTCACATATTCGTCCTTTGAAATGATACTGAACTCTCCCCTTTTATACATTCTGCCCATTTCGGAATCTTTTAATATATAAAGCGAGTGGAGCTTTACGGTATCCGCACGCAGGGCGGATATTATTTTTGCGGTTTCGATGCAATCGTCAAAATCGTCCCATGGGAGATTAAGAATAACATGAACGCCAGTTTCTATGCCGAATTCTTTCAGCATAATCATAGCGTCAATAAATTCAGCAAGAGAATGACCGCGGTTAATCTTTTTAAGAGTATGATAATTAACGGTTTGCAGCCCGAGTTCCACAGAAACGCATACACCGGTTTGCTTTTCAAAATTCTTAAACATTCCGAGAAGCTCACGGCTTATACAGTCAGGTCTTGTCGAAAGCGCAATTTCAACAATGCCGTCATCCACAGCCTCATTCATATACTTTTCAAGCGTGGCGAGCGGAAGGTATGTATTTGTAAAATTCTGAAAATACGCAATGAACTTTTTGGCGCCGTAGGCATTTCCGATTCGCCGGCGATTAAGTTCAAGCTGCTCTTTTATATCAATATCTGCGGAATACATTTCAAACCCTGTTCCGCTGTCGCCGCAGAAGATACAGCCGCCACGGGATATTCTGCCGTCACGGTTCGGGCAGGTACACGGAAGGCTCACGGGGAGCTTATATACCTTTTCGCCGTACTTGTTTTTCAGGAAGTCCGAATATTTATAATAAATAAAAATCACCGCTTTTTTTCAATTTGGGTATTTATTTTTTCGTTCATTTGTGATATACTTTAATATATACGATTTTAAAGGAGCAATTTTCAATGTCAGCATACAGAAGAATGAAGTTCGACCCGATGGATATAAAGGTCATTATTCTATATATACTCTACCATGCGGGTATACCGCTTTCCGCAGCGGAGATAACGGATATAATCCTTGCCGACTCGCTTCTTGACTTTTTTGAAGCGCACATGTATATAACCATGCTGATAAAAGACGGTCAGATTGAGCATATAATGAGCGAGGACAAGTATATTCTTACCGACGACGGAAAAAACGGAGCGGAATTTTTCTACCGCAGAATTCCGTACTCAATCAGGAGCAAGATTGAAGAAAACCTTAAAATCATGAAAAAGGACGAAATCATGCGCGAACTTGTTTCGGCGGATTTTGAGACGGTTTCCGAAAACGAATATCTTGTTCATCTCAAAATGATTGAAAACCGCTTTGAGCCGCCCGTAATCGATCTTAAAATAAGAGTCGGCGACCGCAATGCCGCAAATGAGCTATGCAAGGCGTGGAGGAGCAATTACTCCGGAATTTACTCAAAAATTACCTCAGCCTTGTTTTGAAAAAATCCTGCATAAGCCTGCGTGCTTCATCGGCATATTCGCCCATGAAGATGTCGGTTTTTTTGTAAGCGTCGGTTGATAAAAAGAGGTTAACCGTGCTTCCGCAAGCGCCCGACAAAGGTTCAAAGGCACCGAAATACAGCTTTGAAATTCTTGAATTTATTATAGCCCCGGCACACATCGGGCAGGGTTCGACCGTAACATATATTTCGCAGCCGTCAAGATATTTTCTGCCAAGGCTCTCGCAGGCGCTTCTTACAGCAAGCACTTCGGCATGGGCTGTCGGGTCGGAAAGTCTTTCGCACATATTATGCGCCGATGATATTATACGCCCGTTTTCGGTGATTACCGCCCCTACGGGGATTTCTCCTTCCGAAAACGCCGCTTTTGCTTCATCAAGCGCAGCAAGCATAAAATCGTTCATAATTATTACCAAACAAAACGGGCTTTTATAAGCCCGCTTTTTTATTCAAGATAGTCTTTAAGTTTTTTGCTTCGAGTGGGGTGGCGCAGTTTTCGGAGTGCTTTTGCTTCAATCTGCCTTATCCTCTCACGAGTGACATCAAATGCCTGGCCGACCTCCTCAAGAGTTCTCGAGTGACCGTCAACAAGCCCGAACCGAAGCTTAAGAACCTCGCGTTCCCGCTCGTTTAATGTGCCGAGAACATCCATAAGCTGTTCTTTAAGCAGCGTACCGGAAGCTGCCTCCGGCGGTGCCGGTGCTTCATCATCCGGAATAAAATCACCGAGATGGCTGTCCTCTGCCTCACCGATAGGGGTTTCGAGCGATACCGGGTCAAGCGCAATCTTCATGGTTTCCCTAACCTTATCGGCCGGCATATTAAGTGCGTTTGCAAGTTCGTCCGCCGATGGTTCGCGACCGTTTTCCTGAAGCATTCTTCTTGATTCACGCATTATTTTATTGATAGTTTCAACCATATGAACAGGTATTCTGATGGTTCTTGCCTGGTCGGCAATCGCCCTTGTTATCGCCTGGCGAATCCACCATGTAGCATATGTTGAGAACTTATAGCCCTTGCGGTAATCAAACTTCTCAACCGCTTTAATAAGTCCGAGATTGCCCTCCTGAATAAGGTCAAGAAACAGAAGTCCACGGCCGACATATCTCTTTGCGATGCTGACTACAAGACGGAGATTTGCCTTTGTAAGCTTTTCCTTCGCCTCCTCATCGCCCTCCGACATACGCTTAGCGTACTCCATTTCTTCTTCAGGACTCATGAGTTCATCCTTGCCTATTTCCTTAAGATACATTCTGACCGGGTCATCAAGGCTGACGCCCTCCGGAACCGAAAGGTCGTCCAGGTCCTCATTTTCTTCCTCAAGCTGAATTTCACGAAGCTCGTTTTCGATATCGTCCCCGGTGATTTCTATGCCCATTTTTTCAAGCTGTTCATAGATTTTATCGATGCTTTCGGAATCGATTTCGGCAGCATCCAAGGTATCCTGAATCTCCTTGGTGCTCAGCATACCTTGTTTCTTGCCTTTTTCAAGCAATTCCTTAACAGCATCTTTGCGTTCTTCCGCTGCTGACATTTTCCCAATCCCCTTTCCTGCAAAGCAGTCAGGTATTTATTACACGAATTACATCACGACATCGGATATAAATCGAGATAATCTTTAAGTTTTTTGCTCCTTGTAGGGTGGCGGAGTTTACGGAGTGCCTTTGCTTCAATCTGTCTTATTCTCTCTCTGGTGACATCAAAGGCCTGTCCCACCTCTTCAAGGGTTCTTGTTCTTCCGCCGTCAAGACCGTATCGAAGCTTCAGCACCTCGCGTTCACGTTCGTTGAGAGTCCCGAGAACTTCCATAAGCTGTTCTTTAAGAAGCGTCTGCGATGCCGCTTCAGGCGGTGCCGGTGCATCATTATCCGGAATAAAGTCACCGAGGTGGCTTTCATCTTCTTCTCCGATAGGAGTTTCCAAAGACACCGGTTCAAGTGCCACTTTAAGCGTTTCGTTAACCTTATCGGCAGGCATATTGAGCGCTTTTGCAAGTTCGTCAACCGAAGGCTCGCGCCCGAGTTCCTGCAAAAGATGCCTCTGTTCCCTCATAAGCTTATTTATGGTTTCCACCATATGAACAGGTATTCTGATGGTTCTTGCCTGGTCGGCAATCGCCCTCGTTATCGCCTGGCGAATCCACCAGGTTGCGTATGTAGAAAACTTATATCCCTTGCGGTAATCGAACTTTTCCACAGCCTTAATAAGTCCCAGATTCCCTTCCTGAATAAGGTCGAGAAACAAAAGTCCCCTGCCCACATATCTTTTTGCGATACTTACTACAAGGCGAAGGTTTGCCTTTGTAAGCCTTTCCTTTGCTTCGGTATCGCCCTCCATCATTCTTTTTGCAAGCTCAAGCTCGTCGTCAGCCGACAAAAGCTCGTCCTTGCCTATTTCCTTAAGGTACATTCTGACCGGGTCATTCATGCCGATGCCTTCAAGCATCGCAAGGTCGTCATAATCCTCAATCTCATTTTTCTCCTCAAGCTCAATTTTGCTGAGATCGGGTTCTATATCATTGCCCGTAATTTCAATGCCCATTTTTTCAAGCTGTTCATACATTCTGTCTATCTGTTCCGCATTCAGGTCAAGCTCCTCCAAAGCGTCCTGAATATCCTTATAGCTGAGCACTCCGTTTTTTTTGCCGGTTTCAATCAGTTCATGAATAATAGACTTTCTTTCATCGTTGGTCGCCATCTGTTATTCCCCTTTTTTGCTTCTCTTATCCATAAATAATAACTCTTTAACTTTTTCCGCATCGTCGCTGCCTTTCAGCGAATCGAGCGCCATTTTTGTTTTTTCATCAATGATTTTTTTGATAAGTTCGGCAGCGCCCTGCCGTTTATCGTCTATATGAAAATCCCTGACCGCAATATCACTCACAACCGTTTTTTGCTGGTCCGTTAGAGTATCAAAAACGGACGAAAGCTCCGTATTTTCATTAAGGAGCTCAAACACCTGCGAGTTTACCGGGTCGGTAAAAAAATCTCCCTTAATAATATTTCTTACGCTTTTGTAAAGCTCACCGTCTCCGTAGACAAGCGAAAGCAGCATTTCCTCCGCCTTCTGTATGACCGACGCGCGCTTTGCCGGCTGCCTTACCTTGCCGCCCAAAAACTTTTTGGTCTTGCCGGACAGCTTATAAATTTCGGAAAATACAGCCTCTTCCGAAACATCGGTTTCCCTTGCGATTTTCTTAACATAAACTTCCCGTTCAATCTCGTTTTGTATGCCCGAAAAAATCTTTGCGGCACCGGAAACAAACTTAATTTTATCCTCCGGATTCTCAAAGTCAAGCCCGTCGCGCAGACGCATAACTTTGTATTCCACATCGCTCGGAGCGTCATCAATAAGCTTCAGAAATGCGTCTTTGCCGTAAGCTTTGATGTACTCGTCCGGGTCTTTTCCGTTCGCCTGGCACAGCACCCTTACCTTAAGCCCTTCAACGCCGTTTATGATTTCCATGCACCTGTCCGTTGCCGCCCTTCCGGGGCCGTCGGTATCATAAGAAAGCACAACCTCGTTAAAATATCTTTTAAGAATCTTTGCATGCTCCTGTGTAAACGAAGTACCCAGAGTTGCGATTGCGTTTGTTATCCCCGCCTGGTGCAGCGAAATAACATCCATATACCCTTCCACTACGACAGCGGTTTTGTGGTTATCCGCACGCGCAAAGTTCAGACCGTAAAAATTCCGGCTTTTGTCAAAAACCGGAGTTTCGGGAGAGTTAAGGTACTTCGGCTTGGAGCCATCCATAACTCTTCCGCCAAATCCGACAACATGACCTTTAATGTCGATAATCGGGAAAATTATACGATTTCTGAAAGAATCGTAATACCGTGTTTCTTTTTTGCCGGCAAGCCCTGCCTTATGGATTTCCTCATCGGAAAACCCGAGAACACGAAGGTGCTTAAGGAGAACGTCCCAGCTGTCAGGTGCAAAGCCAAGCCCGAATTTTGTAACGGTATTCTGCGAAAGCCGCCTTTTTTTGATATACTCCAAAGCGTTTTCGCTTTCCGAAAGTTTTTTGTTAAAAAACCTCGCCGCTTCGGTATTAATTGCATACATCCGTTCCTTCTCGGTTGCGCGGACGGCTGATTTCCCGTCCGAGCCGTTTTTAGGAACCTCAATATGCGCACGCCCGGCAAGAGCCGTCATTGCCTCAGAAAAATCAAGGTTATCGATTCTCATAACAAAGTCAACAACATTGCCGCCGACGCCGCAGCCGAAGCACTTGTAAATCTGCCTTTCGGGCGAAACCGAAAACGAAGGCGTTTTCTCGCCGTGGAACGGGCAAAGCCCGAGATAATTCCTGCCGGCTCTTTTTAAAGGAAGATATTCGGATATAACCTCGACAATATCATTGGCACCGATAATTTCGTTTTTCAAATCATCGCCGAAGAAAACCGCCATACCGCCACCTCCAAAACCCGGCTTGATTATTTAACCGATATATGATTTATTCGACATTATCTGTAAAAATCCTTCTAAATTCCTAAACTAATTATCAAAAATAAAAGGCAAAACAAAGCGTTCAGCTTTATTTTACCTTTTATTTCCGTAATTTATGCAAAAAAGCGATTATTTTGAAACTCTGTCAAACACATCGGTGATTTCCTTATCGGGTGCCTTTGTGAGAAGGCTGACAACAACGATAAAGATGCAAGAAACAATAAATGCCGGAAGCAGCTCATAGATATCGAGAAGTCCACCGAGCGGTCTGACAAGATATTTCCATACAAATACCATAATACCGCCTGAAATCATCCCCGCAAGCGCACCCCATTTGTTTGAACGCCTCCAGAAAAGCGCAAACAGAACAAGCGGACCGAAAGACGCACCGAAGCCTGCCCATGCAAACGACACTATATTAAAAACCGAGCTGTTCGCGTCCCTTGCGATGAACATACCGATAAGAGAAATGACGATAACCGTAACTCTTGCAATAATCATGGCAGCCTTCTTTGAAAGCTTGATTTTGAAAAGTCCCTGAACAATATCCTCGGATATGCTCGAAGCCGCCGCAAGCAGCTGCGAATCAGCGGTCGACATTGTGGAAGCGAGAATTCCCGCAAGGATAAGTCCTGCAATCAACGCCGGGATAAAGCCGTTTTCGCTGATAACACCCACAATTTTAACGATAATAGTTTCGCCGTCGGTAATGTCAGCAACCGTACCGTTTGTAACAAGGCTGTAGCCTATAATACCGATAGAAATTGCAATAAACATCGCAATAACAACCCAACTGCTTGCAATTCTTCTTGAAAGCTTAAGCTTATTTTCATCCTCGATTGCCATAAATCTCAGAAGAATGTGAGGCATACCGAAGTACCCAAGCCCCCATGCGAGGGTCGAAGCGATTGTAAGCCCGTTATATGAAGATACTGCGCCGTCCGCCGACACCTGAGAAACAAGCGAGAAATAGCCTGGAACAGCCTTTGCGTTGCTGATAATTTCACCTATGCCTCCGCCATGAACGATGCCGTAGCCGAGTATAATCGCAAGAGCGCCGGTCATTATAATCGACTGAATGAAGTCGGTTGTGCTTGCCGCCAAAAAACCACCCATTGTTGTGTACAAAACGATAACTATTGCCGAAACAATCATCGAAGGCAGATAATCGAGCGAGAAAAGGCTTGCGAAAAGCTTTCCGCAAGCTGAAAAACCGGATGCCGTATAAGGTATAAAGAACACAATTATTATAACCGCACCGATTGCACGCAGAATATTGCTCTTATCGCCGAAGCGGTTCGAGAAAAATTCGGGAACTGTGAGTGAATTGCCCGCCGCTTCACTGTATCTTCTGAGCTTTTTTGCAACAATAAGCCAGTTTACATATGTACCGAGCGCAAGCCCGAGCGCCGTCCATACGGCTTCCGCAATGCTGCCGTACGAGAATCCCTTTATAAGAAGCGCAACCCCGGGAAGCCCCATAAGAAGCCAGCCGGACATATCGGACGCCTCAGCGCTCATAGCGGTAACAAGCGGTCCGAGCTTCCTTCCGCCGAGATAAAAATCGCCGGAATCATTGTTTTTCTTGGAACAGAAATATCCGATTACCACCATTGCGGCAAGATAAACAACAATGGATATACATATTCCGATTTCAGAACTTGTCATTATTAATTCCCCATTTCATAAAAATTACCTATATATAATAACACAAACAAAAATAGAATGCAATACAGAACAAAGTACAGACCACAGTCTGTACTTTGCCAAAGAAGAATATCGAATTTCGCAGTATTTTAGTGAATTTTCATACAAACCAAGTGCTGTACTAAACATAAAAACCTAAAAAATTATTTTTTTATTTTCGCAAGCATCATAGGAAAAACCGTTTCGCTGTAGGATTTAAGGGAATATCCGCCCTTCATAAGACACCAGTCGTACATAATACCCCTTTCGCACATTGCATAATAGCGCACGATTTCGGAGGCGGTCATAGAATCCGTCAGCTCGCCTTTTTTCTGCCCCTCCGACACGATTTTCCGTAAAAGCTTGAAATAAACACGGCTGTTATCCATAAGGTGGCGATCGCCTTTTGTGGTAAGCTGAGTTGAAAAAAGCTTGGTTAAAAGGTCAATATCCACACCGTTGTCAATCATACCGAAAAGTTCACGGTTGAGAAAAATAAGCGTGTCAAAAGCATTTGCATCATCAGCCAGCTGCTGCTTAAGCTCATCGTATTTATCATCAAAAAGGCAGGAAAGAGAACTGAGCAGCGCGTCCTTCCCCTCAAAATAATGATAGAATGACCCCTTTGATGTCCCGGATTCATCAATAATTTCCTCAATAGTGGTGTCATCATAGCCCTGCTCATAGAAGAGCTTCCATGCGGCGGTGATTATTTTACCTTTTGTGTTTTTTGAGTTTTTCTTAGACATTCTATACCACCTGGAATATATAAAATTTCAGATAATCCGTTTCCGGTACGTTCCAAAGTATCGGATGGTCCGGCGACTGCTGCCTTGCTTCAATCTGGCGGAGAGAAACGGTGCTTTCGGATGCCGCTTCTTTAAGCATCTTTTCAAACATTGCCGCAGGCATGAAGTGAGAGCACGAACAGGTTGCCAGATATCCACCCCTCGGCAGCTTTTTCATAGCGAGCTTATTGATTTCTTTATACCCGAAAAAGGCATTCCTTGCGGTTTTGCTGCTTTTGGTAAATGCCGGAGGGTCAAGAATTATAAAATCATAGGGGCTGCCCTTCATATCCGTCAGAAGGTCGAAAACATCTGCCTTTTGATAATTTATATTCACACCGTTCAAAGCAGCGTTTTCGGCAGCGGTATCAAGTGCAGTTTCCGAAATATCGACAGCCGTAACAGATTTTGCACCGCCCGCCGCTGCGTTCAGCGCAAACGCACCCGTGTGGGTAAAGCAATCGAGAACTCGCTTTCCGTCCGCAATTTTTCTGATTGCAAGGCGGTTGTATTTCTGGTCAAGAAAAAATCCCGTTTTCTGCCCGTTGATATAATCAACCTTGTACTTTATTCCGTTTTCATTGATGAAAACAACGCCGTCCGACTCACCGAGATAAAATCCCTTGTACTGCTCCATACCCTCTTTTTCACGAAGCTGCGAATCGTTTCTTTCATATATAATGTCAATCTCCTCACCCATATGAGCGAATATGTCAATCAGGCTGTCATAAATCACAGTTTTGATTTTTTCAATGCCGAGCGACAGAACCTCCGTTACGAGTACATTTTCAAACCTGTCAACCGTGAGCCCGGGAAACCTGTCCGCCTCGCCATGAATAATACGGCAGTTTGAGAAATCGTCTCCCATAACGCATTTTCTGTATTCAACCGCCCATTTAAGACGCCTGTAATAAAAATCATTGTCGAAGCGGTCATTGTGATTTTCCGAAATAAGTCTTATTCTTATTTTTGAATTATCATTTACAAAACCCGTTCCGAGGAATTTGCCCTTAGCCGTGCAAACCCTCACCAGAGAGCCATTTTCGTAACCGCCGCTGAAATCTATAATCTCATCCGAAAACACCCACGGATGACCTCTGCGCACGGATTTTTCCGCCTTTTCGGAAACTCTTGCTGAAACCATAAAATCAATCCTTAAAATAATATACATCTATAATATCATAAAATCCGCAGATTTTCAAGTGTTTTCATCAAAAAACGCAAAACCGTCCCGAAGCATTTCGCTTCGGGACGGTTTTATAATAAGGAGAGAGATATAAGCTTATTTGTCTAAAAGGCGTTTAACAATACTTGCCGCCTGTGCACGGGTTGCGTTGGCTGAAGGTGCAAATGTACCGTCGCCCATGCCGGAGATTAAGCCGACAGAGGATGCCGTATCAACCGCTGCTTTTGCCCAATCCGCAATTTCAGACTTATCACTAAAGCTGTCAATTCCGCCGTTTGCTCCCTTGCCTTCAAGATAGGAGTATGCATTTACGATTATTACCGCCATTTCCTGTCTTGTGATGTTATCGTTCGGTCTGAACATTCCGTCATATCCCGAAATTATTCCTGCCTCCGAGCATGCGCCCACAT
>JAXGBA010000026.1:0-2917 GCA_034186235.1 Clostridia bacterium | reverse complement strand
GCAGGAGTGGTGGAATTGGCAGACACGCTATCTTGAGGGGGTAGTGGCCCACGGTCGTGCGGGTTCAAGTCCCGCCTTCTGCATATAAAAAGACGGAGCATTTGCTCCGTCTTTTTTTATATTTTTTGTTAAAGAGGGACTTGAAGCATAGGCAAGTAAAACCCGAACCATTAATGGTTTTTATCGGCTGATTTTCCCCAATACTTGATAATACACAAAGTATTAACTTCATTCGCTTGCTTGTCTTGAGAAAAATCGGCTCAATAAAAACTGCACGCACCTTATGGCGAGAAAATTTTCAGACGTTTTTACTTTTTCACGATTTTCGCATAAACAACCGTCATATCGTCACCTTCGGTCTTTATACGCTTTTTGGCGGCTTTCAAAAGCTTTGCGGCAGGCTCGGGGGCTTCTTTTTCGATGATATCGCTTATCTCGCTCTTCAGCTGTTTTTCGGACGAAAATGCGTCATAAACGCCGTCACTCATCATTATTATTTCATCGCCGCTCTCGAATTTGCAGTATTTTTCGGTCACCTCCATCTCCGTGCCGACCCCGACAGGAAGATTATCGCAGGTTATTCGTTCGATTTTTTCGCCGCTTACAACAAATGTCGGGCAGCTGCCGTTTTTCACGAACACGCAGCTTCCGTTCACCGTGTTTATCACAGCCATATCCACCGTTGAAAACTGCTCGTCATCCGCCCTTACTGCCATTGCGGAATTTGCAAGCCTTACTGCGGCGGAGGACTCAAACCCGGCGCTCATAAGCTTGGATATAAGCCGCACCATTTCGGAACTTACAAGATTCGCCTCGCCGCCCACGCCTTTGCCGTCGCATAGCAGCACAAGCTCATTTCCGTCGGGAAGGCTGAAACACACGGCGCTGTCGCCCGAAACATCCTCACCGGCTGCAGCGCACCCGACAATGCTGTGGCTGACGCTGTAAAGGCTTGCCTCAGTAAAAATCACGCTGCACTCGCCTATCATACATTCCCCGGCGCTTTTTTCCATACCGCACTCCAGAATCTCGCTTATTATCGGCTCGCAGCGCTTACAGACATCTCTTCCGCCGCACCCCGAAAGCTTCAGCTTCACCTCATACCTGCCGTACGGGTTTTTGAAAACCGACACGGTTTTAACGGGTATTCCCTCTCTCTCCAGTGCGCTCGCAGCGCCCCTTGCAAGCTCCGCATTAAACGACGCATTTTCTTTAAGTTCCGAACACAGTTTGTCCACCGCTCCGGCTGCGTCCGAAAACCTCTCGGCGGACATCTCGCTCGCCTTCGACAGCCTTCCCTGCCACAAAAGCTCGTCCTTGAACTCCTCATAAGTGCGGTTTATGCTCCTTATAAAGCCGTCCGCATCAAGGCAGCGCTCCTTAAAAAAGTCCGGCAGAAAATCCTTTGCCACAGCGCCGCTTTTATCCACTTCGTGAAAGCACTTCATGGTTATATCGTATGTATCGTTATAATATTTCTGCCAGCAGAGAGTACAGTTTTTGCAGTCTCGGCACACCGAATCTGCCGCCTTGTCGAACATATCAAAACGGCTTGTGCGTGCCTTTCCCCTGCCGCTTCCGAAGAACTTTATCGAGTCGGACATCTGGAAAAACGCCCCCGAAAGACAGGAAAGCCTGTCCGAAACCGACATCATCGCCGACGCCGTTTCCTCGTCCTTTGCGGAGCGGTTATATATTCCGATTCTGTTCATAACCCTTTTCGGAACCGCAAAAAACATCAGCACCGAAATCGCCGCATCTATCGCCGGCAGACTGATTTTATCGACCGATTCCGCAATACAGGCATTCGCCGTAACACACAGTATAAACCCAACTGCAGAACCGGCTTTTCCGAAGGTTCCGAAAAGCCCGGCAGCAAGACCGCACATCCCCATAACGCCCATAACTATCAGCACATTTTCGTTGCCGCAGCCCATTACGAAACCGCACACAACCCCGGCTGCCGCTCCTGCGCCGGCACTCCCCGCTCCCGACACCGCAAGAACCGCAAAAGCACACAGCACATTAAGCGGCGTTACATACCCGATTTTTCCGAACGGAAGCCCGAGAGCGGCAAGGCATACCGTTGCCGCAAGAGAGAGCAGTTCCTCGTTTGAAAGGCAGTGCCGTCCTTTTTGTTTAGCCGCCCCGAGAGCCGCCGAAAACGCATACACGCCCAAAAACGCCCCGAATGAACTTATAAGCAGGCGCAGCATATCAAGAGCATATCCGCCGAGCCACAGCACCGCCGGAAGCCCCGCTATAAGAACCGCTCCGCATGCATAAAGCGCCGTTGTCATTTTGCTTCTGCCGCCGCTTTGCTGCTCAAAATACGCTATCAGGAAAAGTATCACCGCCGAAGGCACATACACAAATCCGCTATGGCTTGTGAGCAGCCCCAGAATACACGCCGCCGTATATACAATGCCCCAAAATCCTTTTTTGTACGCTGCGGCAAGAAACGAAATCCCCAGCGGCGTTGCCGCCGAAAACATTTCCGCTCTTGATATCAAAAAGCAAAGCACTGCCGTTGAAATATTCATTATTCCGCTGCTTTCGGCGGCGCTTATTCTCTTTCGTGCGGCACTTACTGCCTGTTTTACAGTTGCTTCCTGCACATTAATCACCTCATATAATCCGATTATAGCAGACAAGCCCCACATTTTTTGTCAAACCCTGTTGCGGTGCAAAAAAACAAGCCGACCGCTATCGACTTAATTTGCTTGATTATTTTATAATTTTATGATAAAATAGTATTTATCACGAAGCCGGGAGGTAATATCTTGAATAAAAAAATTACGGACGGTTATCTTCTATTTCTTCTTATATTAATATCGCTTTGCGGCTTGACGGCGGTTTACACAAGCGTTTTCAGCTTTGAGGGTGCGGAGTCGTATGTGAAAATGCAGTCGCTTTC
>JAXGBA010000025.1:0-4176 GCA_034186235.1 Clostridia bacterium | reverse complement strand
TGGGTTTACAACCTTTTTCCGCAAAGAATACAAGTGTCTTTCTTTGAACCCATTGAACACCTGTGGCAAAGCATTGCGGTTGTGCTTTTTCCGAATATCGGTAACGGTTTACCGCATTCAACGCATTTGTTCTTTTTGCTGCCGAAGCCGCAGCTGTCGCAGATTCTCGCAATAGCGCCTTCTCCGGAAATCCGTTCGCCGCACACTATGCATTTGTTTGCATTTGAACCGGATGAACATTTTTGGCATAATTTTGCCATAGAACCTCTGCCCACATTATTCGCCTCCTTCATTTGTTAATTACTGTTGGCTTTGTGTCAACATGCTCATATCTGTCGAATTCATTTTCACAAATCCGGCAGCAATATTTGACAATATAATTATCCCGTCTGCCTTCGAGATACACATCTTTGACAATAACCTTTTCAGGTGCATCTGTAAGCGCAGGAAATTCTGACGGGTTCAGATTATAGCGTTGTAACGGTACGGAATATTTTGCCTTGCGCCCTGTATTGTCAAATTGCTTGATTTGCTGTTTCTCTTTGAAATAAATCGGTTCGGAATCTATTAATTCTCTGGAAAGCTCATAGGTTTTTCTTTTGCCGCAATTTGGGCATTTCGGCAGGGAAAAATGTGCGTTAAGTGCTGCAATAAGTATGAAAAACGCAATAATCCCTATGCCTGTCATTACAATTTTATCCATGATTTTCACATTCCTTTATATTATTATTGATATAATCTTCAATTGCGGAAATGTTTTTTATAACTGCTTCTGCTATCTTATCCGCAACTTTTTGAGGTTCATCAAAGCTTGAAAATTTCATAAGCTTTAATTCATATGAACTGCCGCTTTTTACGAAATGGTTTTCTTGAAAAAAGGCGGACAGCAAAGTGTCGAAGTACTCTTCCGATGTCGGTTTAACCGGGAAATTCCAAAAAGATACGGCAGTTATTCCGACGGCATAATCGGATTTGAGGGAATATTCAAGTTTAAGGCTCAAATCTTTGCAGCTGTCGTTTATTCCGCAATATGTATCGGAAATTTTATGCCATTCTTTGTTTTTCCGCGGTTGCCAAATCGGAAATTCTTTGCCGGTTTTTTCGTTGACAATTCGGTTAACAATGGAGCATATTTCTTTATTTTTGTATCTGTATTTCCAGTCAAGTTCGCTTTTTGTTTCATCTTCATAGTCCGCCGTTACGGATGTGAGTTTTGAAAATCGCAGAATTTCTTTAAACATTTCCAAATGCTCATAATCATCTTCTTTTAATATTCTGTTGATGCAGTTGGCAAAATTGGATATTTTATGAAGCTCATCTTCATCCGAAATGTCTGTAGCATCGCTGATTATCTGAACATCTTCGGAAATTTCCTTAAGCATTTCCGAATCGAGCGTACCGCTGCATGAAACAAGATAACTGTAAAGTTTTTCATATTCCGATTGCATGCATATCACAGAAAAAAGGATGAGATTTGTTTTGTCATCGGTGATTGACTTGGTTTTATTCAAGAGCATTATAGCGAGCAGGCGATATGTATTAAATAATCGTTTTATACTTCTCGGGTTACAGCCTGCCGACAGTTTAATGAGCTCAATGTAATCTTTAGTGTCGGAAACCGAAATGCCCATATTTTTAAGCATTTTGGTTACAAATTGATTTATATCGTACTGGGAAACGGGAATTTTAAATGGTAACTGTATAATTTTATCAAAAAAGCTTTTGCCTTTTGTATCGTCAACATCGTTACCGAATTTTTGTTTAATTCCTTTTGTTACAATTTCATAATCAACTGCAAGTATAAATATACAGTTTTCGCAATCAAGAAACAGTTTTAATACTTCCAGAAATTCCACTGCCTTTTGAGGCTGAAGCCTATCTAAATCATCAACAAAGATTACCAGACGGTCCTTTTTTACCTTTTCCAGTTTGGCATTAACCGCCTGCTGAAACTTGTTTTTTAAATTTTTAATTTCATCAACCGGGTCGTCTGACATTCTTGATTCCAGAAATCCCATAACCTTATCGCCGATAATTCCGCTTCCGGCGCCTATCTCTGCCAAAGCGGAAACCGCTGTTTTAGCTGTTTCTCCAAACAATTTTATTGTTCTTTTAAGTTTTTCATCTCCGCAGTCGAGTTCTGTTAATAAATTATGAAGCATTGAGGATGTTACTTCAAATTGGGAAAACTGCCAGGTATTAAACCATACAGAATGCACTTTGTCTGATATCTGCTCGCGAATCATATTCATCATACTTGTTTTGCCGCTACCCCAATCGCCCTGAATGGAAATTGTCATAGGTGTATCCGTATTCAGAATGAATTTGCTGAGTCCGTCGATATATGGTGCTATGCCAAATAAGTCGTTTTGCTTTTTTGTTAGTGGTTTGTCAGTATTTCCGAGCATTTTTTACCATCCTTTATTTTGTATATTTTATCATATCATAATTGATGGACGAAAAAACTGCCATCGTTAATGATATATTTAAAAACAAAAAATGCGCCAACCCGAAAGTCAGCGCACAAAAATGCATGGCTCACGAATTGTCGCCAAACAAATTCCTGCATAACGCTTGTTAAAAGTGTACCCAAGCAAGAGCATGCATTTTTAACGGTGGAAAAATGCACACTTTTAAAAGCGTAAATATGGAATTCGTTTGGCGACAATATTATATCACATTTTAGAAATTTTTGCAAGTATTTTATTTTATTCCGTAGTTATTTGCCGTTTCGGCTATGCAGTCTATTACCTTCTGCCTTACGGAAAGCGGCTCGATAACTTCCGCATGCATGCCGTATTGCAGCGCCCAGCATACGAATGCCTGTTCATTCACCGTCACTTTTGCTACGGAAGTTTCGCCTGTTTCGGGCAGTATTTCTATATCTTTCCCGAACCAATCCACAACCTGGTCTATAATATAATTTTTCAGCCTGAATTTCACGGCTGTGCTTTTCCCGGAGAACATATAGATATGCTCTGCCATGTGTTTCGGCAGGTTTATCCTGCCGTCGGAGGTGGCGGAAAGGGGCTTCCTTTTTTCATCGACCAATCGGATATTTGTAATTTTATCGATTCGGTAGTGCGCAATGTTGTCATATTTATCGCAGTTACATATCAGATAATACTTGCCGTTTGCGGCTGCCATCTGATACGGATTTATAATATAAGGTTCGTTCTTTTTGGGATGCAGTTTTTTGTCGGCGCCGTAATAATTATATGTAAAGCTCACTTTTTTGCATTTTGAAATTGCTTCGTCGATAACATCTATCGTATAAAAAAGCTCCCTGTTGTCGAAGTGCATTTCCGGAATTGTGGAAATATGCTGCACCTTTGCCTTGAAATATACGCTTGAAAGTCCCTCGATTTTTGAAATCAGCTCTTTGCACCGCCGGCACGGAATATGCTTTGAAAACAGCAGACTGTCGATTATGAGCCTCAGTTCGGAGGTGTCAAATTCCCGATTAATATACCAATCGGTATAAATAGGAGCCTCTTCGCCGTTTTTTGCGATTTTCATAATCTCGGTGTATTCCAGACCGCAGTCAAGCTCCAAAAGGTCCATAAGGTTGCGCTTTATTGTTTTGCGGTCAACCTCCATGGAATACTTATCAAGAAGTATATCTTTAATCTGTGCCTGCGTTAAGCGGTGCTCCTCATCGGAATATCGCTTCAGAATATCAAGAATATTAACAATTATCATTTTTTTCGGCGGTATTGTATACATTAAAATCCTCCTAAAACAAAACCCTTGAAGCTGAGCGCCGCAAGGGTTTATATTTATTCTTCGATCCCGTTCCAGTTGAACTCGTCTATAATCGTGTCAATATCAAAATTTCCGAGGTCGGGCATTTCATCTACAAGTGCGCTTTGTTCATAAATAAAGTCCATAATATCTTTATATTCGGACAGCATATCCGCCGCTTCGGTAACATTGAGTACGAACCTCTCGTCAAGGTCATCTATGTCAAGAACTCTCACAAGCGGGCACATCGACTTTCCTCTCGGGTCCATTTTCACCTGTATCGCACCGCCCCTTTTTGCATAAAACATCAACGGAAAAATGCGGCATGAAAGCGGTCGTGTTTTTGGTTGGGGGTTTTCGCCGCCAAATGGGGTCGGGTAGGGGGGATTTTTTTAGGTAAAAAACCATTTTTTAAAAGTAAAACAAAATTAG
>JAXGBA010000024.1:0-18011 GCA_034186235.1 Clostridia bacterium | reverse complement strand
TCGACCTCCCGAACGGAAAGCTCTATGCTCATTTACCCTCCCTGCTCAGAAATTCGGCTCTTCTTTTCTGTCAAGCCTCCACTCCCTCTCGGTCGCTTCGAATAAGATTACACTTCGTTTTTGCCTTGTGCCCCTAATTTTCTTGCTTTTTTGTTTTCGCTGCCGGGCACTCGGCAAAAAGCTCAGTGTTCACTTATTCTCGCTGCTTAGGAGATAGGCTCTTCTTTTCTGTCAAGCCTCGGTTTCTTCACGGCCGGTCGTGTAAAATCGCAAATCGTTTCCGTTCTACGGTCGTTCAATATTTCTTTTTTTCTTTTTTCTTGTTCGACCTCCCGAACGGAAAGCTCTATGCTCATTTACCCTCCCTGCTCAGAAATTCGGCTCTTCTTATAAAAATATCGAACCCACCGATTGATGGGTCCGTAATATTTTACAGGCTTGCCTTAGCGGTTTCAACCAGCTTAGCAAAAGCGTCCTTATCATTAATTGCAATTTCGGAAAGCATTTTGCGGTTCATAACAACGCCTGCTCTCTTGAGGCCGTTCATGAAACGCGAATATGTGATACCGTTCTTCTTAGCTTCGGCATTGATTCTTGCAATCCAAAGCTTTCTGAAATCTCTCTTTCTCTGCTTTCTTCCCACATAGGAATAAGCAAGCGCCCTCATAACAGACTGCTTAGCAACTCTGTACTGCTTGCTCTGCGCACCTCTGAAGCCCTTAGCAAGCTTCAATATTTTTTTATGTCTTTTTCTGGCTGCCATAGCACCTTTAATTCTTGCCATAATAAAACCTCCTAAAAATCTAATAAAGCTTACTTATAAGGAATCAGCTTTTTGATAGTTGCCGTGTTTGCATTGCTTGCGTAAGCAGGCATACGCAGACCTCTTTTTCTCTTAGTTGACTTTTTGGTCAGAATGTGGCTTCTAAAAGCCTTACCTCTTTTTACCTTACCGTTTTTAGTAAGCGAAAATCTTTTAGCCGCACCTCTATGTGTTTTAAGCTTAGGCATATTGAAAACTCCTTCCCAATGTATTAATTTTACGCCCGGAAAATTATTTTGAAGCAACGGGCGAAATAAACATAACCATGCTTCTGCCTTCCATTTTAGGAGGACGATCGACGGAGCCATACTCCTTAATCTGCTCGGAAAATTTAGTTAACAGCTGCTGACCGATTGAGGTATGCTGCATTTCTCTTCCTCTGAAGCGCACCGAAACCTTAACCTTGTCGCCGGCTTTAAGAAATTTTACGGCATTGTTGAACTTTGTCTGAAAATCATGATCATCAATAGAAGGCGAAAATCTGACTTCTTTTGTATCTACGATTTTCTGGTTCTTACGGGCTTCCTTTTCGCGCTTTGCCTGCTCGAACTTATACTTGCCGTAATCCATAATTTTGCATACAGGAGGTTTGCCCTGAGGGGCAATTTCCACCAAATCAAGGTCTTTTTCGTAAGCAAGCCTTTTTGCTTCCTTGCCGCTCATCACGCCAAGCTGCGAACCGTCGCTTCCGATAACTCTGACCTCTGCCGCTCTGATTTCGTCGTTAATCAAAAGTTCCTTGCCTATTGTACTGCACCTCCAAAAATTAATAAAAAAACAGATGAACAAAATTCATCCGTTAAATATAAACAATGCGCCACCGCATCATCATATTAACCCGGACGAACCCGCTCGCAAGGGTGAGAAACTCTCGTTTCTTCTTCATTTACTCGAATATTATATCACAATGCGCACGGTTTGTCAACTGTTTTTTCGGGATTTTATTAAATTTTTTATTCCTCTTTCATTCTGAAAAGTTTATGGGCAAGCATTTTGCCGTCAAAAGGGACCAGAGGGTACATATATCCCTTGCCGGTGACAGTCTTTGAGCATGAAAGCAGCACAAAAATCGCCGCAGCGGCGATGGCAAGGCCCCATCCTCCGAAAATCTGCACCGCTGCCAAAAGCACGATTCTCGTAAATTTAAGCGCATATCCCATTTCGTAGCTCGGTATAGAAAAATTTGCCACCGTCACAAACGCCATATAAAGCATTGCTTCCGCCGAAAAAAGCCCGGAATTTACCGCAAAATCACCGAGAACTATTGCGCCTATCATCGAAAGCGGCGTTGAAAGCATGTTAGGCGTATAAAGCGATGCAAGCTTAAGCCCATCAACCGCCACTTCAAGTATTATCAGCTGCACAAATGCCGGAACAGCGCAGTCACTTTTGCCGAGAAACGCCATACTTTCGGGCAAAAGCCCCGGATTTTTTACAAACAAAAGCCACAGCGGCGTCAGAAAAAGCGTTGTTATCATAACAACAAATCTTGTAAGCCTTAGGTATGTGCCCGTAAGCGGCGGAAAATAATAATCGTTTGCCTCATCCATCAAATCAAAAAAGCTTGACGGTATTATCATCGCTGACGACGAATTGTCCACCAGAATAATCACATCGCCCTCCAGAATCTGCGCCGAGGCGGTGTCGGGGCGCTCTGTATATTTTATTTTCGGGAACGGATTGAACCGGCAGGTTTTGAAAATGTGATCCGAAAGAGTCTGCTGATTCATTGTCAGAGCGTCTATTTTAAGATTCAATATACGCCGCTTTATTTCGTCAACCGTCTTTTTATCCGCCCGTCCCTCAATATAGCAAACGGCAACATCGGTTTTTGAACTTTCGCCAACCGTAAACGGTTCAAGCATAAGCTCGGGCGTTCGTATTCTTCTCCGCAAAAGCGCCGCATTCAGTATAATCGTTTCAACAAAGCCGTCTTTTGAGCCTCTGAAAACCTTATCTTTTTCAGGCTCCGATGTTTCTCTTTGGGGATATTCCCTCGTGTCTATCAGAATACACTTTGAAAAGCCGTCCACAAAGAGCGCAAGCATACCGCTGAAAACGCCCTTTTTAATTGCCTCGCAGTCCTCCGTCAGCTCTATCTCGTTATACGGAACCCTGCGCTTTACAAAAACATCGGCGTTTTCCATGAGTGCGGAGTCATCCGTCGAAAGCAGAAATTCAAGTATTTTTTCTATAACGCTTTCTTTGGCAAAACCGTCGATAAAGAAAATGCAAGATTTCTTGCCGCAGATTTCAAGTTCTCTTGTAATCATATCAATATTTTTTCCGCATTTGAAAATGCCGCTGTATTTCTCAAAAATTGTTTCTATATTATCCAAATCCGTCACCTCATGCTTAATGTTCCCTCCGCGCAACTGAAAAATACACAAAAAAGCCGTTTTGTCCATTGACAACCTTCTTTCTGTATGATAAAATCTAAAATGAGGTGATTTCATGGGATATTTATTTGTTGCCGCCGCGCTGACCGCCGGTGCGGTTAAAGGATACTGCGGCAAAAGAACAAGCGGTTTTATGAACAAAACATCGGACGCAGTATTTATAAATATGATAAGAATGTTTTTTTGCATTGCAATCGGCTTTGCCGTAATTGCATTTCAGGGGAACATATCGCTTATTGCAGCGGACGCAAAAACGATTATGATTTCTTTCGCATCCGGCATTATGACCGCATTTTTTGTAATCTCATGGCTGATATCGGTAAAGCAGTCGGCGTACATGATGCTGGATGTTTTCTTAATGCTCGGCGTTATCGTAACGATAATATGCTCGTTTTTTGCGTTCGGTGAACCCATACGCATAAATCAGTGGATAGGGTTTGCGGTTTTGATTATTGCGGTGGGGCTTATGTGTTCGTACAATAATAAAATCAAGGCAAAGCTTACCCCCCGTTCGGTTTTTCTGCTTGCCGTCTGCGGAATTTCAAACGGACTCGCCGATTTTTCTCAGAAAGCATTCGTAAAACTGGCCGCCGGCAGCTCTGCCGTATTCAATTTTTATACATATGTTTTCTCCGGACTGTTTCTTGCGGCGGTTTATCTTGCGGCAAAAAGCAAAGAGGAATCTTCGGAAAAACCGTCCGGAATATTCAAAAGTATATTTCCGTATATTGCGGTTATGTCCTTATGCCTGTTCGCCAATTCATTTTTCAAAACCCTTGCGGCAAATTACCTCACTTCTGCAGAGCTTTACCCATTAAACCAGGGCATGGGGCTGATTTTGTCTTCAATTATGTCAGCGGTATTTTTTAAAGAAAAACTTACATTCAAGTGCATTTTGGGCATGGTTCTTGCATTTGCGGCACTGCTGCTGATAAATTTGTTTTAAAAAAACGAGGAAGGTTTTCGTTTTCAGCGAAAACCTTCCTTCATTTATCTACCTTGTACTGTATTCCGAAATAACCGTTTCCCCGGTTCGGAGGGTTTCGGGGAGATTTATAACCCTCTGATTTTCAGAGCCCCTGAACCGAAGGCTTATGTTTTTCAGTTCTTCAACAAACTCGCCGTCAACCAAAACATCGATCATCGAAAGCATCCGGTCTGTGACCTCGCATCGCACACGGCTTTCGGAAAGAAGGTCGGTTTCGAGAGTATATCCGGTATAGCACCAGACATCCTTTTTCGGAAACTCCCGCCTTATTCTTTCCAGAAAGCCGACAAGTGCGCGCTGGTTCGGAGGTTCAAACGGTTCGCCGCCAAGGAGGGAAAGACCGTTGACGAACGATGGTTCAAGGCACTTGGCTATCTCGTCCTCAACCTCTTTTGTGAAGGGACTTCCGTAAGAGAAATCCCATGCTTCCTTATTAAAACAATTTTTGCAGCGGTGAGTGCATCCGGACACAAAGAGAGAAACTCTTACCCCTATGCCGTTTGCAATGTCCCGTTTTTTTATTGTCGCATAGTTCATTACAGATGAAGAACCCTTTCCTTAATTTCCTGTGTTCTGCCCTGATTCCAGAACTGAGAGCCTATATATCCGCAGGTGCGTCTTGCGACATTCAGTTTGCTTTCATCACGGTTGTGGCAGTTGGGGCATTCCCAAATCAGCTTGCCGTCCTCTTCTACAATCTGAATTTCTCCGTCATAGCCGCACTCCTGACAGTAATCGCTCTTGGTGTTAAGCTCGGCATACATGATATTATCATATATAAACTTAATTACATTCAGCACGGCGTCTATATTATCCTGCATATTCGGAACCTCAATATAGCTGATTGCGCCGCCCGGAGAAAGCGCCTGAAACTTGGCTTCGAGAGCAAGCTTGTCGAAAGCGTCTATTTCCTCGGTAACA
Organism: Clostridia bacterium; assembly: GCA_034186235.1. GTDB lineage: Bacteria > Bacillota > Clostridia > HGM11514 > HGM11514 > CAKSKB01. The sequence continues at coordinate 12,880 of JAXGBA010000024.1, read as the reverse complement.
TGAACATGGTACGAGTTTGTGATATAGTTTTTATCCGTTACGCCCTGGATTTTACCGAACCTTTTCTGAAGATTTTTAGCAAACTTATATGTTGTGGATTCAAGCGGAGTGCCGTAAAGCGAGTAATCTATATTTTCCGCAGCCTTCCACTTTGCGCACGCTTCGTTGAGCTTTTTCATAACGAGAAGTCCGAATTCCTCGCCTTCGGGTTCGGTAAGCTTTTTGCCCGTAACTTCATACACGCACTCCCAAAGCCCGGCATAACCGAGAGAAAGCGTTGAATATCCGCCGTGCAGAAGCTTTGTTATCGGCTCACCCTTTTTGAGCCTTGCAAGCGCACCGAACTGCCACAGAATCGGCGCAGCGTCCGAAAGCGTGCCTTCAAGCCTTTCATGTCTGCACTGAAGCGCCCTGTGGCAAAGCTCCAGCCTTTCGTCCAGCACCTCCCAGAAGCGCTGCTCGTTTCGCGATTCCTTGCATGCGGTACATGCAACATCAACAAGATTTATCGTTACAACGCCCTGATTAAAGCGCCCGTAATACTTGGGTTTACCGTTCTCATCAACATACGGTGTGAGGAAGCTCCTGCAGCCCATGCATGTATAGCAGTTTCCGTTGCCGTTTTTATCGATTTTAAGCTTGAGCATCATTTTTTCGGAAATATAATCCGGAACCATTCTCTTTGCCGTGCACTTTGCTGAAAGCTCGGTAAGATACCAATAAGGCGAATCCTCCGTTATATTATCTTCCTCAAGAACGTAAATAAGCTTGGGGAACGCCGGCGTAACATAAACGCCCGACTCATTTTTCGTGCCGATATAACGCTGCTTCAGAACCTCCTCGATTATAAGCGCAAGGTCATGCTTAAGCTGAGGGTCTTTCGCCTCGCCGAGGTACATGAAAACAGTGATAAACGGCGCCTGACCGTTTGTTGTCATAAGCGTTACAACCTGATACTGAATGGTCTGAACGCCCTTCTTTATTTCATCAAGAACCCTCTTTTCGACAATCGCCGAAATCTTATCTTCACCCGGATTGATACCAAGGGTTTCCATTTCTGCGAGGGTGTCTTTTCTTATCTTTTCTCTAGAAATCTGAACGAACGGCGCAAGGTGCGTAAGGCTTATGCTCTGACCTCCGTACTGCGACGACGCAACCTGTGCAATTATCTGCGTTGCAATATTGCAGGCAGTCGAAAAGCTGTGGGGCTTTTCAATCATCGTTCCGCTTATAACCGTGCCGTTCTGAAGCATGTCCTCAAGATTTACAAGGTCGCAGTTATGCATATGCTGCGCAAAATAGTCTGCGTCGTGAAAATGAATAACCCCGTTCTGGTGAGCTTCCACAATATCCGGAGGCAAAAGGATTCTGTTTGTAATATCCTTGCTTACCTCACCCGCCATATAGTCACGCTGAACGCTGTTGACCGTTGGGTTTTTATTTGAATTTTCCTGCTTGACTTCTTCATTATTGCACTCAATAAGGCTTAAAATCTGATTGTCCGTAGTGTTTGCCACACGGGCAAGATTTCTTGTAAAACGATACCTTATGTATCTCTTTGCCGTTTCGGGTGCGCCCTGAAGAATTATGTGCGTTTCGACAAGCTCCTGAACTTCTTCTACCGAAAGCGCACGACCGACGTCTTTGCAGTAATCCTCTATTACAAGCGTGATATAATCAATCTGACGATCCGTAAGTTCCGGTCTCCCCGATGTTGCGGAATTGGCGCGCGAAATCGCCCTTTTGATTTTCAACCTGTCAAAAGTTTCCTCGCTGCCGTTTCGTTTAATGATTTTCATGATTCTCTTTTTCCTCCATAATTACATATTAATCAATATATCTCATATAATACCATTTTAGAACATTTTGGGTGCTTTTGCGATAAAAAACACTATATATTGTGTTTGGTCGCTACATATACTATTATACACAATTTTAAAAATAAGTCAATATCTTTTTTGGAAAAAATTTTTTTGTAACAATTCTGAAATATAAAATTTGATTCAAAAAGCACGAAAGCACCGGATGACCGGTGCTTTCGGCTATGTATTTATGAGGGGAAACAGTGATATAAAATCACCGCTTATCGGGGGCTATGTAACAGACATCTTAAGGAAATCATTTGCTTTCCTCTTGACTATGGCATTATTATAGCCGCCAAATGTGAAGATTGTATGAACAAAGAATGAATATTTTGTATTATTGTTCGGAATCGTCGATATTTTTGTCGATTTCCGCAGATTTTTTTGCCCGCAGACGCTTAAAAAACATAAATGCCGCTGCCAGAGCCATAACCGCCGAAAGAATCTGCGATACACGCACCGGACCGAGCATAAGGCTGTCGGTCCTGAGACCCTCAATGAAAAACCTGCCTATACCGTACCATAATATATATCCCCAGAACACTTCTCCGCTGAATTTGCGCCATTTCCTGAAAATCAGAAGCAGAATCACAAAACCGATTATGTTCCAGACCGACTCATAAAGGAAGGTCGGGTGGACCTCAATATACTCACCGTACTCTGTAATACCCATGCGGAATATATTTTTCGTTTCGCCGCCGTGCGCCTCGGCATTCATGAAGTTACCCCATCTGCCGATTGCCTGGCCGAGTATAAGGCTCACCGCACCGACATCAAGGAAGTCATAGGTTTTAATATCGTTTTTTCTGCAGTAAAGGCACATCGTGATAACAGACACAATCACAGCGCCGTATATTGCCAGACCGCCGTTCCATATTTTAATGATTTCAAGGGGGTTGTCCTTATAGCTGTCCCATGTGAAAATAACATAGTAGAGCCTTGCCCCGATAATCGCAAGCGGAACGGTTATGAGCATATAATCGCTTATTTTGTCGGATGAAATGCCAACTTTTTTTCCGTTGAAAATCGCAAGCGCAACGGCGATTATAAGCCCCGTAACGATAATTATACCGTACCAGTAAATCTCCTTTCCGCCGAAAAGCCGGAAGGCAACAGGGTCAATATCAAACTTAAGCCCCAGCCCGGGAAATGCAATTTTATCAAGCAGCATCAGTCATCACTCCTTATAACCGAAAGCACCGAAAGGTCATCGCGGAACACATTTTTAAGGCGCTCCATTGCCTGCTCATATGTGATTTTGTTATATGCCTTAATGTAGTCGAACAATCCGAACCCCTTAAATGCATATTCGACAATACTGTGAGCAATCCCTTCCGTACTGTTGAACATTCTTAAAAAATCGCCGTAAAACACCTTTTTGATACGCTCAAAGCGTTCTCTGTCGACTCCTTCGGCGGTTACTCTTTTAAGTTCTTTTCGGATTTCCTCAGCCGCCGCCTCGGGGTCACTCGATTCGCCGCCGACCAGAATATGCGAATAGTTCAACTCATTGGCGGTTTCTGACGAAAGCGCTCCGCTTACAAGGCCGCTTTCATAGAGCCTTCTGTAAAACGGCGAGCTTGCACCGAATATGCACTCGCAGAGAATTTCGTTCATAATCTCGTTTTTAAGCAAATCCTTGTGTTTTGCTCCGTTTTCTTTGAATCCGAGATAGAACATCGGCATAGCTACCGAAAGTTTCTGAACCGTTTTTTTCTCAAAAATATCCTCAGGTTCTTCCTCGGTAAACCTCTCGATTTCGGGAAGAGCCTTGAATTCTTTGCTTATTGCCTTGTCCGCCGTTTTGAAAACCTCGTCAAAATCGACATCGCCAACGCACACCAGAACCATGTTTGAGGGATGATAAAAATTACGGTAGCATTTATAAAGAAGTTCCTTTGTAATCGTGCCGATACTTTCGATTGAGCCGGCAATATCACGGCGCACGGCATTTTTACGGTACATCGCCTCAATAGTGTTGAAATACGACCTCCAAGCGGGGTTATCCTGATACATTCTGATTTCCTGACCGATTATACCCTGCTCCTTTTCGATGTTCTCGTCCGTAAAATACGGCTGCTGAACAAAGCTGATAAGAGTATTGAGATTTTTGTAAAAATCGGTTGTGCACGCAAAAAGATATGCGGTCATCGTGAACGATGTAAATGCGTTCGCCGACGCACCCGTCAGCGAAAATTCGTCAAAGGCATTTCCTCCACCCGGCTGTTCGAACATTTTATGCTCCAAAAAATGCGCAACGCCGTCCGGAATATCAACAATCTCTCCCGTAACATAATCACGGAATTTAACATCGGTTGAGCCGTACTTCGTGGCAAAAATCGCATAGCTCTGAGAATATCCCTTCTTCGGCAGAGCATAAATATCAAGTCCGCTCCTGTGTTTTTTGTAATATATGGTTTCGTCAAGCTCGGGACTGTAGACTTTATTCATTTATTCCGCCTCCTTATCTCTTAAAAAATACACCGTATCAAGGGTAATTCTGTTCGCCGCAGCAACAATTTCTTCTCTTGTTACCGCCCTCAGGTTTTCGATAAATTCATCAGGGTCGAAATTCGTTCCGGCAAAAATCTGCGATGAATACCAGCGGATAAGTGCCGAGGGAGAATCCGACAAATGCTGAATTTCATTTACCGATGCCGCCAATGCAGCGCTGAATTCCTCATCCGAAAAATTACCGTTTTTCATTGCGTCAAGCTGCACGAAAATCTCATCATACGCTTTGCCGAATGTCGGAATTTCTATACCCGAATTTACAGTCATTATTCCTTTAAGCCTGTCAATCTGCGACGAAACATAATAAGCCAGACTCAGCTTTTCACGCACATTGTTAAAGAGTTTGGAAACGGGCGTGCCCCCGAAAATCTTATCAAACATATAAAGGGCGAAACCGTCCCTGCCCGAAACTTTGCCGCAGCGGAAGCCGAGCGAAAGCTTGCCCTGCTCCACATCCATTTTTTCGGTTATGCGCTTTACATCGCCGGCGGTTTCCAAAACGCTTGTTTCGGGATAATTTTTTGCATGCGCACCCGAAAAACGCTCCTTCACTGCCGCAAATATCTTATCAATGTCCACATCTCCGCAGACATAAATATCGCATTTTCCGCATAGGATTTCGTTTTTATAATAATCGAATGCAGCTTCGGGGGTAATCTTTTTAATAACATCGATTTTACCCTGTGAAAAAACCCCGTAAGGCTCATCCTTGCACATTTCCTCCTTGCAGCGCCATGCGGCATACGACCTTTTATCGTTAATCACCGCCTCAATGGACTCTATGAGATTTTTTCTTTCAAGCTCAAAGTATTCCTTTTTGAAAACGCCGTTTTCGGTAACGGGGCTGAAAATAACATCGCAGAGAAGCGAAAAAGCGGCTTCGTCAATTCCATCCTCCCCGAGGTACTTTTCGTTAACATACTGCATAGAAAACCTGGTAACCGACGCTTCGCCCGCCTTTGCCGCACCGGCCGAAAGGCTTGCACCGTAAAGCTCTTCAAGGCGGCAGTTAAGTTTTGCCGCATTGTCATACTTTTCGCAGCCGCTTTTGAGAACCGGTGCAATAAGTGCCGCCATTGACGCATTTTTTTCCGAAAGCGGCTTGTAAAACATCACATCAATATTGACCGTTTTGAATCTTTTTGCCGGAATATAGTATAAGTTCACACCCTCCGACACGGGATATTTTGTAATTCCGTTCATGTATAACTTCCTTCCTGTACAAGATAAAAGATAATAGATAACAGAAGAATAATAATTGTAGCTTTTTGCTCAGCAAAAAGCCAAAATTTATCTGAATTCCCTTTCGCCGCACAGTATTTTTTCACGGCATACGCTGTATGTATTTTCTTCATCGAGAGGCATGTGTTTCAGCACAAGCTCGGGATTAAGATTTGAAACCGTACCGGCGGAAAGGGTCATTACAATTTTCCTATCCGATATATTATACCCCAAAATCATTGGCATAATATCAATCTGTTTTATTCCTTTTTTGCTTTTTTTGTCAACAATCAGCTCGTCCGCCTCAAAAAATCGCTTAATCTCCGCAGTATCAACAGACTCTTCAAACAGAACGCTGTAAGTGCAGGCGGTAATATCCACGGGTCCGTCCTGCGGTTCATAACATTCCGTAATAACAAAGCCGTCCGGGAGGGCATTGTCAAGCGTCGCCGAAAGCCCTTCCGGCACGCTCTCAAATCCGATATCCACATACTCGCAGTTGCTTGTAAACCCAAGCGAAAGCGGCATCATAAACGCTATAAGAGGGTGCGGATTGAAGCCCTGCGAATATGCAACCGGAAGCTTCGCGCGCCTTATTGCCCTTGTGAAAACACGGAGAGTGTCAAGATGGGCGATATACTTAAGCTCATCGGTCTTCTTATATTTAAACCTCATTGTTACCGGCATACGCTTTTCTCCTTTTTGCAGATTCCGCAGTCAAACCGCTCCGCCCCGCACTTGTTGCAGGCAATCATGCAGTTTTTGGTGGTTTTGCCATCCTCGGCGCGCCTTGCTTCCCTTATAAGAAACTCCTTCGTAACGCCGACATCAATATGGTCCCACGGCAGAACCTCATCAAAATCTCTTTTTCTTGCGGAATAAAAATCAGGGTCTATACCGCACTTTGAAAATGCCTCGAGCCAGGCATCGTACTTAAAAAACTCGCTCCAGCCGTCCATTTTACAGCCCATTTTCCATGCTGTATAAATAACATCGCAAAGCTTTCTGTCGCCCCTTGCGAAAACACCCTCAAGACGGCTTGTTTTGGAATCATGATAATTATATTTAATCTGTTTTGCGTAAACATTTTCTTTAACAATCTGCTGCTTTCTCGAAAGCTCCTCCTCGGTATCCTGCGGATACCACTGAAACGGCGTAAACGGTTTGGGAACGAACGATGATGTACTTAAGGTTATGTGCCCGTTTTTGGGGCGCTTGTCCTTCTCGATTGCAAAATATTCGTCCAGGACCTTATGCGCAAGCTTGCCGATGCCGGCAACATCCTCATCGGTTTCAAGCGGCAGACCTATCATAAAATAAAGCTTCAGGCTGCTCCAGCCGTTGTTGAACGCAAGCCTGACCGACGAAAGAAGGTCCTCCTCGGTGATATTTTTGTTAATAACATCTCTCATTCTCTGCGTTCCTGCTTCGGGCGCAAATGTAAAGCTGGATTTCCTCTGCTTCTGCACCCTGTTTATAAGGTCAAGATTAAACGAATCGAGCCTGAGCGACGGAAGCGCAATATTTGTGCGGTTCTCCTCCGCAGCTTTAAGAAGCGTATCCGTAAGGTCAAGAAAATGCGAATAATCACCTGTCGAGAGCGATGTCAGCGACAGCTCCTCATACCCGGTATTATCCATAAGCAATTTTGCGCACTCATACAATCTTTCGGGCGATTTCTCACGGACGGGTCTGTAAATCATACCCGCCTGGCAGAATCTGCATCCTCTCGGGCAGCCCCTGAAAACCTCAAGCATGATTCTGTCATGCACGATATCGGTAAACGGAACCACAAGATTGTCGGGATAAAAAACCTTGTCCATATCCTTTATTATACGCTTTTTTACCGTTTTCGGAACGCCGCTCCGCTTAGGCTCAACGGACTTTACGGTTCCGTCATCATTATATAAGACATCATAAAGAGAGGGCACATAAACACCCTCAATTTGGGACAGCGCAAAGAGGATTTCCTCTCTCGGCTTATTGCGGTTCTCCTTGAAACAGTCTATAATTTCAAGATTAACCTCCTCGCCCTCGCCCATTATGAAAATGTCAACAAAGTCCGCAATAGGCTCCGCATTGTAAGCACACGGACCGCCTGCGCACACAATCGGGTCACCGTCTTTACGGTCACAGCTTTTAACCGCAACGCGCCCCATCTCAAGCATATTAAGAATGTTGGTATAGCAAAGCTCATATTGCAGCGTGAACCCAATCATATCAAAATCGCACAGCGGAGTTTTGGTTTCAAGCGAAAAAAGGGGCATACCGTTCTCTTTAAGCAGCTGCTCGAAATCCTCCAGCGGCGCAAAAACACGCTCGCAGTAAATATCGTCCCTCGAATTGTAAAGGTGATAAAGAATCCTCATCCCGAGATGGCTCATCCCCACCTCATAAGTATCCGGAAAGCAAAACGCAAACCTCACATCAACGCTCTCCGGGTCTTTTTTGACGCTCCCCCACTCACCGCCGGTGTACCGTGACGGCTTCTGTATTTTTTTTAGTAATTTGTCAAGATTCATTGTTTTCTCCTGTTATTTAATGTCGGAATAGCTCACCCCGGCACCGTATTTAAGTATTATATCAACAGCGTCCCGCTCCGAAACCGAAGCAATAAGGTGCTGATTTTCGTCAAGTATATGTATCACGCAAATCCCCCGTTCTGGGATATATTTAAGAATCCTTCTCAGCGGAGCATACATCGAAAGCGAAACGGTTTTTGTTTTGAACACGCCGCCCGAGGATTTTTTCTGTTTATAATCAAGCACGCTCTGCACCGCAGAAAGGCGGCCGTAGCCGCAGTCGGACGCAAGGCGGTAAATAAGAAACGCCGCCACAAGCACAAACGAAACATTAAACCTTGTGACATAAAGCACCGCCGCGCCGAGCAGAAACAGCAAAACCGCAAAAATTTTTGAAACTGTTTTGGTTATATTATAACCCCTTATACTGCCCGAAAATGCGCTTACCGCAATAAAAAACATTTTTCCGCCGTCGAGCGTCATCACGGGAAGCAGATTAAAAATCCCGAGAGCGATATTTGCGCCTCCGAGAAAGCCTTTGCCGAACAAAATACCGGTAACAATGCTGAAAATCGGTCCGGCAAAAGCTATGATAAACCTCTTTTTCGGCTTAAGCGCACTTTCGCCGGAAAGCCGCATGGCAATCCCGAACGGCATAATTTTCATATACGAAACCCTTGCCCCGAAGCCGACGGCAGCCGCAATATGTCCAAGCTCATGAATAACAAGGCTTAAATACACAAGCAGCATGGGAAAAAGAGTTTTCGTAAAATAACCTATTAATATAAGAAGCAAAAATGCGGGGTGGACACTTAAAAAAAGCTTTTTCATAAGCCTTCCGCAACGCTTTTCGGGTTAATGTAAACACCGTTTTTTATCACTTCAAAGTGAAGGTGCTGCCCGGTAGAATCGCCCGTGCTGCCCATAATCCCGATTTTGCCACCTTTCTTCACCTTATCGCCGACCGCCGCATTAAGCTTAGCCATATGCCCGTAAAGCGTAACGAAACCGCCCTTATGCTCGATTTTTATGCAGTTGCCGTAGCCTTCGGCATTTCCGGAAAATGTGACCTTTCCGTCTTTTGCGGCCAAAACAGGTTCATTTTCCTCGTTAGAGGCGATATCAACGCCCGTATGTTCGCCTGAAAATTCCGTAGTTATAATTCCGTTTGCCGGGCGGATAAAACTTTTTCCGCTCAATTTGTTTTTCAGAAACGCAACATCGGTATTGTATGTCAAAATTTTCTCCGCCGACGGCATTTTCTCGGCAAACACACCGAAATAATGAGCCACCGAACACAAAAACACGATTATCGCCGCCGCAAGAAAACGATAGGTAAAGCCGCTTTCATTCATATAATCACCCCATAGATTATATGGGGAATTTACGCATAAAATTCTAAATAAAATCCGCCGCCACGGAATTTGCGAAGTCAAAACCGAGGTCGGTAAGCCGTACGGAATTTTCGTCCGACTTCAAAAGCCCGAGCCGGACATTCTTTTCAATTGCATTTTCAAATAAAACATCAACGGATTTGCCGAATTTCCTTTCAAATTCAGTTTTGTTTATTCCCTCCGAAAGCCGAAGCGCAAGCATACAGTATTCGGAAATCATATCCTTTTCGTACAATACTTCTTCGGTTTCCGGCGCCTTTCCCGAAATGTAATCCTTTATGCTGTCGCCGTAAAAATATCTTATTCCGTTTTCAAACCCGTGAGCACCTGCCCCGAACGCCGCATAGTCCTTCAGCTTCCAGTAGCAGAGATTGTGGCGGCATTCATGCCCGGGTCTTGCAAAATTTGATATTTCATAGCGGTTTATGCCGATTGAAGAAAGATACGAAACCGCCGTTTTATACATCTTCCGCTCATCGTCCTCACCCGGCAGCGGAAACGGCAGCTTTCTGCTGAACGGAGTATTTTCGGCAACGGTCAGAGAATAGCACGAAATGTGAGATATATCAAACTCCGAAAGCCGAAAGAGCGTTTCTTCCCATTCGTCTGCAGTCTGCGACGGAAGGTTAAACATCACATCGGCGTTTATGTCAAACCCGAATTTTTCGGCAAGTTCCAGCGCATACACGAAATCCTTCCGGGTGTGGATTCTGCCGATGATTTTAAGAAGCCTGTCCTGCCACGCCTGAAGCCCTATGCTGAGCCTCGTAACACCCATATCCTTAAAAATGCGCAGCTTGCTTTCGGAAACCGTTCCCGGGTTTGCCTCAACAGTAAATTCTGCCGGAGAAACTTTTGCCGCAATTGCAGCCAAAAGCCTTTCCAAAAGTTTTTCCGGAAGAGCCGTGGGCGTTCCGCCGCCGATAAACACGCTTTCGATATTTTTAAGCTCCGCCGACCGTATATCGCAGACAAGCGCATTTACATAGTCCTCAAAAAATTCTCCGCCGTTTTCAACCGAATAAAAGTCGCAGTAAAGGCATTTTTTAATGCAGAACGGTATGTGAATATAAAGCCCTGCCATTATGCTTTTCTCAGAAACTCAAAATAGCGGTTCCAGTCCTCACGGGATAAATAGTGAGCGCCTGTGCGGATGTGATAACCTATATTTCCGCCTGTGTAAGCCTTGGGCGGCTTCGGATATTCATCATCGCCCGAAAAGCCCTTAAGCCCGAGCTTTTCATAGACCTTTCCTGCCAGAATGCATGACAGATATTCCGACTCGGGATCTGCCCACAAATCTTCTTCGGCGGATGCAACATACGCCTTTCTCGGCGCTATTGCAGCAATAAGAAAATGCTGATCAAACGGCAAATCGTGTTCGTGATTTGCATATTTATAGTAATTTTCACAGAACCAGAACGGAAATGTACGGCATATAAAATCAAGGTTCTCGCCCTGCTTATCTCTTGAAATTGCAGCACCCGAGCAACCGGAATCGTTTGAAATTGCGGCATAAAACCTCTTGTCTGTCATTCCTGCAACCAATGCTGTTTTGCCGAGCCTTGAATGGCCGACAACAGCGCCCCTTTGTTTGTCGAGGCAATCAAGGCTCATTGCGTAATCCATCACTCTTGATGCAGCCCATGCCCACATCATAATTTTGCCGGGGTCATCGGGTTTCCTGTTTTCGCCGCCGAAAAGCACGCCGGCAAGGCCGTTTGTCATATCGCCGTCATCGGTTGTTACATCCTCATAGCAAAAAGACAAAACCGCAAAACCGTTATCCAATATTTCCTCCGTCGGCTGATAGCGGTCGGGCACATCCGGCCTGAAATTTATATGCACAAAAAACGGAACGTTATCCTTGCCCTTCGGCAAAGCCGTGTAAAACGGAAATGAAAACTCCCTGCCGTATACCCTGCCGCTGCAAAGCATCTTTTTTAAGATTGCGCGCCCGGCGCAAAAAGCCGCTCCCACTCCGGGAAGCTCCTCGATAACGCTAAACTTCAAATCCGTCGGCTCTTCGGGCAAATTCCCGTACTCCTCACACATAAGAAGCTGTATAATTTCTTCCCGTCTTTCGCTCCACAAACCTTTTCCGTCCCAGACAGCAGGAATACCTCTCTTATTTATAATCTCATCAAGCATTATATCTGCCCTCCGCAATTGCAATTAATAACATTATTATAGCATACGGCACGCATTAATTCAAGCATTTTAAAATTTTTATTGAAATTTTTGCCGATATATGATATAATCGAAATATAATTTTTACAAGGAGAAAAAATATGTGGTTCATTTTTGCAATTGCCGCACTGCTTTGCTGGAGCGGCTCGGATTTATTCAGTAAGATAGGCTCAAGGCCGGACGACAAGTACAGTCACTGGAAAATGGTTATGGCGGTCGGGCTGGTAATGGGGCTTCACGCAATGTTTGAAATTTTTGTAAGCGGCGTGGAAATTAACCTTTCGATTATTATAAAATACCTTCCCGCATCACTTCTTTACATAATTTCCATGGTGTTCGGCTATGTGGGGCTGAGGTATATCGAGCTTTCGGTATCATCGCCGATATGCAACTCGTCCGGCGCTCTGGCGGCACTGATGTGCTTTGTGTTCCTGGGGGACAGGCTTTCGGGCGGTCCTTTGGCCGGTGTTATAATCGTCTGTGCCGGGGTTATATTTTTGGGAATTACGGAGTATACCGAAGACGAAAACCAAAGAAAACTGCGCCAGGAAAAATGCAATATCAAGTACTCAAAAAGTCTTGTTGCAATTCTAATTCCCATAATATACTGCATACTTGACGCCGCAGGAACATTTACCGACAGCATTATCCTCGAAACCCTCAATGAGGAATCCGCAAATGTCGCATACGAACTTACATTCCTGCTTATGGGTATAATTTCATTCGTGTATGTTGTTATTATCAAAAAAGATAATCTTGTGCCTTCGCGCGAAGTTCCGAAGCTCATCGGCGGAATATGCGAAACAGCCGGGCAGTTCGCATATGTCTTTGCAATCTCGGAAAATACCATTATGGCGGCGCCGGTTATCTCGGCATACTGTGCGGCGTCGGTGCTCTGGAGCAGAATTTTCCTTAAGGAAAAATTATCCGCAAAGCATTATGCAGCCATTGCGGTTACGGTTATCGGCATAATAATACTCGGCGTATTTGATATATAAAGTGAAAGGGGTTACAGCGTTTTCGCTGCAACCCCTCAGCGTATCGATAAACCTATCGACACGCTGGCAGGCTTCGAAAAAGGAAGGTAAATTTGCCGAACATGAATTCGTCGGCGTAAGGCAAGAGAAGCGCGAACGCTTAATGCCTTATGGCGGCGAATTTTTGCCATTTTCGGTTT
>JAXGBA010000023.1:0-14278 GCA_034186235.1 Clostridia bacterium | reverse complement strand
TGCGATTTTACACGACCGTCCGCGAAGAAACCGAGGCTTGACAAAAAATAAGAGCCTATCTCATGAACAGTCAAATTAAGCGAGTGAACAGCTTTTCGCCGATTGGCGGCGAGTACATTTGATAAAGCTGCATAAAGAAATTGCAGCCAAGAGGCGAAAACGGTGAACGATAAACAGTTGGCAGTCTTTTAACTAACGGAGGTGCGTGCAGTGCTGATTTCAAGCAGAGAAAATAAGCTTGTTAAATATGTAAAAAAGCTTAATAAGCGTTCCTTCCGTGATGAAACGGGGCAATTTTTGGCTGAAGGTGAACGCCTTGTGCGTGACCTTTCCGAAAAAGGCGCACAGATTGACTTGCTGTTTATGCTTTCGGGCTGCGATTTCGGAATATCCGCAAAAGAGAGCTTTGAGGTTACCGAAAATGTACTTTCCGCTATGGCAGATACCGAAAATCCGCAGGGAGTGCTGGCGGTTGTGAAAAAGCCGGAATATACGGTTTCAGATATTTCCGACCCGGTGGTTATATGCGACAGGGTTTCGGATCCGGGCAATCTGGGCACAATTATAAGAACCGCCGATTCGGCAGGCTTCGGTGCGGTTGTGCTTCTTCCGGGGTGTGCGGATGTTTATTCGCCTAAGGCTGTGCGCTCAACCATGGGTTCGCTTTACGGAATACCGATTGTAAAATGCGGCATCGATGATGTGAAAAAAAAGGGACTTGAAATCGTGTGTGCGGACTTGCACAAATCATCATGTATATATGATTACGATCTCAAAAAGCCGTTTGCCGTTGTTATAGGAAATGAGGCGAACGGTGTGTCGGACGAAATCAGAAATATCTGTGACGGCAGAATAAAAATACCTATGCTCGGCAGCAGCGAATCGCTTAATGCTGCGGTATCGTTTGCCGTCACGGCGTATGAGGCGGTAAGACAAAGAAGAGCCTATCTCCTAAGCAGCGAGAATAAGTGAACATTGAGCTTTTTGCCAAGTGCCCTCGGCAAAATATATAAAAACAATGAAAAGACAGGGCACAAGGCAAAAACGAAGTGTAATCTTATTCGAAGCGACCGAGAGGGAGTGTAGGCTTGACAGAGAAGAAGAGCCGAATTCCTGAGCAGGGAGGATAAATAAGCGGTTTGCCGAACGATTGCCGCTAAAACATACATTATTTTTCTTAAAAAAGGACAGATTATATGCTTGAGCATTGGGTTTGGCTTTCCGAGGCTTTGTACCCGGGAGGTCAGGCGGAAAACGAGTGGATTAATTATTTTGACAGTGCCGAGGAGGTTTTCGGGGCGGCAAAGGATGAAATATCCGAAATTGAAGGGATAATGCGCTCGGAACTGGATGCGCTGTGTCACAAAAAACTTAAAAGAGCCGAAGAAATAGTGAAATATTGTGCTGCAAACGAAATTGAAATAATCACTTATAAAAGTGAAAAATACCCGCAGGTGCTAAAGAATATTTATGCACCGCCGGCTGTTATTTACAAAAGAGGCTCGATTCAGGATTTCAACGGTATTCCCATGTTCACGATTGTCGGAACGAGGAAATCCACAAAGGAAGGCGAGAGAACGGCGTTTGAGTTTGCGTGCAGGCTGTCCGACGCCGGCTGCACGGTAGTCAGCGGTATGGCGGACGGTATAGACGCAGCCGCAAACCGCGGTGCAATTGCCGGCAAAACACCGACCGTTGCGGTTCTTGGGTGCGGAGTAGATGTCGTATATCCAGCAGGAAATGCACAGCTTATGGAGAACATAATTAAAAACGGTGCCGTAATCAGCGAGTTTTCGCCCGGCACCAAGGCAAGAGGTCATCACTTTCCGATAAGGAATCGCATAATGGCGGCGCTCGGTATGGGTGTATTGGTGGTTGAAGCACCCGAAAAAAGCGGAGCGCTTATTACAGCTAATCTTGCCGCAGAGGACGGCAAGGATGTTTTTGCTGTTCCGGGAAGTATTTACAATTCAAATTACGCCGGCAGCAATAATCTTATAAAATCAGGTTGTATTCCGGTGACGGAGGTTGAGGATATTGTTCCGTATCTTCCGGTTCATTTTGAGCAGCCGGAAAGGGTGCAGCGGCAGGATATTGATGAAAGACTCGGAGGTATATCCGAGCCGATGAGCCGCCGCATTGCGGAGCTTCTTTTCTACAACAGAGAGCTTCACATAGATGAAATTGCAAGAATGATGAATATTAACGAAACACAGCTGCTGCCGTCGCTTATGATGCTTGAAGTGGACGGTGTCATAAGAAAAGACGGCGGAAACAGCTATGTGTTTGTCGAATAAATTACGCTGTCCGCAAAACGGACGGCAGACGGAGGTATAGCGGTATGTCAAATTTGGTTATTGTGGAATCGCCCGCAAAGGCGAAAACAATTAAAAAATATCTTGGCAGCAACTATAAGGTTATGGCATCGATGGGGCATATGCGCGATTTGCCCAAAAGCCAGCTCGGCGTTAATGTTGACGGCGATTTTGAACCTAAGTATATCACAATAAGAGGAAAGGGCGATCTGCTCAGCAAGCTAAAAAAAGAAGCGAAGTCAAGCAGCAAGGTTTACCTCGCAACCGACCCTGACCGCGAAGGCGAGGCTATTTCGTGGCACCTTGCGTATCTTCTGGGAATTGACCCTTCTCAGAAATGCAGAATTGCTTTCAACGAAATAACCAAAAATGCAGTTAAAAACGCAGTTAAAAATCCAAGCAGCATAAATACAGACCTTGTAAATGCACAGCAGACAAGGCGTATACTTGACAGGATTGTGGGTTACCAGATAAGTCCTCTCTTTTGGAAAAAGGTAAAGAAAGGGCTTTCTGCCGGAAGGGTGCAGTCTGTTGCGACAAGACTTGTGTGCGACCGCGAGGAGGAAATCGAGGACTTTAAACCGAGGGAATACTGGTCCGTGGTTGCAAACCTTATGAAGGATAAGTTTAAGGTTCCGGCAAGATTTTACGGTGATAAAAACGGTAAAATTGAAATCCCGAACGGTGAAGAAGCGGCAAAAATTGTTTCTGCTCTCGAAACGGCTGAATTTATCGTAAAAACGGTTAAAAAGTCAGTTAAGAAAAAGGCTTCGCTGCCGCCGTTTACGACAAGTACAATGCAGCAGGAGGCTTCAAAAAAGTTCGGTTACACCGCCAAAAAAACCATGGCGGCGGCGCAGCAGCTCTATGAAGGCGTTGATGTCGAGGGTATCGGGCCTATCGGTCTTATCACCTATATGAGAACCGACTCGCTGCGTATTTCCGATGAAGCGCAGAAGGCGGTAAGGGAGTTTATCGGCGGAAAGTACGGCAAGGATTATCTTCCTTCTTCCCCACGTGTGTTCAAGGCGAAAAAAGGTGCGCAGGACGCACACGAAGCAATCCGCCCCAGTGATGTTACAATTCTGCCGGAAACGGTTAAAAAATCGCTTCCTACTGACCAGTATAAGCTTTATAAGCTTATTTGGGAACGCTTTGTGGCAAGCCAGATGGAAGCTGCGGTTTACGATACAATAAGCGCAGATATTTCGGCGGGAGATTACATTCTCAAAACCACCGGCGCAAAAATGAAATTTCCCGGGTTTACGGTGCTCTACAAGGAAACTGTTGAGAATCCCGATGAAAATGATATTGATAACATAGCGAGCCTTCCCGACCTTAACGAGGGCGACAGGCTCATAAAGAAGTCCATTGACTCGAAACAGCATTTCACCACGCCTCCGCAGAGGTATTCCGAAGCTGCGCTCATTAAGGCGATGGAGGAAAACGGCATTGGCAGGCCGAGCACTTACGCTCCTACAATTACCATAATTCTTCAGAGAGGGTATGTCGTGAGGGAGGCGAAGCTTCTTAAGCCCACAGAACTCGGAAGGGTTGTAAACGAGCTTATGAAGCAGTATTTCAAGGATATTGTCGATGTTGAGTTTACTGCTAATATGGAGTCGGAGCTTGATTATATCGAAGAAGGCAAGCTTGACTGGGTTAAGTTCCTGAAAGATTTTTACGGTCCTTTCAAGACTAATCTTGAGGTTGCGGAAAAGGCAATGGAAAAGGTTAAAATCGCCGATGAGGAATCGGATGTTGTATGCGAAAAATGCGGCAGAAAAATGGTTTATAAACTCGGAAGATACGGCAAGTTTCTTGCATGCCCGGGCTTCCCGGAATGCAGAAACACGAAAACAATTGTTGTTGATACCGGTGTTAAATGTCCGAAATGCGGCGGCAGGATTCTCGAGAAAAAAAGCCAGAAGGGCAAAAAATATTACGGCTGCGAAAACAGCCCGAACTGCGATTTTATTTCGTGGGATGCACCTACAAACGAGAAGTGCCCCGTTTGCGGCGGCATAATGTTTGAAAAGGGATACGGAAAGAACAAGAGAAAGTACTGCGCCGACTGCGAGGCGAAAAAACGGGCGGCGGAGGGCAAAACAAAATGACGGTCAATGTTATAGGTGCCGGGCTTGCCGGCTCTGAGGCAGCGTATCAGCTGGCAAAGCGCAATATTGCCGTAAGGCTTTTTGAAATGAAACCGCAGAAATACACCCCGGCTCACCACAGTGAAAAATTTGCCGAGCTTGTGTGCAGCAATTCATTCCGTGCGAATAATCTTTCAAACGCTGTCGGGCTTCTGAAACAGGAAATGCGCATGATGGATTCGCTTATAATGCGTTGTGCCGATAAAACGGCGGTTCCGGCGGGAGGGGCGCTGGCGGTTGACCGCGAGGGTTTTTCAAAGCTTGTTACCGATGAAATTAAAAGTAATCCTCTTATTGAGATTATTCCCGGAGAAGTGACCGAAATCAACGAGAATGAATACACAATCGTTGCAACCGGGCCGCTTACATCGGATGCGCTCACAGACGAAATAAAAAGACTTACCGGGGATGAGGAGTATCTTCATTTCTTTGACGCCGCAGCGCCGATTGTAACATTTGAATCGGTTGATACGGAGAAAGCGTTCAAGGCATCAAGATACGGCAAGGGCGATGCGGATTATCTCAACTGTCCTATGACGGAGGAGGAATATAATCGGTTTTACGACGCACTTGTAACAGCTGAAATCACTGAACTTAAGGGCTTTGATGTGTTTGAGGGATGTATGCCGATTGAGGTTATGGCAAAGCGGGGAAGGGACACAATGCTTTTCGGGCCGCTAAAGCCGGTGGGGCTTGTGGATAAGCGTACAAATGAAAAATCGTATGCGGTTGTTCAGCTCAGGCAGGATGATGCCGTCGGAAGCCTTTACAATATTGTGGGATTTCAGACAAATCTTAAATGGGGCGAACAAAAGCGGGTTTTCTCGATGATTCCCGGTTTGGAGAATGCGGAATTTGTACGGTACGGCGTTATGCACAGAAATACATTTTTAAATTCGCCTAAGCTTCTCGATTACAGTTTTTCAATGAAAAAGCATCCTAAAATCTTTTTTGCCGGGCAGATTACCGGGGTTGAAGGTTATGCAGAATCCACATCATCCGGGCTTATGGCGGCACTTCAGTGTGCGTCGGTTATGTCCGGAAAGGGGACATTTTCGTTCCCGGAGGAAACCGCACTTCATGCGCTTGCCGCTTACATAAGCTGCGAAGGAATTACGAACTTTCAGCCGATGAATGTTAATTTCGGTATTATCAAACCTCTCGGAATGAAAATCAGAGGAAAACGCGAGAAAAACGAGGCGATTTCCGCACGTGCTCTCAAGGCTCTTGAAAATTTTGATGTGATATAGATTAAAGAGGGAGAAAAAATTCCCTCTTTTTTTGAACCTTTTTAAAAGTTGCGGCAATATATAAGTGAAACACCGGAAAACGAAAGGAGGAATCGGAAATGAACAGCACGGAAAAGCTGATAAACGAGCACGGCGACCGCTTATACAGCTTTTGCCTTTACTTAACACGCTCAAGGTTTGAGGCGGACGATTTATATCAGCAAACCATGCTGAAAGCATTTGGCAAGAACATCGATGAAAAACGCAATCCGAGGGCACTTTTAATGAAAATTTGCGTCAGCGAATGGCAGAATGAGCAGCGGAAGGCGCGGCGGCGCCACCGAATAGCCCCGACTTTAAGCTATGACGATACGGAGCTTTTTATATCGGGTGACGATAATGTTTCGGAAAGCGTTGAGAAAAAGGAAACCCTTGCTCTTGTCCGCCGCATTGTATCGGAACTGGATGACAAATACCGCCCGGTGATTGTTCTGTTTTACAATGCGGAACTTTCGGTTAAGGAAATCGCCAAAATACTCGGCTGCCCCGAAGGCACCGTAAAAAGCAGACTTCATAAGGCAAAAGAAATCATAAAAAGGGAGATGAATTATCATGAAGAATAATGAATTTGATGAGATTTTAAAAAGTGCGCTCGGGAAAACGGAATCTGCTCCGCAGTATCTTAACTGCCGTGTTACATCCGAAGCGAAACGGCGGAAAAGAAGCGCAAAAAAGGTGCTTTCAACTATAGCGGCGGCAGCGGCGTGCGCAGCGGTATGCTTTGTGGGAGCGGTCAATATAAGCCCGGCGGCAGCATATACCATGCAGGAGATTCCCGTTATCGGAAGGCTTGCAGAACTTGTGACATTCAGGGTTTATGAGGATGAAAAGGGCAGCTTTTCAGCATATATTGAAATTCCGGAAGCAAAAGGCCTCGGCAGGGCAACGGAGGAGCTGAACTGCGAAATAGATAAATATATCGGCGGAGTAATAAAGCAGTATGAGGCTGACAAGGCGGCGGACGGCGATATTGACAGCAATTCTGCAAAATACAGCATAACAACCGGCTATGAGGTGCTTTGCAACGATGATGACTATTTCAGCGTTAAAATTACGACTACGCATGTTATGGCGAGCGGCAATGAATACAATAAGATGTTTACGGTGGACAAAAAGGCGGAAAAACTTGTTTCTCTCGGCGAAATTCTTTGCAATGAGCCGAATTACAAGGAAAAGCTTTATGGCATAATAACCGCTCAGATGCGGGAAAATATGGTGAAGGACAGCAGTAATATGTATTTTATTTACGACCCCTCCGCAACCGATGGATTTGAAGCCAACAAGGAATTTTCTTTCAGCGAAATTACCGGAAACGAAAATTTTTATATCAAAAACGGCTGTCTGTATATTTCATTTAACGAATATGATGTTGCGCCCGGCTCTATGGGAGTATGCGAGTTTAATGTCGGAAAGGTTGTAAACGGAAGGCTTAAATAATAAAACGAACCGTACCGTAAAATCGGTGCGGTTCTGCTATTTTGTTATTCGTTGAACATCCCGTTTATTCCGCCAAGCATTAGTTCGGTGCAGTATTTTGAAACTTCCTCCACCGCAATGGCTTTGCCGGAGCGGAACCATTCTCTGTAAACCGCCGCCATGCCGGCGATTGTATATGTCGAAATTATTTCAAGCTTTATTCCGTCAAGCTCAGTGCGTGCTTCAAATTCGGATTTGAGCCGCTCGGTTATTGCGGCGGCAATTTTGTCGGGCAGATTAGGGTTTGCGCCTGCCGTGAAAATCCGGCCGTAAAAATCTGCGTGCTGCCTTATAATTTCCATAAGAACTCTGAGAATTATCTGCGGCTTCTGAAAGTCACTTTTCATATCGATTTCGCTGAGAGATTTTGAAAATGCAGAAACAATTTCGTTTTCGATATCGTCAATTACCTCATAAACGCTGCTGTAGTAATTATAAAATGTTTTGCGGTTTATGTCCGCCTCTTTTGCTATATCGGTAATGGTAATCTTGTTTATTTCCTTCTCTGAAAGCAGTTTTGCAAGAGCGATTGCAATAGCTTTCTTTGTTTTTGCGGTTCGTCTGTCAAGCTTTTTTTCTTCCATAGCCATCCCCTGCCAAATTTACATAAAATGTTTATCCCCGATTTGTAACATATTGCGTGATGCCTGTATAATAAACATCAAATGCCACTTCCTGCGACCATTGTAAAAACGGTCAATATATATTATAATACAAACATGAGACAAATGTCAAGAGTATTTTGGGAGGTGATTTTTGTGAACAGGGAACTGCTGAGCGTGGTTTATGAATTGGGCGCAGATATTTTATCGTCCGACGGAATGAAATCCGAAAAGAATTTTATACATCACGGTGATTTTTCATGCTTTGATCATTCTCTGCGTGTTGCGGCGGCGAGCGTATATATTGCTGTGAAATTCGGCATAAGCGTGGATATGCGGTCGCTTGTAAGAGGTGCGCTTCTGCACGACTATTTTCTTTATGACTGGCATGAAAACGACCCTTCCCACAGGCTTCACGGGTTTCACCATGCAAAACGGGCGCTTATGAATGCCGAGCGTGATTTTTGCCTTAACAATATAGAAAAAGAGATTATAATACGGCACATGTTTCCGATTAATATCACCCCTCCGAGGTATGCCGAAAGCAGAATTGTCTGTCTTGCCGACAAGCTCTGCGCAGCCGGGGAGGTTGCTGTTAACTATAAAAACCGCATGATAAAAATCCTGACCGCATAAAGTGCGGTCAGGATTTAAGTTATCTGTCTTTGAACGAACCTATAACTTTCACTTCTGCTTGTCTTCCGTTTTCTGTTGAAACGAGTGAGTCTTCGCTTCCGTCAAAGTCTGTTCCGGAGAACAGAATATTGGTCTTTTTATATTCAATTCCTTCGGTATCTATGTTTTTGAGCACTATTTTGCTGCTGCCTACAGACGAGTTTATAACCTTGATTGTATCAATAGGCGTAACAGCGCTTATAAATTCGGGGATTTCGTTCTGAAAATATATGTTTTCAAATACGATGTTTTCCTGAACGGGGGACTGTGCGCCGGGGTAGTAGCTTCTCGAATAATTGTCCTTGTCAAAGTGCAGAGAAAATGCCGTAGGGCGTTTTTTCTGAAGGAAAATATCCCTGAAATGAACATTTCTGCAGCCGCTTCCGTACACGATGTCGTCCTGCACCATAACCCAGCGTATTCCGTCGTATTCTGCAGTTCCGCTTTCGTGCGTCGGAGGGGTAACGGATTTGAATATTCTGCCGTCCGGCGGCATAATCACTCTGTAGAGTCTTCCGCCGTATGAAACGGTATCGGAAGTCTGCACCTCCATACCGCTTTTCCATTCGCCCCATGCGCCTGCAAGAACACGGCAGAAATAGCCTGTGGTTTCCGAATCGTCCATATCGTAACAGTCCTCGATTATACCGTTCTCAATCCAGCCGAGCTGCGGATTTGATGAGGAATAATCGTGTGCGTTGAGGGCAATCGGGTCATCAAAGGTTCTGAAAATTCCGTGGCGGATAACAAATTTGTCGCCCCGCCCGAGGTGAACGGCGTCCTTCCTGCCTTCTATGCGGACATTTTCTATTATAATATTATGGAAGGTGCACACATGAATTCCGAAGTTGCCCGCCGGAAGATCCATGATTTCAAAGTCCCGTATCTCAAGATTTTTTATGTAAAAGAAGGAAACATGTCCCCTCAGCCCCGGAACATAAAACGGGCTTGACGGGTCGGCTTCCACCCCTTGGCATATAATCCTCACGCCGATAAGCTTGATGTTTTCGGAATATTCCCTTGTGTATGCGCCTTTGTTTGCGAAAACATAACTTGTTTTTTCGCTTTTGTTTCTCCTTAAATATACTCCGTTTGCGCAGATTATGCTTGTGTTGCTGCCGAGCATAACGCAGTCGGACACATCATAAATTCCCGGCTCATCAATATAGATGTCGCCGCCATTGTCGGCTGCCGCTTGGAGAGCAGCCGAGTTTGAAGCTGGGCTTCCTCCGGCGGTAAATCCGTAATCTTTTGCGAAAATCATATTACTATTCCTCCGTTTATGTTTAATATTTCACCTGTTACAAATTGTGCTTTTGCAAGATATAAAATTCCTTCGGCGATATCCTGCGCTGTGCCGATTATGCCGAGCGGCGTTTCTTCGGCAAGGGAGTTTAAATCTTCCTCCGAAAGATTTTTTGTCATGTCGGTTTTTATTACTCCGGGCGCTACGGCATTGACCCTGACTTTTGATGGTCCAAGCTCTTTTGCTAGAGCTTTTGTAAGCCCGATTATGCCTGCTTTTGCCGCAGAATATGCCGCTTCGCACGATCCGCCCGTAACACCCCACATTGATGAAAGGTTAACTATAGCACCGCTCTTTTTTTTCACCATATCGGGCGAAAACACTTTAATGCAGTTGAATGTGCCGGTAAGATTTACGTCAATTACTCTCTGCCACTGCTCCGCCGTCATTTCCGAGAGAAGACCCCAGTAAGAAATCCCGGCGTTGTTTACAAGCACATCGACTGCACCGATTTTTTGCCTGACGTCTTCCATGGCTTCAATGTCGGAAACATCGGCTTTTATTGCGGAAATGCCTTCGGCTTTCAGCTTTTCCGCTTCGTCCGAACTCTTTTTGAATGTTACGAAAACATCATATCCCGATTTTTTGAACAATTCGGCGGTTTTTCTGCCTATTCCTCTTGTTCCGCCGGTTATTAAGACTTTTTCCATTTTTTCACCGCCCGGTATTATTTTATTTTGTCAAGTGTGTCCTTTGTCAGTATTTTCTTTATATTCAGCATGAATAGCGCAGACGCTGTAAGAACCGATATTGTATCCGATATCGGTTCGGAAATATAAACACCGTTTGTTCCGAAAAACTTTGGCAATATTAGCGCAAGCGGAATAAGAAGAATAATTTTACGAAGCGTTGCAATAAAGAGCGATATTTTTGCCTGCCCGAGAGCCATAAATGTTGTCTGAATAGCCTGCTGTGCCCCGAAAATCAGCATACCTGCCATAAATATCGGCATTTTCTCGCCGACAAGCGTTATAAGCGCCGAATCGGTTGTGAAAAAACCTGCGTAAATTTCGGGGAAAATAATAGCTGTGGCAGTTCCCAAGAACGAAAATGCAAGGCAAATTGCAATCATGCTCTTATAAACTTTTTTAACTCGGGCAAAATTCCCGGCGCCGAAGTTAAAGCTTATAATCGGCTGCACACCCTGCGTGAACCCTCCGAGCGGTGCGGAAAAAAGCTGCATAACGCTCTGCATTATAGTGATTGAGCCGACATAAACATCGCCGCCATAGCGCTGCATACCGCTGTTTAAAACGATGCTGACAAAGCTTTCAGTTGAACGCATAACAAACGGCGAAACACCGAGAGCAGCAATGCTCCCGATTATTTTAAAATCCGGTTTTAAGTTTTGAATTTTAATCCTTAAAACTGCGCGGCGGCTTGCAAGAAATCCGACTACCCATACCGCACTTAAAAACTGCGATATTATAGTGGCAATTGCCGCACCCCGTACCCCGAGGCCGAGCACGAATATTAAAATGGGGTCGAGCACGATGTTTGCAACTGCGCCGATAAGAACCGACAGCATACCCGTTATCGATTCGCCCTGCGCTATAATATATGTGTTAAGCCCCATAGAAAACTCAACAAAAAGCGTTCCTATAAGATATATCGAGATGTAGTCCGATGCATAAGAATATGTGTTTTCGCTTGCGCCAAAGGCAAAAAGCAGAGGCTTTTTGAACGCATAAAAAACAATCATGAGAACAGCAGAAAAGAAAATCAGCATGGAAACGCCGTTTCCGAGGATTTTTTCGGCACGGTCACGGTCGCCCTTCCCCTGAAAAATTGCCGAAAGCGGCGCTCCGCCGGCTCCGACAAACGCCGAAAATGCAGATATGAACACAACAATCGGGAATGCAACCCCGACGCCCGTGAGCGCATCTGCGCCGATGCCTTTTATGTGTCCTATATAAATTCGGTCAACCATATTATAAAGAATGTTTATTACCTGCGCAACAATAGAGGGTATCGCCATGGCAACCATTAGTGAGGACAGTTTCCCCTCGCCGAGGTCATATTTTTTCGTTTTCAATATGCTTTGTCCTCCTTTTAAGATAGAATACTCCGCATACAAGCGTTGTGAGCGGAATTGCAAGGAGTATTCCGAGGCTTCCGGCAATCGCCTGAAGTATCTCATAGGCTATCATTTCACGGTTGAGAACATCTGCGAGCGAGTCTGCGTAGGTGAGCAGCAGAAGAACGCACGAAACGGAACTGCCGATATATGCAAGAACAAGCGTGTTGGACATTGTGCCCATCATATCCCGTCCTATTGCAAGCCCCGAGCTTACAAGCGATTTGAATGATATATCGGGGATTTTTTCTTTCATCTCATAAAGCGATGATGAAAGTGACATTGCAACATCCATAACCGCCCCGACGGCGCCTATTATTATAGCTGCAAAGCTGAGCGCTTTCAGGTTAACGGGTTTCGGAAGCATCGTTAGATAGTAGGAATCTTCGTTTGTATATCCGGCGAAAATCATAACCCTGCTCATAATTACCGTAATTATCGCTGCCGCCAGAACGCCACCTACGCACCCGAGAGCGGCGCAGAGAGTCTTTTTATCCGCACCGTTTACGAGAAGAAGCGTCATAAATATTATAAACACGCATATTGCGATTGATGTAATATAAATGTTTCTGCCGCCGAGAACTGCCGGAATGAACACCAAAAATACCGCAAGGCAGGTATATGCCAGCGAAATAATCGTGCGGAATCCTTTGCTTCTTCCGAATATTATCACCAGAACCGCAAATGCTGCAATAAGCATATAAAGAACATTTGAGCGCTTGAAGTTCTCGACAGCCCAGTCCGTGCCGAGGTCCTCTATTTTATAGTTTTTCATGATTACGGTGTCCCCGGGGCGCACGATTCTCATGTTTGCCACCTGGGAATTATGTTCCTGATATGCCTTCACAACCTCGCCGTCGTGCTTTCCGCCCTGTATCTGCGCGCGGAAAATAATTACCGTACTTGTGAAGTTGTCGCCTTTTGTTTCTGTCTTTTTGTCTATGGTCATAACCTTTGCGGTAACCGCCTCGGTGCTGTGCTTGAATATCGTTACGCCGTCATGCGCCCACTTTGACCCGAAAAACAAAATTATGGCCGAAAGGATAAATACCGTAATATATACCCCTATTTTTTTCATAATAACATCTCCTATATTCATATATAATAACACAAAAATCCGTGTTTGTCTACAAATCACATCAATATATAACAGTTTTTTAATATAACCGTTGCATTTTATCGAAAATTGTGATATTATATATATGAATATTTATAAAGGGAGTGTATTTTAAGTGAATACATCATATGAAATAGAGATTGCCGGCCTTAAAAGGGAACTTGATTTCTTCCCGCTGACCGATAAGCTTCAGATTGCCGGATTTATAATGTTCGGCGATACCGAGATTACAACGGTTTCCGCAAAAGAGCTTTTGAAGAAGGCTCCGGATTTCGATGTTATCATCACTGCGGAATCAAAGGGTATTCCGCTGGCGTTTGAAATGTCAAGGCTTTCGGGGATTGAATATGTCGTTGCGAGAAAGGGCCCGAAGCTTTACATGAGCGAGGTTGTTACGGTTGAGGTTAACTCGATTACAACCGAGGAAAAGCAGATTCTGTGCCTGGGTGGCAAGGAAAAGAATCTTTTGCAGGGGAGAAGGGTTCTGATTGTCGATGATGTTATAAGCACCGGCGAATCGCTTAATGCCCTTATAACTCTCGTCAACGAATGTGGCGGAAATATTGTCGGCAAGATGGCGGTTCTGGCTGAAGGCGACGCTATCGGCAGACACGATGTTACATATCTTGCTCCGCTTCCGCTTTTCGATAATGAGGGGAATCCGATAGACTGATAATTATGAAGACAGGCTTTGAAAAAGGAAGGTAAATTTGCCGCACAAGGTTTCCTTGTGCGGCAGTTGTTTTTATTCTTTAGTTACTGTGAAAAACAGTCTCGGAAATTCAAAAATAATATTTCTGCTTTTCTGCACGGGATATGTTTCCCGTATTTTTTCGAGAAAATCCTTCGTGTATTCTTTTTGGCCGGGCTCCTCCAGCTGTGCAAGGTGCGGTCTTAACCCGATACCCTTATACCACTCTGCAATGCTTTGATATGACGGCATGGAGAAAAAATATGTAATCTCTCAGATTCTGAAATTTTCGGAAAGTTCCGACACTATATAGGAATATTAGCTTTCCGAAAGATTGTTGTAAGTTCTTTTTTCTTTGGTTTTTTGCTCCATTTTCCAGGTCAATTGCCGGCAGCGTGCGCTCCTTTTTGAATTTGCTGTATTGCGCTGCGTTCCGGTTTGTCATGGTTTTCTCATTTATATCAGTTTAAGATATTTCAATGCAAGATTAAGCGCAAACTCTGCGGTTTGGCGGCGCACCTCTTCCCGTGTGCCGCTGAAATTACACTTTCTGCAAATCGTTCCGTCCGGAGTT